>JANQTF010000195.1:0-2206 GCA_030731845.1 Bacteroidia bacterium | reverse complement strand
AACCACGATCAGGTATATGCCAATGTGGCATCGGTACTGCAAGATGGTGGCTCCATCACAACCAATGGATTTGAAGGACTCAAGACCGTCGAAATCATTGAGCGCATCTACGAAAGCATTACTCAACATACTACCCATGCATAATCCAGAATTGCTCAGTATCGCTATTCGCAACGTGACCTTCGGCGAACATGTCAAGGTGGTTGAACCCGTCAATCTGTACGGCTGCACCATCGGTGACCATTGTTTTATTGGTCCTTTTGTGGAGATTCAAAAGGATGTGAGCATCGGGCATCACACCAAGGTGCAGTCACATGCTTTTATCTGCGAGCTGGTCACAATTGGGGATCACTGCTTCATTTCGCATGGCGCTATGTTTATCAACGATCTTTTTGAATCAGGCGGACCGGCGGGTGGAGACAAGACCAAGTGGCGAAGCACGCAGATCGGCAACCATGTTTCTATCGGAACCCATGCTACCATTCTCCCGGTGAGCATTTGCGATCATGTGGTCGTGGGAGCTGGAGCCGTGGTCACAAAAGATATTACAGAACCTGGGGTTTACGTAGGAAACCCTGCAAAAAAAATCAGATGAGCGTAAAAACCATGTCTGTGCCCTTCGCAGACCTCAGAGCCCAGTATCTCTCGATCAAAGAAGAGATGGATGCTGCCATAGCCGATGTGATTGACAACACGGCTTTTATCCGA
This sequence comes from Bacteroidia bacterium, assembly GCA_030731845.1. GTDB lineage: Bacteria > Bacteroidota > Bacteroidia > J057 > J057 > JANQTF01. Next base: position 1,498 of record JANQTF010000195.1, on the reverse strand, counting down.
ACGCCAATTATCACAGAGTTTGAACATGGCTTTGCCGAGATGATGAGCGCAAAGCACTGCATTGGCGTGGCCAACGGCACCGATGCGATCTACATCGTTCTCAAAATGCTGGGCATTGGCCAGGGAGATGAAGTGATCACGGTGGCCAACAGTTGGATTTCCTCTTCAGAGGTCATCACACAAGCGGGGGCTAAGCCAGTGTTCGCAGATATTGAACCAGGGTACTTCACCATTGACCCCGCCGATATTGAGCGAAAAATCACACCCGCTACCAAAGCAATCATCCCGGTTCACCTGACCGGCCACCCCGCACAGATTGATCAGATCATGGAGATTGCCGAGCGCCACGGCTTGTTTGTGATCGAAGACTGTGCCCAGTCTCACTTCGCCACGCTCAACGGGCAGCTCGCAGGGACATTTGGCGTTGCCTCCACCTTCTCCTTTTATCCCGGAAAGAATCTTGGTGCGTATGGAGATGCAGGTGGAATTCTTACCAATGACGATGCGCTGGCCGAAAAGTGCCGGATGTATGCCAATCACGGCGCACTGATCAAGCACCAACATCACATGGAGGGGATCAACAGCCGCCTCGACGGCTTGCAGGCCGCCGTGCTCAAGGTCAAATTAGGTCACATTTTGAAATGGACTGAACAACGCCAATTTTGGGCAAAGGCTTATGCAACGGCCTTGGAGGGTATTGAGGAAATTGAACTACCGGCTGTGAGACCAGGAGCTGAGCACGTGTATCACCTCTACATGATTCGGGCGCAGGATCGAGACGGACTGCAAACCTTTCTCGACGCTCGCGGAATTCAAACGGTAATCCATTACCCTACTCCCCTTCCGTTTTTGCCAGCTTATTCCTACCTCGGACACTCCAGGGAGGATTTCCCCGTGGCAGCTGCTTATCAGGATGCTATTTTGTCGTTGCCATTTTTCCCTGAGATGAACCAGGAAATGATCGATTATGTCGCAGAATCTATCAGAACATACTATCGCTAAGGAGGTGGCACCGCGCCTCAAGCTGCTCAAGGCTGTATATATCATGACGGAAACAGGCTGCCTCAAGCCTTTTTCCGGTGCGTATATGCACATCACCACCGGCATACGTGAGCTCGGTTCTCATGTGGATCTCAAAGTAGTTGCCAACCAGGCTAGCTTACCATATTTTCAGCAAGGCAACTTTGTGCCCAGAGTGCAAAAAGCCTCTGGTGCCAAGGCACCTGCACCCAGATTTTCTACCAAAAACAAGTGGTGGGGAATGGTTCGTGATCTGAGGAGATTCTTTTCACAGCTGAAGGAGTTGCCGAGGATGTATCGCGAAATCAAGGCTACCAATCCTGACTTTGTCTATGAGCGTGCAGCCTACCTCAACGTCAATGGCCTGATCATCAGCAAGTTTCTCAAGTTGCCTCTATTTTATGAAGTACACGGAGTCTAGGGTCAAGACCTCGATCATCAAGATCTGAGCCGGATCCGCCCGTTATGTGTGCGACTG
>JANQTF010000194.1 GCA_030731845.1 Bacteroidia bacterium | reverse complement strand
GGGCCCATCTAACTGGGATGCTGCCTGGATATTTGTGAAGTATCGCAATTCTGGGGGCAACTGGGTTCACGCAACCCTCAACTATGTGAACGGTACCGCCGCCGGCGACGGGCACACCCAGCCGGGTGGTTCTACCATCAATACGTCTCCCGATGGAAAAGGGGTTTTTATCTATCGAAGCACAGATGGAAGCGGAAACGTGAACTTTTCCGGTGTTCAGCTGCTTTGGAACTACGGGGCCAATGGCGTGACAGATGGCCAATTGGTGGATGTGCAGGGTAGTCTGGCGCAGCACATTCCGAAGCAAGGAGCCATTCATCGAGCAAGCGATCGACCTTGAGGAGCGGCTGGCTGAGGGGAGCTACCTCCTGCGCGTGAGCAGCGACAAGGATCAGATCAGCAAGTTGATTTTGGTGAGGTGACTTCCCTGGCTTTGGCAGAATGCTTGTTGAGTGATTCACGATCCCCCCCTACAAGAAGCATGCAAGCCGCCCTTTAGCCCAGGCTTGGTAATCATCCATGATGATTTTCTCCTGTTCGGATTTGGGCCGAATATCCAGGAAAGCGAGCGGGATGGTTTGGACTTGGTTATGGTATGAATAGACCATGATGATGCCGCCAGCTTGATCATACTCATAGATGTCCAACACATTCACTGGTTTTGGGGGGGATTTTACAAAGGAATTTTTTCGAATCTTGGCCGTAAACGGGAAGGACATGGGATTTTTTGCAAAAAACTCCATCCAATTTTCACCGTCTGAAAAGCGTGGATAGGCAAACAAGATCTCGTTGAGTCGGGCTACCCGATCTGGAGGGAAGTTTTTGGGATCATTGTCAAAGAAGGCTTTGTATATGCGCTTTCGCCCGATGGCTACCGCCTTCATGGTATCAAAATCCTTTTGTTTCTTCTTCTTCGGCACCTTGCTCATGTCTTCCTCATCTATCCATATGAATGGCAAATGAGATCGGGAATCGATCCAGTGCATGATCGACTCTTCAGAAAGTTCTGAAATAATGGATGCCTCTGGCAATACTTCATACGTGAATCCTCCCATCAATTCTTGCCATTCATGCTGTAAGACTCGCATGGTGCCAACAGATGGCATGTCTGGCTCATCAAAATACTTTTCCAGGTCCACATTCACGATCTCATCGTTCTTGAAGAGCGGTTTTGCATTGGGGGTAGTAGGATTTCCTCCCATTAACAACTCTGCCAGCTCCCGCATCTCAGCAGACAGGGAGTCGTCCCCGAGAAAAAGGGCGGAGTAATCGTCATCATCATCTTCTTCTTCAAACAGAAAAAATCCTTCTAGTTCAGGGGTCAAGGCACCTACCTTGAGGGCGTCTGCTAATACCTTGTTCAGATGAGCAAGATTTTCCAGTTCGGTCTCCATCACAACCTGCGTGGCTTCGAATCCGTCGCCGTTGCGGTTGCCACGTTCGTATTCCGTCAGTGTCTGTCCCAACTCAGACTGTCGGATGTTTTTGATCTCTTCGCTGAGGCGCTCTTTTTGCTGAAGGAGAAAGCCGCGCTCTCGCTTCAGGCGCTCAATGCGACTATCGAGCAGGGTAGGGCGCTCCGCGTCGTCGAGCCATGCGGGATCCATCTCTTCCTCCAAATACTGTCTCTCCATCTCCAGCAAAGCCTCGATATCGTGTTGCTGATAGGCCTGGGTGATCTGCTGCATGAGGCGGTGATTGCGTTCTGCCTCTTCCTCATTGCGGGCACGATCGGGGTGAAAGGCTTGCGAGAGTCGGAGATAGATCTTGCGGTGACTGCGCTGCTCTTCCTTACTCACTTCTGGCCTGAATTCAGCAAAAGGGTCATGGCTCTTTGCTTCGCCATCTTCTGTGGCATAGTCTTCGGGGTTGAATTCTGATGCCTTCTTCTGTTGCTCAAATAACTCGCTTGTCAAGTCATTATTGCCGCTGATACTTTCCAGCAACTCCTTCGCCAACTTTCGGATTTCCTTGTCTTTGAAGATCTTTTTGTGGGCCAGCGCCTTGGCCATTAAGTCTTTGAACTCCGCTTCTATGCGGAGCAACCGTTCGATGAAGCCGCTTATGTTGCTAAACGTGGTGCGCTCCATGTCTCGGATGTTCGTCTGGAGATTCTGCAACCTGGTGCGAAGGGATTTGATCACCCTTCGGTGATTCGCAATTTCCTTCTCTAATTTGGCGATTTTTGCCTCCTTTTTCAGGATAATTTCGGTTTTCTCAAGATGCTCCATGAGGTGTTCGACTTGGTCAGGATTTTTTATAAGGAAGCCTTTCGACTGGCAAGTTATAAATATTGCCAATCTGGCTGGCACTGATGGATTAGCTTTTTGGTAGGAACAACGCCATGTCATTCATCAAGACTTCATCCAAATGCCCCATCATGGTTTCGTCTTGCGTGATGAGATGCATGTGCAAAAAGGAGTCGTGATGCGTAAAAATGCCTTTGTGCTGGGTGGAAAAAAAGCCCACGATTTCGACCTGCTTGTCGTTCAACCGATAGGTAGCCTGCCCTTGATGGGCCTCTTCAGGTGAAGTCACCGTGCTTCCCGCCGGTAAATTCTGAACATGAATGACCGCTTCTGCCACCTTGCCTCGCAACTTGAAGGCAAAAGGGCGTCTGGCTTCGGTTGTTTGCTGGTCAATGAATGCCTCCAACTCGGGGATCGTATGAATCTCAGCAGGGAGCTCCAGTTCCTGCCATTCGTTTACCTTCGCGTACACAAAAAAGGGCGCTGAAACCTGGTAGGTTTTCTCTACGCTCATGGTAGAATCTGAGCTGACCTTTGACAGGTAGCTGACCCCGTCCTTGAGTAAGAGTTCGCCGGTCAAGAAGCTCTGGGGTCCGAGGCCATAGAGGCCCTTGGTATCGGCAATCGTGTCAAGGTCAATGCGGCCTGCTAATTCACCTTTCCACATCACATTTTTCATGGCTCCCACGATAATCACCTCAGGGTAAGTGGCTGTTTCCTCCATGGCTTTGCTGCCCTGTTGGCAACTGAGCAGAGCGAGGGAGAGAGTGAGGATGATGAATTTCATAAGTTGTTGATCACCAGAAAAGAATAAGGTTTTATGAGGAATCTACGGGTTTTGCACTGGCTAAAACATGGATGGCTCACGCGCCGCATATGATGCCTGCAAGCTTAAAAACCTCCCCTTCACCCCTCCATTTCCACTTTCCGATAAATGTCTGTCATGGCTACTTCCACGCCCACAGATTTCAGGACCACGACATTCTCCAGGCTTTGATAGCTTTCGATTTCCCAGGTGCCGTCGTCGGTGCGATAATAGGTATCGACCATGATCTCATCCTGGCTGATCAGAACATATTCTCTGAGGGAAACGAGCTGCCGGTAATGCGTGAATTTGGCCCCCCGGTCAAAATCTGCGGTGCTTATGGACAGAACCTCAACGAGGAGTTGAGGATTGATGATGGCGTGTTGATCAACCTCGCTTGTTTCGGGCGTATCACAAACTACAGAAAGGTCTGGATAAAAGGTCCTGTTCGTAGAAGAAATACGAACCTTCACATCAGAGCTAAAGACAATACACGGTTTATCTTGGTTAACCAGGGAATTCCCCAAGGCTCGGTTGATATTGGAGGTAAGTTGCCCATGCCTGGGCGTCCCGCCTGCCATGGCGGTAATGAAACCGTCGTGAAATTCGTATTTCACGTCGCCATCTTGCTCCAGCGCCAGATAGTCTGCGTAGCTATATCCTGAGAGTGATGTTTCTGCCATGGAATAAAGATACAAAGTTCTGATTTAATTCTGAACGCCCATGGAACGCGAGAAAATGAATTCCCGGGGTTGCTGTAAGATCTCATGTGAGGGATCAGGAGGGAGACAAGAGCTTGGCGAGACAAATGGAGCTTTTGCTATCCAAAGGAGTTCCAATATTTACCCCCAAGAAAGAGAATATTCGATCAGGGATTGATAACTTGCCCTTTCAACTTCTACCAACATGCATCGTCAATTATCCAAAACTTTCGGTCTTTCTCTCCTTGTGCTCCTGTCTCTTCCTTTCCTCCTGAGTTGTGGCACGAAGGAAACCCAGCAAGAGGAGCCGCAGGTT
>JANQTF010000193.1 GCA_030731845.1 Bacteroidia bacterium | reverse complement strand
TACACAGCCCCGGCAATGAGATGCAGGAAATCCTGATGCGGTGTAATCGCATGGCAATGGGAGAAGAGGCTACCCCGTCCTCGTTTACCTAAAGGATCCTGTAGCCAGAGTCTGCGACCACAAAAAGGAAATGCTTGGGTATAACGGAGGAGGAACGTATTTTTTCCAATCCCTTTCTTCTTTTTTAGCTCCTCTTTGACCCATGATTCAGCCCTATCAATCTGCACGTGCCCGACTCTATGACTATGCCGACGGCGATCAGTTTGCCGGGCAAGAGCCCTCGCAAGTGTTTGAGGACATTGCCAAGAGCCGCACCTGGACCAGTGAAGAATCCATTTCCGGGCTTGGCTCTACCTTGGCGCAGACGCGAGAACTGATCGCTGGTCTGCCGGGTTTGCTGGCGAAACTGGGCGTGCACAGCCTCCTCGACGCCCCCTGCGGGGACTTCAATTGGATGAAGGAGGTGGATTTGTCTGGAATCGCCTACACAGGCGGTGACATTGTGGCCGAGATCGTCGCGGCCAACGAGAGTCGCTATGGCGAGTCAGGCAGGGCGTTCCAACAGCTCGATCTCATGAGCAGTGAGCTGGGCGATCACGACCTGCTTTTTTGCCGAGACTGCCTCGTGCATCTTTCCTTCTCGGATATTTCTGAAGTGCTTGCCAACCTGAAGCGAAGCAACATTCGCTACCTCATGACCACCACATTTCCCGAAGAGCCCGGCAACGAGGAGATCGTTACCGGTGGCTGGCGCCCGCTCAATTTGCAATTGGCACCTTTCTATTTTCCTGCGCCGATCATGTTGTTGAATGAGAACTGCACCGAAATGAATGGCGCTTTTGCAGATAAATCCCTGGCTGTGTGGGAAGTATCCCTGCTCACCACCCTCTGAAACGCGGCGGTTCGATGCCATTATTTCGAAGATATACCACGAGCGCAGCCCGATGATGGGTCATGTGGTCGCGCATGAGCATGAAAATCACCCGTCGGGAAGCGGGGTCAGGTCCCCAAAAGGAAGGGACGATGCTGCCCATTTCCTCATCGGTCATGGTGCTGAGAGGCTCAGTCACAAAGGCGCAGGCATCTTCGAGAATGGTGCGAATCTCCGCTTTGCTGAGGCTATCCGCCGGACGGCGGGTGTAGCGATCGCTGGGGAATTCGGTTTCGGTGATGAACCGACTGGTGAGGGAATAGAGATTTTCAGAAATATGCACCAAATGTTCGCCAACATTCATCACCGTCGAGTCCGGGCGGTAGCGATAGCGTTCTTCAGGCATGGCATCGGCGGCTTCGAGGGTATAAGCGCAGGCTCGCTGCCAAATTGGGAGAAACTCATTGCCGAAGGTAGAGGAGGTTTGAGCCATGAGGGTGGAAGTCAAAAAGTTGACAATCAAGAGAATGCGGGTCATATTAGATCGAGATAAGAAGAAAATGGGTGAAAGAATCTTTTGGGACAAGATAAACATGATTTGCATGACATAAGATTCTCATGGAATCTTGAATTTTGCCGTCCGTTGTTGGAACAATGATCCTTGGTATCCGGTTCAGCGATCAAAATCATTTGTTCAGCAACATTTGGCCCCCAGCTTGCGCTGCAAACTTGGGAATCGGCTCAATTGCAGCCAATTTTACCGAACCAACATCACCCAATGGTTTCCAAATACACGTTTTCCCTTTCATTTTTCCTCCTCTTCCTCCTGTCTTCCATTTCTGCTCAAACGAGAACCGGAGTCGTGCGCGGTCACCTCATCGATGCCTCCACCCTCGAGCCGATTGCAGGGGTGCAAGTGATCGTGAGCACCATGACTCCCCAGCTCGAAACCAGAACCGATACCCGAGGGGAGTTTTTTCTGGATAATGTGCCCATTGGCCGCCATGACCTCACCTTTTTTCATCCTGATTATGAGTCCATTACGCGCCCCGGCGTATTGATCAACTCTGCCAAAGAGCTGGTGCTCGAAGTGAGTCTTGAACCGAGGCTCTACGAGCTCGACGAGGTGGCCATCATGCCTCCCAAAGAGAAAGGCAAAGCCATCAATACCATGGCGCCAGTGAGTGCGCTGTCTTTTGATGTGGAAGAAACCCGCAAGTTTGCCGGTGGTCTCGACGACCCCACGCGGCTTGCCGCCAACATGCCTGGCATCACGCCCAATGCCTTTATTTCCGACAACATGATCTCTATCCGCGGCAACTCGCCCCGCGGCCTCCTCTATCGACTCCAGGGCATCGACATTCCCAACCCCAACCACTTTGCCCGCATCGGGTCGAGCGGCGGGTCGTTCACACTGTTTTCCATCCAAATGCTGGACAACTCCGACTTTTTTGTGGGAGCCTGGCCCGCGGAATATGGCAATGCCAGTGCCGGAGTCTTTGATATGCGCTTTCGCGAAGGCAACAATCGCAAACGCGAATACACCTTTCAGGCTGGCGTCCTGGGCGTCGATTTTTCTGCTGAGGGCCCTTTCAAGGAAGGCGGCGGCGCCAGCTATCTCGTGAATTATCGTTTTTCTTCTCTCAACCTCGTGAATCGGGTGATTTCCTATGTGACCGTTCCCACCTATTCCGATCTGTCCTTCAACCTCGTGTTTCCGACCGAAAAGGCGGGTAAATTCACCATTTTCGGAATGGGCGGCCTCAGTCAGCGGCCCAACACGCCCGAGCTCGACAGCGCCAAGTGGGAAAACGACCTCGATCGATTCAACAACATTCTCCGCTCCAACATGGGCGTGGGCGGCATCACGCACACCCTCGCTTTAGGCAAAAACAACCTCCTCCATAGTGCCCTGGTCGGCTCTGCGACGTTTCTGGAGGACAACAAAGAGTATCTGGAGAATGACCTGGTTTTTCGTCAGCGAGACTTCAACCAATACACCAATCAGCCGCTCAGCTTCACCACTTCCCTGCGCACGCATCTCGGCTCCCGCCTGATTTGGAAAACCGGGGTGATCCTCAACACCACCCAGCACGATTTCATTTCTCAGAAATACGACTACGTCAACGACGAACTCGTCACCCGCGCTGAGGAAACGGGTCGCACCTACAGTGTGCAGGCCTACACACAGGCAAAAATTGCCATCGGCGATCGGCTCTTCGCCAACCTGGGCGTGCACAGCCTGCACTACAGCATCAACGGGCAAACAACGCTGGAACCCCGGGTGGGCCTCACCTTTGAGGCAGATCCTGAGCACCTGCTCTCCATCGGCTATGGGCTTCATAGTCAGCAGGAGCACTTTGCGGTGTACATGACCCGTGATCGGGAATCCGCAGACCCTTCGGCTCGTCCCAACACAGACCTGAAATTCCTCAAAGCCCACCACTTTGTGCTGAGCTATGTGGCCAATCTCTGGGTGAACCACAAGCTTCGCCTGGAGCTGTATTATCAACACTTGTTTGACGTTCCGGTGGCCCCTGTGGGCACCTTTTCTATTCTCAATCTCGATGAACTCGTGGAGCTGCGCCCGCTTGTGAATGGCGGAACCGCCACTAACTATGGGCTCGACATCAGCTTTGAGCGATACACCACCAAAGGATTTTATTACCTGATCAGCAGCAGCTTGTTCAATTCTTCCTACACCGACATTTCGGGCGCAAGCCACCGCACCCGTTACGACAACCGCTATAAGTTCAACTTTTTGGCGGGGCAGGAATGGACCATCGGGAAAAAGAAAGGGAGCAACAAGCTCATGGGCCTCAACATTGCCCTCACCGCGCTGGGCGGTCAGGTGTACACCCCCATCGACCTCGCTGCGAGCAGCGCCGCCCGCGAAACCGTGCTGGATGAGACCCGCCCCTTCGAATTTCAGGACGACCCGCTCTACATTTTTGACCTCACCTGGACCCACACCAACCACAAAGCCCGCTACACCGGCACCTGGGCCATTCAGATCAAAAATATGCTGCAAAGCGCTGCGCCTGCCTACCGCGAATACGACGCTTTGCTCGACATGGAAATCTTGCAAAGAGGGGCCAGCATCCTGCCGATCTTCAGTTATCGGGTACAATTTTAGGGGAATGCTTCCTGAGAAGCGCAAGGCCCGCAGCTGCGGGCGCAAGACCCGCAGCTACGGGCGCAAGACCCGCAGCTGCGCTTTTCT
>JANQTF010000192.1 GCA_030731845.1 Bacteroidia bacterium | reverse complement strand
TGCTGGTGAACACCGAACCTGGGATTTTCGCAGATTTTGACTGGGAATTGACTGGCAATGGCTTTGAAGTCGCCTTTACCGACAGCAGTCAGAATGGGACCAGCTACTTCTGGGATTTTGGCAATGGAAACACCTCCACGCTACAAAATCCTGTTGTCGTCTATACGCAGCCGGGGGAGTATATCGTGAAATTTGCTGTCACCAACATCTGTGGGACAGATACGAGTACCCAAACGATCCAACTCATCAACGATGGCATTGATCTGTGGCCTTACCAGCAAATCAAGATTCACCCCAACCCCACCTCAAGCCTCACGCTAGTGACCCTTCCTGAGGCAAAAGCCTGGAGCCTCCGTGTGCTCGACCTGCGCGGGCGCGAGGTGAGGAAGGAAGTGCTCCAAGGCTCCTCCCACACCCTCGATACCCGCCACTTGCCAGCAGGCGTTTACCTCCTCGAAGTCTCCGACGGCAAAGCGACCGATCGCAAGAAGCTGATGGTGAGGCGGTAGGGAAATCACCAGAATCATAAAAAGAGAATCGCGTGTGAAGGGAAAACATCCTATTGTTCCCAAAAATTTCTACCTTTTCGTAGATTTTATCTAACACGTGATTCCCTATGAGAAACTTTACAACCGCCGCCCTTTGGGCGGCACTCACCCTGTTGCTATATGGAGGGTCCTCTTATGCGACCCATTTCACCTCACTTGAGGTGTGGCACCAAGACCTTGGAAATGGCCAATATCGGCTTTTCAGTGCCCAATACCTCGATTGCTCTGGCGCTGCTTCGGTTTCGTATTTCCCGATAGGCAGCACATCTTTGCTTCCTTTGCCCCCGACATACAGCGCCACCTCCTCTGCCGGTTGCAGCTTTATGGTGGACACAGCCTGGCAAGTGGTGAGCTTCATCGAGGTGACGCCCCTGTGCCCTACCCTGTTCACGAGCTGCACCAATCCCGGCTCCCCAGTCTCGGGCATTGCCTACATCAAGCACAAAGAGGTGATCCAGGTGACCAATTGCAATCCCACCATTCCCAATCCGGTGCTGAACCTCACCTTCTCCAATTGCTGCCGGGCGAGCAGCATCACTTCCCTGATCAATCCGGGTACAACCGGCATCTTTTTGGACCACCCTATTTTCGTAGGCGTGACCAACAGCAATCCAGACCTGCTGCCCCTGCCACTGAGTCTGTGCGACGGGCAGTCCAGCTCTTTCTTTGTGGGAGGAACAGATCCCGACGGTGACTCCTTGCAGTATCTGCTTGTGCCAGCCATGGATGTAGCCGGGATTCAGGTTCAATACTTACCAGGCTACAGCTTTTTCAATCCCATGGGGCCAGGATGGACCGTTTCTCTGGATCCTCAGACTGGCATCCTTAGTGTATCGGCCAATCCTGGAGGGTTTGTGAATGCTGTGATCAAGATTCTGGTAGAGGAATATCGAAACGGAATGCTCGTCGGCAAGACCGAGCGCGACCTGTTTCTCACCGTGCAACAATGCAGCAGTAATCTCCCGCCCAGCATCAACGGGATCAGCAACCTCAGCGGCGGGGTGATGGCGTCGCCAAACGTGATCGACTTCTGCGCCGGAGGCATTGTGCAATTTGATCTTACCTTCTCTGATCCTAATCAGGCCCAGGCGCTCAGTGTCACCCACTCCATCCTAACAGCGCTGCCAGGGGCAACAGTTACCACCAGTGGAGCCAACACCCTGACCCTGTCAGTCAGCTGGACCCCAACCGCTGCCGACACAAGCCTCAAAGCCTTTTTTGTTTCTGTGACAGATGGCGCCTGCCCCATTCCGGGAATCACCTCCGACCTCTTTTATGTATCGCCGACGGGTACCTGCATCATCCCGACCATTGTCAACAGTATCTGCCAGGATAGCATTGGAAGCATCTCCATCCATGTGTTGGGGGCTCCAGGGCCTTTCAGTTATGTGTGGAATACCGGCGCCACGGACTCTCTGATCACAGGATTGCCTCCAGGCACGTATTGGGTCACTGCATTTGATTCTACCACCAGCAAGACTTTCACCGATACTTTCCTGATCACGGCACAAGACATTCTGCTGAATACCTCGGTGATTCAACCAGATTGTAGCTTGCCAACGGGCAGCATTTATGCCCAGGCATCAGGCGGAACCTTGCCCTACACATACTTGTGGAGCAATGGATCAACAGCAGATTCCCTGACAGGCCTCCCACCGGGCGGCTACAGCGTGATTGTGGAGGATAGCGTAGGCTGTTTTCAGCAAGCAACCGTCATCCTGAGTCCCACAGACTCCTGCTTCGTGACCATCTCGGGTCGGGTTTATCATGATGTGAATACCGACTGCCTGGGAGATTCGAGCGAATTTGGGCTGGAAGGCGTTCTGATCAACTATTCGCCCGGCGGGATGGTCCTCACCGATTCCAACGGCGTGTTTTCATTCAAAGCTGATACCGGGCTTGTTTACCTGGAAGTGTTCAGCAGCTACCTCAACAACCTGGTGTGTCCGGCGTCTTACACCGTTTACAATGCCCAGTATGGCATTGATACCAGCGGCTTTGACTTTGGGGTAGATACACTTTTGTATCATGATTTGGAGGTATCCGTTTCCTGCACGCCACCGGTATGGAATTCGACGGTAAAATATTATGTGACGGCCCTCAACAATGGGATGCTGGTGAGCAAGTCTGCGCTCAAAACCCTCACCTACCCAGCCGGACTGACTCCGATCAGCTATGCCCCAGCCCCAGTAGCTGTGGATCTGCTGAACCACACCGTCACCTGGGACACAGGCACCTTATTGCCCACTCAACAGATGACTTGCTTCGCCTATTTCGCCGTGGGGAGTAGTATCAATCTTGGTGACACCATCGTGGCGCAGGCGAGCATCACGGTGATTCTCGGGGAGACAGACACGGTCAATAATCATGATAGCTACGCCGCTGAGGTGGTAGCCTCTTATGATCCGAATGACAAACAAGTCACCCCAACAGGGATCGGCGAGCCAGGATTTATCCTGCCCAGCACTCCAACCCTGGATTACCGCATCAGATTTCAGAATACGGGGAATTATCCGGCCAGCTATGTAGTGTTGCGAGACACGCTGCCCGCCCACCTTGACCTGAGTCAATACCGAACGCTGGGCGCGAGCCACCGATTTAGAATGGCGGTGGAAGAAGATTCGATCATGGTTTTCACCTTTGCCAACATCAATCTACCGGCAGAAATGGATGATCCGGCTGGAAGTCAGGGCTTTGTCGCTTTCCAGCTCGGGCTTTATCCAAACTTGCCAATCGGAACCGAAATCACCAACAGCGCGGCGATCTATTTCGACTTTAACCCTCCGATTTATACCAACTCAACCCTCAACACCATCTACACACAACCGGAGGTAGTTTTACAGCCCTTGCCGTTCTACTGCGAAGGTGACCTTTTGGTGGCGGATATCGTGGCTACGGGCATGGCACCTTACACCTATGAATGGAATGTGGGAAACACAGTAGTAAGTCCTTCGCTATCGGATGCGAAGGCTATTTCACAAAGTGGTTGGTATGTGGTGACGGTGACGGATGATTTCGGTTTCACCTCCAGTGACAGTGTGTTTGTGAATGCCGTTCCGAAGGTCAAGGCAGAATTCAACTGGAACCTGACGGGGAATGGATTTGAAATTGCCTTCACCGATAACAGTAGTGGTGCCAATGACTATTTCTGGTATTTCCAGAATGGCATCACCTCCACGCTTCAGAATCCGGTGATCACTTTCCCAAAGGCGGGGATGTATGAAGCAACCCAGGTTGCCCGAAATGAATGCTGGGCAGATACACTCACGCTGTTCCTTGATCTACGAAACGATGGGATTGAAACCTGGCCGTACTCGCCCATTGTGGTCACCCCAAATCCATTTGAAGAATTCACAGAGGTGACATTCCCGGATGTTGGAGAATGGACGGCCATTGTTTACGATCTGCAGGGCAGAAGGCTTTTCCAGCAACCTGTACGGGGGAATTCCCTGAGGATAAACAGAGGTCAGCTCAGCAGTGGGATTTATACGCTGGAGGTTTCTCACGGTCATTATCGACAGCAGATCAAGCTGATGATCCGCGAGTAGCG
>JANQTF010000191.1 GCA_030731845.1 Bacteroidia bacterium | reverse complement strand
GGTTTGCCTCCTGGCAACATGGTGGACTTTGAAGGAGCCGGCGTTGGTGCTTGTTTGGTGTGGGGCTTGTCTTACACAGGAAACATTTTGGTATCAGTGGGCGACAACGCCCTCACCAGCCAACTCAGCGACGACTGCTTCGAGCTGAGCAGCAACTTCATTACTGTCGAGCGAAATGATGACTGTGTGACTGGCTTTACGCTGATCAACGCCGATACTGACACGGACATTGGTCCGATCCAGGATGGTGACGTGATCGACCTGAAGGTGCTCGGAACCAACGATTTGACCCTGCGGGCTGAAGTGCTGGGCAATGATATTGAAAGTGTTCGGTTCTGGTTCAACGGAAACAGTAATCACAGGACCGAAAACGAAAGCCCCTATGCCTTCAATGGCGACAATGGAAATGGGGATTTCTATCCTTACCAGTTTGTGCCTGGAACCTACACCGTCAGAGCAACCCCCTATTCTATGAACAATGCTCAAGGAGATCAGGGAACACCTGCTATGATCACATTTACTGTGATCTCGACTCCAGACATGATCACAGAGTTTATCTTGGTGAATGCGAACAGCAATCAGGATATCGGCCCTATCGAAGATGGAGACGTGATTGACTTGAGTGTAGTGGGAACAAATCAGCTATCGATTCGGGCGATGACCAATCCCTCGCCAGTAGGAAGCGTGTTATTCGGCTTGAATGGTACTGCCAATTTTCAGACCGAAAACAACATGCCTTATGCCCTGAATGGGGACAACAACGGAAACTATAACCCTGTTACCTTCCATCCAGGAAGCTACACAGTGACAGCTACTCCCTTTAGCCAAAGATCAAGAAAGGGAGATCAGGGACAGGCCAAAACGATTCAGTTTACAGTCGTAGGTGGCAGCTCTTCAGGGTTGTTGGCGAATACGCCGATTCTCGGCACCTTCCCTAATCCTGCAAGCACGGAGGTCACAGTGGAGCTTTCCAACGTAGAATCAGGCAAGCTGGAAATGACCGTAGTAAACCTGATGGGATCTGTAGTCTATCGGTCCAGCGAAAGTGTCAACGTCGGACCATGGAGACAACAAGTTTCCTTACGTGATTTGCCAGCCGGTGTCTATATGATTACCATTCAGAATGGTAGCTTCCACGACACACAGCGCATCATCAAAGAGTAAAGAAGATCTGTTAGAATAAGACAGCATGAGCCATCCCGATTTTTCGGAATGGCTCATGCTGTTATGTTATGGGCCTCGTCCCCCACAATAGAATGCGACATGATGGAGGAGGAACCACTCGATGTTTGAGAAGATACTTGTATGATCTCGCATGGCCCCTTTCCATGAATGTCAAGCCATCTTTTTGGGATCAGGATCGAAATTTCATTCTGCCCACCAAAGCACCGAAAGCAGCCCGTTCAGATCAGGGTTTGCCTATCACCTCGTTACCGGAATTCCCAATAATTGCGTATCTAGATTCAAAGAATCGATGATATGGCCGTCCAGCTTCAACGCAGATTACTCAATGTCGCAGAATATCACGCCATGATGAAGGCCGGGATTCTGACGGGAGACGATCGGCTGGAATTATTAGAAGGCGATCTTGTGTTGTTGAGCCCAATCGGAAGCCAACACGCTGCGATGGTCAGAAGACTCGAAGAGTTGCTCCATCATTTGCTCCAGGGAAAGGCCATGGTCAGCACCCAAAATCCCATCGCCATTCCTCATTTCTCCGAACCAGAACCGGATATTGCCCTCCTTAAGCCCCGTGCGGATTACTATGCAGAGAACCATCCTCTTCCGGCTGATGTTTTTCTGGTCATCGAGGTAGCGGACTCTTCGCTTGAGAAAGACCGGGAAGTGAAACTTCCCATCTATGCTGCCGCAGGCATTCCTGCTTACTGGATCGTGAATCTTTCCGACCAGCAAATAGAAGTCTTTGAAAGCCCCGCAAATGGCGTCTATAAAGCACATACAATTGCCACGATCAGAGATCTGGTAGAACTCCCCTCTCTTGGAATTGAGATTGCGGTGAATAAGGTCATAGCGGCCCCCTTCCGAGCTACCTAACCACAGGTCCTGTTCAAAACATCTCTCTCACCTTCTCTTTCAAGATCGGCACGAGATCCTGCTCAAACCAGGGATTCTTGCGAAGCCAGATATTGTTGCGGGGCGAGGGATGTGGAAGGGGCAGGTAGCGCGGAAGATATGCCTCGAAGTTACGGACGGTTTCGGTCAGTGTTTTGGGTCGGTCTTTTCCGAGATAATAGGCTTGGGAATAGGCCCCGATGAGCAGGGTGAGCCGGATGTTGGGCATGGCTGTGAGCACGGCTTGGTGCCATGTGGGAGCGCACTCGCGGCGGGGCGGCAGATCTCCTGATTGTCCTGTGCCGGGATAGCAAAATCCCATGGGCACAAGCGCTACTTGTGTGGGGTCGTAGAACACATCGGGATCCATGCCGAGCCAGTCACGGAGGTTTTTTCCGCTTTGATCGTCCCAGGGAATGCCGGAGGCGTGGACCTTGCTGCCCGGCGCCTGCCCGATGATGAGCAGGCGAGCGTCAGGCCCGGCAGTCATCACAGGCCGTGGGCCAAAGGGCAAATGCGATTCGCAGATGCGACATTGGCGGATCTGAGCTAAGAGGCCCTCCATGCGCTAGCGCATCTTTTTCCGGCGATTGCGCTCAAAATCCTCAAAAATATATTCGCCAAGGCCTTCCAGACTCGTGTAAAACGCGCGGCCATTGTTCACCTGTGTGAACTCCTGCACAAACTTCACCAGCCAATTGTCGCGGGCGATCATGAAGGTCGTGATGGGGATTTTGAGTCGGCGTGCCGAAGCGGCGAGGTTGAGGGTTTTGTTGAGGATTTTTTTGTCGAGGCCGAAGCTGTTTTTGTAATAGCGCACGCCCTCGCGGATACAGGTAGGCTTGCCATCGGTGATCATGAAGATCTGCTTGTTGGTAGCCTTGCGGCGGCGCAGGATGTCCATGGCCAATTCAAGGCCAGCGACAGTATTGGTGTGATATGGCCCCACTTGCAGGTAGGGGAGGTCTTTCACGCTGATGGCCCAGGCATCGTTGCCAAAGACGATGATGTCGAGCGTGTCTTTGGGATATTTGGTCATGATCAGCTCAGAGAGTGCCATGGCCACTTTTTTGGCAGGCGTGATGCGATCTTCTCCGTAGAGAATCATGGAGTGAGAAATATCGATCATCAAGACAGTGGACACCGTGGTGCGGTGCTCGGTCTCGCGCACCTCCAGGTCACTTTCTGTCATCATGAACTCATCGATGCCGTGGCTGATCTGTGCATTGCGCATCGACTCTGTCATGGCGATGTTTTCGACAGGGTCTCCAAACTCAAATGCTTTGAGCTCGCTGAGGGCTTCGTCGCCCATGCCGGAGTTGGGGGTGCGGTGGCGGCCTTGTCCGCCGCGCTTGAGCTTGCCAAAAATCTCTTCGAGCGACCGCTGACGAATGCTCTGCTCGGACTTGGCCGTGATCTGAAAGCTGCCCGAGGCAGGTTCGTCCTCTTCAATGTAGCCATGGCGCTTGAGGTCTTCGATGAAGTCCCCCATGCCGTAGTCGTTGTTGGTGAGGTTGTATTGCCGATCGAGTTGGTTCATCCAGTTGAGCGCCTCTCCTACCTCTCCAGAAGTGTAGGTGAGCAAATCCAGAAAAATCTTGAGCAGCCGCTCGAAGGGGTCTTGACCGGAGCCATCGGGGATATATTTAGAAAAAAGATAGCCTTTCATATGCTGATTAAAGGATAAATGCGCTGTGGCCAACACGTGATGGAAGGAAACACTGCACAATCTAAAGGGGTGATATTCTGCTGCGGTAAGGTAGGAAAGATTATTATGCCAGTACAAAACGAAATAGAACCGCGATTGTTAACCCATGAATTGGGAAATGGATGCGAAAACTTTGTGGAAATATTTCAAAAACTATATCTCCTTCCTATCTTACCCCAGATTCAACCCATTTTTGTTTTCATATGATCCGCACAACCACCCTCCTGATCATCTTTGGGATGATCAGCTCCCTCGCCGAGGCCCAGACCTGGAAGCCCAGCCCAAGCGCCTTTTCCATCACCTACCCACAGTTTGAGGA
>JANQTF010000190.1 GCA_030731845.1 Bacteroidia bacterium | reverse complement strand
CACTGGTTTGTATCCACACCTTTCCAAGCTGCGAAGCAAGCCCTTTCGCCTGATCTACGACCGTTGGATCGGTATATTGGCTCGCAATGATTTCTACCAGCGGCATGGCCCCCGGAGGCATGAAGAAGTGCATGCCTACCAGTTTTCCGGGTCTCCTGAGGGATTCACTTAGCGTCTGAATAGAGAGGGTGGAAGTATTGGTGGCGATGAATCCTTGTGGATCCAGAATAGACTCAGCCTGCTGCAAGACCTGGGTTTTGCGCGCGAGGTTTTCATCGACAGCCTCAATGATAAACTCAGCTGCCAGGTGTGGGTGATATTGCTCTGAAGAAAATATCTGCACGCCCCGCTTTTTGGCCCAGGGCCCTAAATTTCTCAGGGTAAAGGGGTTTCGCTCTATCAGATCAACATGCAGGTCGTATTTTCGTCCCAACTTGGCCAACCCTTTTCCCATTCTACCACCTCCCAACACGGTTAGCCTACGCACAAAGGCGGAGCGGTTGCTAGTTGTGCCCTTTTGCTGTCTGTCAAGGGCCATCCGCCGTAGCTTCAACAGAGAAGTAGTGCCAGGGTTTTTGCTGGCATGAAGCGCGTACTTGAGCGCCAGATCCAGCCCTTCTGTCATGCCTCTTCTCCAGCCGGTGTCAGTGGCATCCATGATGAGTTGAGGAGCGGGAAAAGCTTCATGGGTGATTTCGTTGATTCGCTCGGCTGCATGCCGAAGGATGAGCCTTCGGCCAATCCAAATCCGCTCAACGGCTTGCTGCACCCAGTCCAACGCAAGTTTGCGTGCTGGACTGTTGTGGCCCAGGGCCATAGAGTTGGCCTTGTTGCCAGCGGTGGCTAGGAGCTGGTCAGGCACCACCACACGATTGGCGAGCCCCATTTTGAGGCATCTTACACTTGAGTAAGTTCGCCCTGAAAGCAATACATGAAGAGCCGTTTGTAATCCCACCAATCTGGGTAGTCTCACGGTTGCTCCCAGCGCAGGCACAAGTCCCAGATTTCTTTCGTCCATTCCAAACACGGTGCTGCTGTGCAGAGAGGTGACTACCCAATGGCAGGCAAGGCTCAGCTCCATTCCCGGCCCCAAACATTTGCCATGAATGGCAGCTATCACAGGTTTGGGACTCGCCTCAAGGCGCTTCAAAAAGTCCTGTGTATCCAAAATTAATTTCTCCAGAGAGGCCTCGTCCTGATAGAGCCATGCATCTGGGTTCCAGCCGGGCGAAAAATCGCGTCCTTGTGAATGAATCACAATGGCGCTAATGGCAGGGTTTTCACAAGCTGCCTCCCAGTCATGGGCTAATTGCTGAAACGTGGACCAATCGATATAACCATGTGGATCCGACGGATTGAACCAAGATATCCAGGCGATAGAATTGGCCTCTATCGCTGAACGTTGGAGGGAACTGGTAGGCATGTACATAGGGGGGTGAAAGACATAAACTCGGCTGTGAAAATAGAGATTCGTGTCTGAATACAAAAAAGTACCCGCGCTGATGGTCAAATTACCCGCGCGACCGGATTCCTCTTGTCTTTTTGTACAGGTCGATCCCGCAATTCGTGGAGAGGAAACAAAAAAACACCAGCTCAATGCTAGAGAGAGCTGGTGTAGAGAGAACATTGTCAACTCCGAAATGGAGCGATCTACCGTCATGAAGTATTTAGGAAACGGGAAGTTATTTTTCACGCTTCCTTAAGCCATGCACTTAGGCATATAGCTCAGCTACTTTTTCCCAATTGATCACATGGAAGAAGGCATTGATGTAATCGGGTCTGCGATTTTGGTAGTGGAGATAATAGGCATGTTCCCATACATCAAGCCCGAGGAGGGGTGTTCCCTTTTCTTCGACGATATCCATGAGTGGATTGTCCTGATTAGGGGTAGAGGTAACCGCCAGCGAGCCATCGGATTTTTTGATGAGCCAGGCCCAGCCAGAACCGAATCTGGTAGCAGCCGCCTTGGAAAACACATCTTTGAACCCTTCAAAAGAACCGAATGCCTTGTCGATCGCCTCAGCCAATGCACCAGAAGGAAGCCCGCCTCCGTCTGGACTCATAACAGTCCAAAAGAGGGAGTGGTTGAAAAAACCACCGCCATTGTTGCGCACAGCGCCTGAGTGCTGAGAGATGTTGGCGAGAATGTCCTCGATCGATTGCCCGGCAAGAGCTGTTCCTTCGATGGCAGCGTTGAGATTGTTGGTGTAGCCCGCGTGGTGTTTACCATGGTGAATGTGCATGGTTTGTGCATCGATATGAGGCTCAAGCGCCTCGTAGTCGTATGGAAGGGCAGGGAGAGTAAAAGCCATAATGATGTTGTTGCTATTGATGAGGGTAAAAAGTTGTGCTGGTTTGGTGTTCGAATTTACGAACGCAAAGTTTCAACCAAAGCCATTTGATTCAGAAGTTGGCCGAAATTTTTACCTATGCAAACGAATGAAGAATTTCTGCTGCCAGGCAGGACCGAAATTACCTGGGCCTTGCTTTTTCAGATAATAGCGAAATCCACGTATCTTGCTGCAAAGAGTAGCCACGGCACTCAAACGGGCTGCTCTACGCTTTTTCCTTTTCTCTTTTTTTTCCGCTATGCTCATGAATCGCTACGTTGTTTTCTCACTCGCTATCTTCCTTGTATCCTGCCAAAGCAAAACTACGCAGGAAGCCAGCTCCACAGCCCAATCGTCTGAGTCGGCAGTGAATGCCTACACACCAAACGAGCAAGAGGCAGCCCGCATCAGAAACAATGTGGCTAAAGGCCTCTTGGGCGATTCTACTTCCTTTCCTTTTGTATATCAGGGAGAAGGGCGCAGCCTCATCTATCAGGCATATTCTATGTCTTTTACCCTGAGCTCTCAGCCCGCCCTGATCGCCATGATGAATAGCCTCGTGCCGTGGGTCAAGCCAGAAGCCAACAATGTCAACAACGGGATCTACGCCACCTATGTGCGCAATGGGCGCGATATGGCTCTCAACGAGCCATATATCCAGGTCCAGTATATCAACAAGGATCTCCCCTATTGCAGTACCCTCGACTCGATTTTTCTCTGGATGGACAATACTTTCCTGGCCAATAAAGATGCGACTGTCCTTCAAAAACGCACAAGCCTTCAGACAGCTTCGGGGCTCCCCGCTTTTGTAAAAGCATATTCCACCGGCGTCAACAAAGACAATCCGGCTATTCCCAGCAAGTGGGTCACCAACGGATACATCGACTATGACGAACAATATTATGTCGCATTTGGGCTTTCTACTACCAGCAAAGACGACTACGACCTCACCCGCCCGCTCTTTGATGATCTGGTGAAGAGCTTTCAGCAGTATTGAGCAAAACATCACCTTGATCGGAATACCATGAAGGAGTGCCTGCATAGCAACTATTCTGTTGTTTGTAGGCTCTCTTTCTTGTAAGTGCCCCCTGAGAGGGTACTGGATTGAAGCCGGATCCGCTCTCCCTAAATTAAACCGACTTTCACCACGACAAACATTCGATCAGACCAACTCCCAGCAAGGAGACAAAACCTGGTTGAGAAGAGAAATGTCAATTTTGCCATTGATGCGTAGAATTATCGGTTGGATTTAGCCTAAACCCTTGATAAAAAGAAATTTCCGGCATTACGATTGCGTGGTAGGGTATGGATCGGTAAAATTGTATTACCCCCGAACAGGAACAGATCCCAATGACCTCGACTACGCAACATACCCTAGACCGCTTGCTTAATGGAGAATTGTCTGCTGCAGAATTAGAGCAACTGCATCAGCAACCCGAATTTGCCCCCTACCTTTCCTTGATTGAGGAATCAGGTAGCTGGAAGGTGGAAGATGGACTCTCCGTAGATGAAGCCTGGAGCAAACTAGCCGGTCGCCTCGATGATCAGGCCAAGGTGCGCTCCATTACCCCACTATACTGGCTTGCGGCAGTCGCCGCGGCAGTCGCCTTGCTTGTCCTTTTTCTCCTGCCACCCTCCACTCCCGAGCAGTCCTGGCAGACTGCCTCAGGTGAGCAGATGAGCATCGAGCTAGAAGATGGGTCCTCGGTGATCCTCAACGCAGGCTCCAGCCTCTCCCTCCTGCATGCAGGTGACACCCGTCGCTATCAGCTTCGGGGATCTGCTTTGTTTCAGGTGTCCAAAGGCGCGCCATTCACAGTAGAGACGGAACAAGGAGCCGTGCAAGTTCTTGGCACTCGCTTCGAAGTTCTCGCTGATGCCGACCACTATGTAGTAAGCTGCTACGAAGGAACCGTAGCTGTATCAGCCCAAGGCATTGAACCCGATACCCTTCATGCAGGGGAAGGTGTCCGCTTATCTGACCTCGGATGGTTGGCCCTTGAGTCTGTCGGAAGCGATGCTTCCTGGATTAGTGGAACTACCCAATTTCGGGCCACTCCCCTTTCGGAGGTATTGAGCGCCTATGAGCGGCAGTTTGGTATCGTGCTGGAATATGACGGGGAAGAGCGCCTCTACACTGGTGGATTCCCCAATGAAGATGCCAATCAGGCGCTTAATCTCATCATTGTTCCCATGAATCTGGAGATCGTAGCCAGGGATAATCAGAAAATTCGTCTTCGGAACGTTCTGAAATAATGGTATATTTCCGGGAAACACCCGGAGAATGTACGCTGTTTTCACAAAGAAGGGTCTGATGTGTGTGTATCTGCTTATCAGCGGATTAGCACTCATGTCGCAGGATCTGCTTGTGAGCTACCGATGTACGGAGTGCAAGGTTTCCGGCATTCTCAATGATCTATCCGATACTTACGGGCTCATTTTTGCCTATGACAACCAGCTTATTGGCGACAAGGTAAGCAGCATTGACCTCATCGATGTGCCAATCAGGGATGCGCTGAATGCGATCCTTTTTCCCCACCGATTGCAAGCTATAGAGCTCTCAAGGGGGCAATATGCGATCGAAAAAAGGGGCGTTTCTACGCTTCAGCGAAAAAGCGAAGTGCGGGTAATTCAAGGTAAGGTGATCCAGGCCGATACCGGGGAGCCTTTGCCATTTGCCACCATCAGAATTAGCGAACAGCGCGGAGCAAGCACCAGCGAATCGGGAGACTTTTACCTTCTGATTGGTTCTCCTTTTCCTGATAGCCTAGTAGTAACCTATCTTGGTTTTCTCCCCCAAAAAGTAGCCTGTCGCTATGATGAATCGATAGTGCTTCAGCTCACCCCATCGCCTACCTCTATTGAAGACATTATCATTACCGACGGTGAGAGGCAGACACTCCGGATCAATGATGGGGGCGGAGACATCCGGATGGATCCCCAAAGACTTCATTTGCTATCTGGCCTGGGGGAAAGTGATCTCCTGCGTGGGCTACAATTGCTTCCCGGTCTTAGCTCGGCCAATGAGCGCGCCACGGGCATGTATGTGCGTGGAGGGACTCCCGCAGAAAACCTGATCTTGCTGGATGGAATCACCCTATATCAACCCGGACATTTTTTTGGGTTGCTTAGTGCCATCAATCCCGAGGCAATGAAGGATGTGAGGATGTACAGGAGTGGGGTGGGTGCGCGCTACGGTGGGCGCACGGCCGCTGTGATCGATATCACTGGCAAGCCGGGGCGTGTTCTTAAGCCCAGAATGGGAGCATCCATTAATCTGATGAATGCGCAGGCATTTGTGGAAGTGCCCTGGCAAGACGATAAAGGAGGACTTCTGATCGCTGCTCGCAGATCTTATACCGATGTGGCACCCAGCCCCTTTTTCAAACAGCTATTCAATAACCGATTTCAGGAAGGGGCGATCTACTTCTATGGTCAGCAAAGCATGGATAACGAGGAGGATATTTCGGTTAATTCCCGCCTCCATTATTTCGACATCAATGCAAAATGGTTGTATCGGCCCAATGACAAAGACCTGATTTCTATCACTGCAATCAAGAGCGGTGACGACCTCACCTTTGGACTGCAAGAGAAGCTGGGAAATGGACTGGACCTGATCACGGAAGATCGGCTCAGGCTTGTGAATGACGGTGCCTCGGGCACATTTGCCAGGCAGTGGAACTCCCGACACTACACGCGGGCAAACATCGCATACTCAGGCTACCAAAACAGATACCACTATTCCTATTCCCTCGATGAGGACGGCTCCCCCATTTACCGCTCGGACCTGCGCCGCTCCCAGTTTCTCAAAGATGTGAGTACCCGAATCGAGCATAGTTGGAGCCCATCCAAAACGTGGCGCAGCACCGGAGGCATTCAGCAGACACTGCTCTGGCTCGATGGCGTGCAGTCTCTTGATGATAGCCAGGCTCCTATCTCAGCTGAAGAGACCATGACCCGGCAGGTATTGCATGCAGCGTTTGGCGAGGTCTCCTATTCCAGCAAGTATCTGGGAGTTGAAGCAGGATTGAGGACAAATATGCTCAACAATCTGCCTTCCCTCTTCATTGAGCCACGGATCATGGCCTATTATCAACCCAACGAATTCTGGCGCATACAGGCTAATGTGGGGAGATACCATCAGTTCCTTAACTATGTGTCCGTATATAATGGTCTTGAGGCCGGAGAAGACTATTGGGCATTGGCAGATCAGGATTCGGTGAATACCCTCAGGTCAGACATGGTCTCGCTGTCCTTGTCCTGCGATCTTGATCAGTACTTGTTTCAGGTGGAAGGCTATATGAAAAATATGTCGGGGCTCATGGCCTACGAGCTTCGATATAACCCCAATCTCAACGAGACAGATCAGGGAGAAAGGCTCACAGACGGACAGGGGAAAGTTGCGGGAATTGAACTCATGATACAGCGAAAAACCGGGAATTATACCGGGTGGATCGCCTATACCTACAGCCGTGTATTACAAAGATTTCCCGGCACCGAAGAGGGCTTACTCGTACCTGCTTCCTTCGATCGGCCTCATCAATTATCAGTGGTAAACCAGTATATCGCGGGGCCGTGGGAGGCATCGGCAACCTTTGTGCTGGCCTCGGGCATTCCCTACACACCCGCAAACGGAGTGAACGGCGTGCAGCTTCCATCTGGAAATTACCTCTATTTCCTTGAATTTGGGCCTCGCAACAGCCAAAGACTACCTGCCTATCATCGACTTGACCTCACCATCACCCATCGGATCACCTACGACAAGGGCTCGGTGAAACTCGGTGCGTCCATCTTCAATGCCTATGGCCATCGCAACCTGGGCAATAGGATTTTTGCGGTAAACCGTCCTGCCAACCCCGGCGAGGAGGCAACGGTACTCACCCTTGATAAGCCTCTTCTTGGGTTCACCCCCAATATTTTCCTGGCTTGGGAATGGCAGTAATTTTTCCAGCCACGAGCACAGCGAAAAAGCCCCCATCTTCGTCTCCTGTAATAAAAAATAATCACCCACGACACGTTGGTCCTGGGATATCTCATTTGATGGACGAATGAGAAAGGAATAGCAATGTAAAAACCTGAACCTACTATTGACATGAAAATTACCTGGGCCCTGCTTGGGCTGATTCTATTTTCCGGAACCCTGTATGGCCAACAAAAATACACGGTAAGCGGCTATGTAAAAGATGCCAGCTCTGGAGAATGGCTTATTGGAGCGAAAGTGTATGATGTGAAATCTCTCAAGGGAGCGATCACCAATGACTTTGGCTTTTTTAGCCTGACACTTGAGACAAATCAGTTGGATCTGCGGGTATCTTATGTTGGATACCAGAGCTATCAACTCCCCTTAATGCTTGAGCAAGACATCGTGCTCACCTTCGAGCTCGAATATCTTCAACTCGACGAGGTGGAGATCGTGGCAGAGGATGTGGAAAACATTGCCCAACAAACAGAGATGAGCTCCATCGACGTGCCCATTGAGCAAATCAAGATGCTGCCTGCACTCCTCGGTGAGGTAGATGTGATCAAAGCAATACAGCTCCTACCGGGTGTGCAATCTGGAAACGAAGGCTCTTCAGGGCTCTACGTGCGTGGTGGCGGCCCCGACCAAAACCTCATCCTGCTCGATGATGTGCCACTCTACTATGTGAGCCACCTCGGGGGGTTCTTCTCCGTCTTCAACGCAGATGCTTTGAGCAATGTGCGGATGGTTAAAGGCGGGTTTCCCGCTCGCTATGGTGGGCGTATATCTTCTGTACTCGACATCAGGATGAAAGAAGGAAACAACCAAAACTATCAGGTAGAAGGAAGCTTGGGGTTGCTCGCCTCAAAAATCTCGGTGCAGGGGCCGATCATCAAAAACAAGACATCTTTCATTGTGTCTGGAAGACGCACCTATTTCGACCTGTTTACCCGCCCCTTAACTGCCTTGCTGTCTAGTGTAGGAAACGAAGGCGGGAGTGGTTCTTTTGGCTATCTGTTTTATGATTTCAACGCCAAGGTGAACCACATTATCTCAGATAAAGACAGGCTCTACTTCAGTACCTACCTGGGCGACGATCGCCTCGGGCTCACTGTCAGAGACGAGCAGGGGCAAATAGGTGACCCTAACTATAGCAACCTTGAGCTCAAGAGCAAAAACGGATGGGGCAACCAAATGGCCGCCCTTCGCTGGAACCACCTCTGGTCTCCCAAACTGTTTTCCAACCTCACCGGCACGTACACCAACTATCGTCTGCTGCTCGATAATACCGTCACCTCTACCGTGGCTATTCAGCCCAATAACGAACTGTTCAACACCAACTTTGCATTTCGCTATTTCTCCGGCATCCGGGATTTTGGGGCCCGCTGGGATTTTGACTTTTATCCCAACCCAGATCACGATGTGGAGTTTGGAGTCATGAGCACCTTCCATATTTTTACACCAGGCGCGATTGGGCTAAATCTTGGCTTTGGAGATTCTACCTGGGTGGATACCACCATCAACAATGAACTCGCCAGGGCACTGGAAACCAGTATCTATCTGGAGGATCAGTGGAAAATCGGATCGAGAATCAGTGCCAACCTGGGTGCTCATTTCGCTCATTATCTGATCAATCAGAAAAACTACTTTTCCCTTCAGCCCCGAATCTCGGCGCGCTATCTCCTCACCGACAAGTGGTCTGTCAAAGCGTCCTACACACGCATGACGCAGTTCCTACATTTGCTGGTGAATTCTACCACGGGACTCCCCGTAGATTTGTGGGTGCCCGCGACCGAAAACGTGGCTCCACAGCAGGCCTGGCAAACGGCTGCCGGCATCGCCGGCACCATTTTCAACGGGCTCATTGATGTCACCGTAGAAGGTTACTACAAAGAAATGACAGGCTTGATCTCTTACAAAGAGGGAGTAAACCTCTACCTCGGCGTGGAGGGAAGCTGGGAAGATCGGGTAGAAACCGACGGACTCGGCAAGGCCTACGGTGCCGAAGTTTTGTTTCAGAAAAAACGTGGCAAAACTACCGGTTGGGTAGGCTACACGCTGTCGTGGAACACCCGACAGTTCGAAAACCTCAACAATGGCAATCCTTTCCCATTTCGCTATGATCGCCGTCATGATGCCAGTGTGGTCATTGCCCACAAATTCAACGACAGGATCAGTTTGTCCGGCACATGGGTATATGGCACAGGCAACGCCATCACCCTGCCAAGTGGCGGCTATGCTACTGCTTCCAACCCAAGTTGGAACCAGAGCAATTTCCCATTTTTCCAACTCGGGGGAGCTCAGCTCTATGAAAATGGCCGAAACGGATTTCGGATGGAGGCCTATCACCGGGCCGACATTGGCATCAACTTCACCAAACAGACTCGATGGGGAGAGCGCACCTGGAACATTAGCTTCTACAACCTCTACAGCAGACTCAATCCGTATTTCTACTACATCGGCCAGGAAGATGTGCCAGGCTCGCAGTTTGAGACCCAGCCAGCTCTCAAAAAAATCTCCCTCTTCCCTATCATTCCTTCTGTCAGCTATAGCTTTAAAGTAAAATGAGACGATTCATCTATCTGCTGCTCATCGCAACGCTGACACAGGCCTGCGAGACAAACGTAAACGTTCCCCTACCTCCTCATACCTCTCGGTTGGTTCTCAACAGTTTCTTATCCGCTGGCGATTCGGTGAGGTTATTTCTCACCAGAAGCTACGGCCCGCTGGAAAGAGTCACCATCCAGGATCTGCTGATTGAGGACGCCACCGTGCGCTTTTGGATTGATGATGTGGAAATGACCACCGTAGATTTCCGCGACTCGATCGTAGATCCATTCTTTGGTGAGCGAAGTGCCTACTACGTGGGCCGAAACGGGGTTCCCGCGGCTGGGAGCCGGGTGCGCGTGGAAGTAACTCACCCTGATTATGAAATGGCCAGTGGAGAAACTACCCTTCCCTCCTCTGCCCGGATGATCAAGGCAGAACTGATCCAAAATGCCTATCGCCAATCGATTGGCAATAATGACACCTATACCCAATCCATCTTGAGGGTAACTTTTGAAGATCCCAACAGCGAAAGCAACTATTTTCGGATCGACAGAGCCTACTTCACATTCCGTGACCCCGACTTTCCTACGCAAGTGCAAGGAGGAGCGCTATCCGTGATCGGGCCTGCCGTGCCTACCTCCGATGGAGGCTTTGAAGCAACTGGCTCTTTTGGGACCGACGAAAATGGATCGGGAGGAACCGTGGTAATAGACTTCCTCTGCGAAATGCCCAACGCATTCTCCCCTGCCAGCGAGTGGAAAGAGGTGCTCCTAGACAGCCTCTACGTTTCCTCGGAAACAGCGAACGAGGACTATGCCTTATATCAGGAAAAACTCACGCTCCAGCAACAAAACAGTGGCGGAGGAATTCAACTTTCCCCTTCAGAGCCGGTAGAGCTTTACAACAATATCGACGGAGGATATGGCGTGATTGGCGGCTATGTGTTGCGAGCAGATACCTTGGCGTTTTAGCCAATCGAGACTAAGGGGTCAGACCAACTACATGTAAGTGCCTTTCTTCAACAAGCAAGCACACTGGGCAGGCCTTCGGGCCTGCTTCTTTTTTTTCGGGAATGAATGACGCATCGTCCACAGCCTCCTATCTGCCCGGGGCAGTCACGGAAGAATGGCATCAAAATCGCATTCACTTTCGATACATTTTTCCCCATCTTTCCGCACAAATCCAGATTCTATGAAAACTCCGGTTTTTTTGCTGATCATACTTGCACTCTCTATTCCGGCACTTGCACAAGTCACTCCACTGGCATCGATCGATGATCCTGATCACTCCGAGTACAGCCCGAGCATCAGCCCAGATGGGAGAACGCTGGTGTTTCAATCCGAAAAAAACGGCTTTTGGCGCATCTATGCGTCACACATGACAGACCTGGGCTGGGGAGACGCGTATGAGATTTTTCCTGGTTTGCCCGATAGCGTGTTTGTTGGGGGACCAAGTTTTGGCGCAGATGGGAAGACACTCGTGTTTTTTGGGGATATGGAAGGCAGCTTCGGTTCTCTGGATATTTTTTATGCCACCTATGATTCCCCTTCCAAAAGCTGGAGCACGCCCGCTCATTTTCCAGAGCCGATCAACTCAGCAGACTATGAAGGATTTCCCGCCATTTCTCCTTCTGGCAATACCCTCTACTTCGTGGTAGATCAGGATCAGGAAGAAATGGCTCCAGGGGCAGAAGAATGCTACCGGATTGTGATGTCTGAGAAAATGGTGGATGGAAACTGGAGCAAACCCGTGCCACTGCCAGACAAGATAAATGAGGGCTGCGTAGGGTATCCACGCATCATGCCCGACGGAGAGACCTTGATCTTTTCCCGATTTGAAGCAGAAAAAAAAGAAGATCTTTTTGCCTCAGTCTATACCGAAAACGGCTGGTCTGATCCGCGTGCAATAGAAGCGGTGAATACAGAATTGGCAGAGAAAATGGTGTCTGTTACCTACGATGGATCTCAGGCAGTATATAGCAGAGGCAAAGACCTCAACGGAGTAGGTCCAGAAGACATGATCGTGCAGCTAGCGGGAAACTCCTTGGGCGAAGTAGCCGGTTGGGTTGGGGTCCGCATTGATGTCAGAGACGAATCAGGGAAGGAACTTGGTTCTACCATTGCCATTCGTGAGCAGGGAGGCGCCACCTTGAAGCCAGAAGCATTTGAAGGTAGCTACACAGGTCGTCTCCGCGCAGGAAAAGAATATTTGCTTACCATCACCGCTCCGGGCTACGACTTCAAAACCATTCCGGTAGATATCTCTCATGTTACAGCTCCTGAGACACGCAGCTATGAAGTGACCCTTCAGTCAATAAAAAAGGAACTCACCATTCGCCTCGATGACCTGAATTTTGATTATAACTCTGCTTCTATCTCCGATACTGCCGGGGCAATTTTGGAGATTGCCGCCATCTTTTTGAAGGAAAATACCAACGTAAAGGTGGAGATCTCTGCTCACACAGATAATGTAGGCTCACCAGGGTTTAACCTTGACCTTTCCAACCGCCGGGCGGCATCGGTCGTAGAAGCCTTGGTGGCCAAAGGGGTAAGTCCAGAAACCTTGATCGCCAAAGGCTACGGAGAAACCAAGCCTGTGACAGAAAATGAGACGGAAGAAGGACGCGCACGCAATCGCCGAGTAGAATTCCGTATTTTGGAAAAATAATTATGCCACTACTTGCCCCCGAATTTGTATTTCATTCCGAAGGTTGGCTCAGAGAGCATGTCGTAGATGTTGATAATGAGGGTTTTGTGGTGTCGCTGCGCAAGCGGCAGATGGGTGATGTGGTCGAGCAAATGCCCGGCTACCTGATTCCCGGGCTGGTAAATGCCCACTGCCATTTGGAGCTTAGCCATTTAAGCGGGCAGATTGCAGAGGGAATAGGCATGGCCGGATTTATTCGGGAGGTATTTCGCCTTCGAAATGCTTTTTCTGAAGATCAGCAGGTTGCATCCCTCTCCAAAGCCTGGCACCAACTCAGTGATTTTTGCACTGTGGCTGTTGGCGATATTTGCAACACCGATGCTACGGTCAGTATCAAACAACAGCATCCGGAGCTTCTTACGCACAGTTTTTTAGAACTTCCCGGCCTCGATCCTTCTCGTGCAGAGCGAGTGTGGATGCATGGAGAAACGCTCCGCCAGGCATTTCTCGAGTTGCCTCATTCATTTACTGCACATGCTCCCTACTCTATGTCCAGGACCCTGCTACAAAGGGTATATGAGCATAGCCGCCACTTATCCATTCATCTGCTGGAGTCTTTGGCAGAAATCGAATTATTTGTAAACAGGCAGGGCCCTCTTGCCGATGCCTTTCATGACTTCGGGATTGTGTTTCCTTCTTTTCCCGATCATCATCCACTTGATTATCTCCTACGCGACCTCGACCCCCAAAGCCGTGTGATCTGGGTGCACGGCACCCTGCTCCGGGAACTGGACATCCTGCGCCTGATGAAGCAGGCGCCCGATAGCTTCTTTTGCCTCTGCCCGCGTTCCAATCGCTATCTCCATGGCCGATCGCCAGATTTGAGCCAATTTGCCGCTGTGCGGCACAGGGTGTGCCTGGGCACCGATAGCCTCGCGAGTAACTGGGATCTGGATCTGTGGAAAGAAGTCCGGGAGGTTCTCTCGCTGCCTCATCCACCCGATTTTCATACCGCAGTGAGTTGGGCTACCACCAATGGAGCCCATGCCTTGGGCCTGGGAAGCAAGCTGGGCAAATTTCGACCAGGGCTGCGACCCGGGGTGATGTGGGCGCGCTATACTGACGCAGAAAAGCTCCAGAAAATTGCCTGATGCTTTCGTACCTTTGCATCATGGCAAGAGATAGAAAAGAGTCACGAAAGGTCGCTGGTATCATTCAAATTGAAGACAAACTCATCAGCGCGGAGGTGGTCGAAGAGCTTTTTCACTGTGACATCATTGCCTGCAAAGGAGCTTGTTGCGTGGAAGGCGACCTCGGTGCCCCTCTCGAAATAGCAGAATTGGATATTCTCGACAGCATTTATGAAAAAGTGAAGCCATATCTCAGGCCCGAGGGCATTGCCGCGATCGAGGCACAAGGAAAGTCTGTGCTTGACTTTACCCATTCCTACTCCACCCCACTCGTCAACGAGAAAGAGTGTGCCTACGTGACTTTCGACGAGAAAGGCATCGCCAACTGCGGGATCGAGCAGGCCTGGTCAGCTGGTGATATCGCATTTCGCAAGCCTGTGTCCTGCCATTTATATCCCATCAGAATCCGTGAATATCGGGATGTGGAAGTGCTCAACTACGACCGTTGGGATATTTGCTCCGCCGCCTGTAGCCTTGGCGTGAAAAAGGGAATCCCCGTCTATGAATTTGTGAAGGACGCGCTCATTCGCAAGTACGGCGAAGAATTTTATGAAACCCTCGACAGCATCGTAAAGGAAAAAATGCTCATGGAGCAGCAAGATTGGGAGGACGAAGACAACGACGAGGATTGATCCGCCAGGGAGAATAGGGGAAATGGGTGAGTTGTTGAATGATTGAATTGTGAGGAAGCAAAAAGCCTCACCTTATACCCTCATACCCTTATGCCAACCTCCACCCCATCCCTTCACTCCTTCCAAACCACCTCCACCTGCCAATCGTCGATGAAAATCGGTGTCTGCCCTCCGGCTTGCCAAAAATAGACCTTCACTTCGTCGCCAGGACGGGCTTTGCTATTGATCGGCATTTCGAAGAAATACCTTCCCCACTGACCAGGCTCCATCGCGTATTGGATGCGGGCGGTGGTCTCGCGATACATCTGTCCGTCTCGCAAAAACTGCATCACCATTTGGGTCATTTGCCAGCGATTCCATTCCATATAAGGAAAATAGGCCATCGCTGAGCTGCGAATCCACGCATCGTCACGATCCAGAAAATCGTTGATTGGCATCTGGAAAGCGGGTGAAAACTGCACGCTATCGTTGAGAAGCATGGCGTAATCGCCAGCAAACACCTGCTCCTTGCTTCTATGAGCCAGCGTGTCGGTCTCGAAATCATTATGATAAAGCAGCTCCTTGCGATAATCTGCATCGTTGCCGATGTCATGCCGCACGTCGAGAAATTTCTTGTCGGCTTTGTCGGGATGTGGATCACCAAAAATTTTCCAGTAGTAGGCATGGGTCATAAACTCTGCTTCCCACCCGCCATTGGGTGCATGGGCCTGATAGGTCATGACCATGTTGAGGTAGGTGCAGCCCAGCGTGAGCAACAGTACCAGGCCAGAAAGGAGTTTGCGATTGGCGATCCAGGTGAAAAATGCTGCCAAGGGCATCGCCATGAGCGCATAGGTCTGCACCAAAGGCCGGGCACCAAAGCTGCCGCCATACCACCAAATCTCCCAGGCAAACACCACATAGATCGTGACGATCATCAGCAGCAAGATGGCCCAGAAACTCTCTCTCACATATCGAAAAAGCGGAACAAAACCCACCACGGCGAGGATCATGACGGGCGTGTAAACAAACCAGCCTTTTCTCCAGCCAAACAAGCCCAGCCACACCTCAGGTTTTGACCAGTAGAACCCAAATTCGCCATAGCTGTAGTGAATCCAGCTCCCGGCTGCATATTTCCAATAGCTGAGCTGCACCATTCCCATCACAAACATTCCCACGCCCAGCAATATCACATCCACGCGCCGCTGCCAGAGAAGCATGATTTTTTGGCGAAAGGAGGGAATGCCTGCCACTCCCCATAACCCCGGAATAGCCGCTACCATGATATCGGTCGGGCGAATGATGGTCGCAAACCCGATGGCGAGGCCTAGCCAGAGCGCTGTGACGCGGCGCGGCGCTTCATGCCAGCGGAGCGTGAGCCAGAGAATGATGGCATACAGCGTGAAAAGCGTATTGTGGGGCATCGCCCCATCGACTGCGGAATAGTTGAGATAGTTGGTTGCCAGGACGATCACGGCGAGGGTTGCAGCGGTGACAACCTCTGAATAAAACTGGAGCAATACCTTGCGCAGCACAAACAACCCCAGAAAAGCGATGAGCAGCGCCGTGAGGGAAATCGCGGCCTGATAAGGAGCCGAAAAGCCATCGGCGGCGTAGCCGAGAGGTTCGGCCAATGCATGTGCTATAAAAAATCCGGGCGCAAATACCAGCGATTGCCCGATGGCATATTTCATGACCCAGCTACCATCCTCATTCTGATAGGCGTGGTGAAAATCGCCCGCAGGCTGGTATTTC
Organism: Bacteroidia bacterium; assembly: GCA_030731845.1. Taxonomy (GTDB): domain Bacteria; phylum Bacteroidota; class Bacteroidia; order J057; family J057; genus JANQTF01. Next base: position 719 of record JANQTF010000190.1, on the reverse strand, counting down.
GCCATGATCTCTTCTTTGAACTTCAGTTCATGCGGATCATCATAAATGAAAATGGCCGGCAAATAGAGGTAATACCCAAACACATCCCAACTGAGGGTAGCCTCGGTCCCGGTCTTCTCCCACCTCGGATAAAAAAAGGCTACCTGCGCCAGCGCGTACACAAGCAGGAGCCATGCACTAAGAGAAAATGTGAGTTTTTTGACCATGAGAGAAGACAACCTGATGAAATCACGGTCAAAAGATATGGAAAAATGAGATCAGAGCGAGGAGAATGGGGGATATCGGGGATTCTATTAGGGAAGTGTGGTTGATCTTAGGTAAATGGGGACTCTCTTACCATTGTTCTACAGCATCAGCAATTACAATGTGCTCAGGCATTCGAAATATCTTCTAGCAATTCATCTACACTGGTCTGAAAGGCCGAAACCTTGTATTTACCCAAGAGCTCGATGAATGCCACGCGACTGAATCCAACAATCTTTGCGCCCTGACCAGAGGTAATGAACCCTTCCTCAAAGAGTTTGCTTGCAAGCAGCATCTTGATATCAAATTCAGTCGCAACAAGGTCAGATGGCAATTCCAAGAGAATATTCATTGCACAATTGATTGGGTAGATCGATTTTCTATTCTAAGAAAACATTCCATTTATCATATAGAGACACATGGTTCTTTGGCGTGATTCATTTCAACATCACTCAACATGAACAACCACCTCTTCC
>JANQTF010000189.1:2324-4135 GCA_030731845.1 Bacteroidia bacterium | reverse complement strand
GACATTGACCTCGCCTACGGCGGCATAATGATGGCGCACGCCATGTCTCTCCGCCACATCTGCCAGCGCTCTGGAAGAAGACAGATTCGACACAACCGAACTCTTCTTGTGGCTCAGAATGTAGTCGGCTACGGCTACGAGAGTGTATTCCTCCCCAAATAATTCGCCGGTTTCGTCCACAAAGACGAGGCGGTCCACATCCGGATCGACCGCGATACCGATATCGGCATTATGCTTCGTGATGGCCGCGGAGAGCTCAGTGAGGTTTTCCTTGAGTGGCTCCGGATTATGCGTAAACCAGCCGTTGGGCTGGCAGTTGATCTTGATGATGTTTTTCACGCCGAGGGCTTCGAGCATGAGTGGCACATAGATGCCACCACTGCTGTTGACACCGTCGACGACGACGGTGAGGTCTGCTTTTTCGATCGCGTAGCGATCTATCAGCTTCAAGGCAAGAATCTGCCTGATGTGCTCATCCCCAAAGTCATCGACTTTCTGGATGGTGCCAAGTTGGCGTACCTGTTTGAAGTCGAAGTATTCGTTTTCCAGGATCTCCAGAATCTCCAGCCCGTCTTTTTTGGTAACGAATTCGCCCTTGTAATTCAGGAGCTTGAGGGCATTCCATTCTACCGGATTGTGAGAAGCAGTCAGAATAATTCCACCAGCGGCCTGGTAGTGAGGAACTGCCATTTCCACGGTTGGGGTTGTGGACAGTCCCAGGTCGATGACCTTGAATCCCAGACCTACAAGTGTGGAGGCTACCAGTTGATGAACCATTTCCCCGGAAGGGCGGGCATCGCGACCGATGACGACGGTATCGGCAGTGGGGCGCTTGAGTGTAAGCCATGTCCCATATGCCGAAGCAAATTTCACGACATCAATGGGAGTAAGGTTATTGCCGACTGAGCCACCAATCGTACCGCGAATACCTGAAATAGAGGAGATTAACGTCATAGCCGTGAGGGAGTTTTCTGTCTGTGGGGCAAAGATAGATAATTTTGGCAATCAGTTGCAGGCCAGACCGGAGCTGCTTGCTATCTTATCCGCCATGAATAACAGACTATTCCCTCTGCTACGGTCCTGGCCTGCATTTTCTCAGTTGATGCAGGAGAAATGTTTGCCGGAATGGATCATTCCGCAGCGAATCCATGCGTTGCGATCGATCCCTGATTCCTGGATTCTGCGTGAAGATGAGTCGGGTTTTGGAATGAGTGGTTCGAAGCGAAGAAAAATGGCTTCCCTCATTCCCTGGATGTTGAAGGAAGGGGTGGGGCAAGTTGTGATCATTGGCGGGGCCAGCAGCAACCATGTCGTTACGGCGCTTCAGGCCTGTCGGGAGTATGGAATCCGGCCGGTAGCTTTTTTGCTCGAAGGCAGGCAAGGTCCGAAAAAGGGCAATGCGTTCCTGACTGATCTGCTTCTGGCGGAAGAGGATATTCACTGGATTCATCGATCTGCGTGGAATGATGTGGAACAAATGGCCGGAGAATGGGCCAGTGGGCAAATGGTGAAGACGGTGGTGCTGCCGGAAGGTGGGGCATGCGCAGCTGCGCTACCGGGTGCGGCTACCTTGCCGCTGACCTGGGCCGATGCAACCGGGCTCTGCCCGTATGATCATGTCTGGATGGACTCCGGTACAGGTATTTCTTCGATTGCAGCGATGTTGATGTGTGGGAAATTAGGCTGGAACCTCACGCTGCATGTCGTGATGATGGCTGGCGATGAAGTCTTTTTTCAGCATCAAATCGAACAGGCGCGTACTTGGTGGGAAGCGCTGTTTCATGAGTCGGCTCCTACTCCTTGTCAATATG
>JANQTF010000189.1:0-2314 GCA_030731845.1 Bacteroidia bacterium | reverse complement strand
TGGACGGAGGTGAAGCGCATTGCCAGAGAGGAGGGGATTCTGGCAGATCCTGTGTATACCGCCAAATTATTCATGACTGCTCGGGAGATAGTTCCTGAGCTGAACGGAAAGCATCTCCTGGTGCATGGCGGCGGCGGGACTGGCTTATTGGGCTTTAACCAATAAAAAAACGACACAAACCCAAATACATGCACCAGAAAACAACCATGCCACATACTCAATCAACTAAATATATGTCAATTGCTAAAAAGTAATATCCAGATTATTCATACTAACAAAAGCATACTGCCTGTTTTATAAATATTTTACAAAAAACAGTTTAATCACAAAAATTGACAACATACACAGTAAATCACCCCCTTCACCATCGTATTCAGTCCTTTTCTATCGCTAATCAGTAACATTGTACCACCCTCCCGTACCCCGATAGCACACTGTTTCATTTCATTCTCGTACTGAAGATGCTATCATACCCTAGATTATTTCAATCCGGAACCATCCGGATTGCAGCGAGGCTTCTATGCCTATTGCTCTTACTGTCTTACCAGCATGTGGTTGCCCAGGACATTCCTGCGCCGATCTCATCCAATCGCGGGGCCTCCGTAGATCTCCTGGAAGCCCAGTCCAATGCCAATAGAAAGGCACTGATAAGTCAGGCACGACAGCTAGAAGATTATCTGCAATTAATCCGTAACAACCGTGACAGCTTGTACACACATCGTTACGAGCTACAGATTCTTGATTCTCTGGAGCGAATTCTTGCGGTTCTTGAGATTAGCAATGCTTCCATGGGTGAAGACCTGGAGAAGCTCAAAGATGGCGTTATTACCGAAAACAGAAACTACCTCAACCGATTTTGGGTCATGTTGGCGGCAGTTCTTGTCTTCTTTATGCAGGCTGGATTCAAAGCATTTGAAGTAGGGATGGTGCGGCCTCAGCACTCAGCCATGGTAGGGATGAAAAACCTGCTGGACTGGCTTGTGCTAAGTGGTGTGTTCTTCCTCCTTGGCTTTGGGTTTATGTTTGGAGAGTCCAACGGGCTATTCGGATTCAGCTTGTTTTTTCCCTCATTTGAAGACATGAAGGCTGTTGGGCTGGATTATGGGATGGAGTTTTTCCTCTACCAGCTGGCCTTTGCAGGCACAGCAGCAACCATCGTATCGGGGGCGATGTCCGAGCGCACCATTTTGCTTTCATATGTTCTGATTTCACTCTTTGTAGGCTTGTTGGTATATCCTATGTTTGGCCACTGGGCCTGGGGCAACATATACATTCCAGAAAACAAGGCCTGGCTGGCAGATATGGGTTTTATGGATTTTGCCGGTTCTACCGTAGTGCATTCTGTAGGAGCGTGGGTAGCCCTGGTCGGGGCCTGGATGATTGGTCCACGAACGGGCCGCTTCAACCCTGATGGTTCAGTAAACAAGGCGGGATTTTCCTCTGGCAACCTTGGCTATGCTGTATTAGGGGTATTTATCCTATGGTTTGGGTGGTGGGGATTCAATGGCGGCTCAACCCTTGAGTACAATGATTCTGTCGCAACCATTGTGCTGAACACCAATCTGGCAGGTGCTTTTGCAGGCCTGGTAGCATTTCTGGATTCCTTCTTCAGAGATAGAGACAATACATACGAAAAAATGCTGGGCGGGGTCCTGGGCGGCCTTGTAGCCATTACTGCCTGCTGCAACGTCGTGTCGCCACTTGAGGCAATCTTAATAGGAATGGGTGCCGGATACATTCAGAATGTTGGCGTCGATCTTCTGCTGAAATGGAAGATTGACGATCCGGTAGGTGCCGTTCCTGTTCATGGATTATGTGGTGTATTTGGAACCCTTTGCGTGGGAATTTTCGGAGACCCCTACCTGTTTTCCGGAAACCAGGATACCCTTCTAGCTCAAGCAAATGCACTGGCAGCTGAAAGAGCAGTGGATGTTGCCAGTATTCCATTAACTGATATTTCCCTGGACCTTCTTCCTTTTGGAATGATTCGTCAAACGGTTGTTCAGCTTTTTGGGATAATCGTGGCATTCGTTTTTGTGACCGTTCTTTCCTACCTGTTTTTCAGGCTCATTCGAGGCACCCTTGGATTGAGAATTTCGACAGACCAGGAACTCAATGGCTACATTTAATCACCGCTATTTTAACCAAACTGTAAAATGGACAACTATAGAATCCAACAACGGAAGCTTATGGGATGGGGCGAGCCTGTGCCGATTTCTTCCTTCCTACAACGATATGACCTCAACACGATTTGGGATTTAGTTACCCGAGGCAAACTCCAGATACTCAACCCCGAAAACCGGGCTCTCTCCGA
>JANQTF010000188.1:11679-16869 GCA_030731845.1 Bacteroidia bacterium | reverse complement strand
GCGTAGCCAATGTTGCGTGCGGCTTTGATACCCTCGGCTTTGCCATCCACAGACCAGGCGACGATGTGATCGTCAGGTTTGGACCAGAACCCGGTCTCACCATTACCAAGATTACTGGTGATGGAGGAAAACTTACGCGGGTGCCAGAAAAAAACACAGCTGGTGTGGCAGCACTGGCACTCATGAAGCACCTTGGCATAGAGCAGGGCATCGAAATGGAAATCCACAAAGGCATTCCAGTCGGCTCTGGTATGGGCTCAAGTGCCTGTAGTGCCGTAGCCGGAGCTTTCGCTGTCAATGAACTCATGGGGCGGCCATTGAGCAAGCAAGAGTTGTTGCCCTTTGCCCTCGAAGGAGAAGCCATTGCCTCGGGCGGTGACATCCACGCCGATAATGTGGGGCCATGCCTGTTGGGAGGGATGGTGCTCGTGCGTAGCAACAAAGACCTCGACACCGTCAATATTCCCGTGCCGGAGGAGCTGTATTGCGCCGTAGTATTGCCCGATCTGGAGATTCTCACCACCGATGCACGCAATATCCTCAAAAAGGAATTGTCGCTCAAGGATGCGATCACCCAATGGGGCAATCTCGGCGGATTGGTCGCCGGACTCATGAAGTCCGATTATGAGCTCATCGGCAGATCGCTGCAAGATGTAGTTGCAGAACCGTATCGCTCCGCGTTGATTCCCAATTTTTATGCAGTGAAACAAGCAGCCATGGATGCAGGCGCCCTTGGTTGTTCGATTTCTGGCGCTGGTCCGGCTGTCTTTGCCTTATGCAAAGGCGATGAACTCGCCTTCAAGGTGGGTATTGCCATGCAATATGCCTTCATTGATGGAGGGATGGATTGCGAGCGATTCATTTCGCCTGTCAATACCCTTGGCGCTCAGCGAATTAAATAATATTCTTCCTTCCGCTGGTTTTCTCATAATTCGGTGTCTCATGAATTTCTATTCCACCAATGATGCCTCTCATCAGGTAGGGTTGGCAGAGGCTGTGCTTCGCGGGCTTCCTGCCGACAATGGGCTCTACATGCCTGAGACCCTGGAGGCGTTGCCGTCTTCGTTTTGGAGGGGTGCTAAAGACATGCCCTTTCCCGAACTTGCCCTTGCCATGACCCGGCAATTGATCAAAGGCAGTGTGCCTGATCCGGAGTTGAGAGAAATTGTGGAACGTGCCTGTGTCTTTGACGCACCTCTGGTGCAGGTAGGCGACCGATACGTGCTGGAGTTGTTTCATGGGCCTACCCTCGCTTTCAAAGACTTTGGCGCTTGCTTCATGGCGCAACTCATGGGCTGGCTCATTCGTGGAAATGATCAGAAACTCAGAATCCTGGTTGCCACCTCTGGCGATACTGGTGGCGCTGTGGCCGCTGGCTTTTTTGGCGTTCCCGGAATAGAAGTGACCATTCTCTACCCCGAAGGAAAAGTATCGCCTCTTCAGGAGCGCCAACTCACCACCTGGGGCGGAAACATTCGCGCCATCGCCATCAACGGCGTTTTTGACGATTGCCAGGCTCTCGTGAAGCAGGCGTTCCTCGATGAACAACTCAGAACCAGCCTGCAGCTGAGCTCGGCCAATTCTATCAACATTGCCCGCCTCATTCCCCAAAGCTGGTACTATGCTCGCGCCTGGCAACAACTCCCTGAACACAGTGCAGCACCAGTATTCTGCGTGCCAAGCGGGAATTTTGGGAATATCACCGGCGGCGTGTTTGCGCAGCGGCTGGGCTTGCCTGTGCATCGCTTCCTTGCTGCTACCAATACCAACGACGTCGTGCCGGAGTTTCTGCGCACAGGATCATATCGTGCCCGGCCATCGGTTGCTACGCTTTCCAATGCCATGGATGTGGGCAATCCCAGTAATGTAGCACGGCTCCACAACCTACTCGGACCGAGCGCCGATGCCTGGGATCGCATTCTCACTGGAGATTCTGTTTCGGATGATGACACCCTGGCCACCATGCAGCTGGTCTGGAAACAACATGACTATTGTCTTGATCCTCATGGAGCAGTAGGCTGGCACAGCATGGATCAGCACAGAGATCTGTGGGATGGCTATGCTGGCATTTTGCTGGAAACTGCTCACCCAGCCAAATTTGCAGAAGTGGTGGAGCAAGCACTCAAGCAGCCGGCCCCAACAGCCGAGTCCCTGGAATCGCTCAAAGGGCTGGAAGTACATAAGATCAATATGGACCCCGATTTCGAGACCTTCAAAGCTTTTTTGCTCGATAATCGTTGAGGTGTGGCTTGTGACCAAATGCGGGAGAATAACCAACAATCACCCCCCGAGGATAAGCCGACCTGCGTTGGAGAGACTTGGGGCCCTGTGTATCTTGCTGACAAATATCGCAGATGCTTTCTTTTCTGATTTACAAGCCTTTTGGCGTGGTGTCTCAGTTTACCGAACCGGTGCCGGGCAAACGCACCCTGGCAGACCTGTTTGATTTCCCCAAGGATGTGTATCCTGTTGGTCGTCTGGATGAAGATTCTGAAGGATTGCTACTCCTCACCAATGATGCTCGCCAAAATCAGCGGCTCCTGGGCCAGGGCGTCGAGAAAGAGTATTGGGTACAGGTGGAGGGGATTCCTGAGGAATCTGCCTTGGAGCGGCTTCGCAAGGGAGTTTCGATAAGGGTGAACAAGAAAGATTTTCTGACTGCTCCTGCGCTCGTGCGCACCATGGATGCTCCGGATGTGCCCGGGCGTGTGCCTCCGATCCGGGTGCGGCTCTCGGTGCCGGATTGCTGGGTAGCGATCACGATACGTGAAGGAAAAAACCGGCAGGTGCGCCGCATGACTGCTGCGATCGGCCACCCTACGCTTCGTCTGCTCCGCTGGCGACTCGGCAACTGGACGATCGACGGGATGGCACCCGGTGATGTGAAACAGGTGAAATTGTGAGGCTGAAAAGCAGAAGGGTAGGAGCGATTTTTGGCTGAAAAGCTCTCTACTCAGAGGTAGGCATGCGCATCGCGTTTATTAACAATGGCTGAGAAGATTTTTGCTTTTGGAGGGAAACCATCCGGCAATAGCCCCTCGAATCAAAGAACTGATCAACGCCGCGACTGATACCTCTTTTCATGGAATAGGGAAGCCGGAGCCCCCCCCAAAAAAAGCAAGAGTCATCCCGATTCCTCGACATGACTCCTGATTTCTGTGAAAATGGAGGATTAGAATTCCTTAATTCTCCATCAAGACCTGATATCGCCGTTCATCCACGCCGATGGCGAGGATGCTGATCATGCCGTTGTGGTCCTGAAAATGCGATCTCCAGCGGAAATAGGCCGAGTTTTCGTCATTGAGAACGGTGGCGAGGGTCTCGGAGCAATTCACGATATACTTCACCGTCATGGCGCCGTCGGTGATGAGGTAGTAATATTCTTCGAGATAGAATCCATCGTTTTGCGAGAGATCGAAGAGGTATTGGCTCACGACCTCATGCAGAGAATCGCGGTCGGTATTCCAGTGAAGGTTATCGAGCGTGATCATGAAATAGCCAGGAAAGAGAAATTTCTGGACATCTTCATACCAATACACATCCTTGGTATTGTCGAGGGTCACGATGGCACGCTTGAGGGTTTCGGGGTCTTGAAAGCGAATGCGGGACCAGGGAATGCTCTTGGCACGGTCGCGGAGCAGGTCAAATTCTCCCACAGGAAAAGAATAGGAAAACCCGTCGCGGGTGATGTATCCGCAATACAAATTGAGGTCAAGGGTTTCGATCAATTCGCCGTCATGATAGAGCTTGAGGGCATAGTGATAGTCGCATTTGTCATCAAAAGTCATGTCAAAATCCCAGCGTTTTTGCAGGGTGTGAAGCAGGCTCAGGTCTTCGGTGACAAATGTGCCCAAATCCTGCTGGATCGGCAGCATCTGATAATTGTGAACCGGAACGCCCACAAGCGCCCATTTCCCTGAAGAGAAATCATGGCCACCCAGGACCTGCTCGGCAGCTACGGGGGTGATCAGGAAGGTCAGAGCGCAAAGAAGGAGAAAGAGGCGAGTTTGCATGAGAAGTTGGGGAAGGGTGGTGGTGAAGAGGGTAATAAGAACGGTTTAGTTGGGAAGTAAATTACAAATCCTCGGAGTCATCTCCGAACCCTTCATCCGCCATTTCTGCCGAGTTAACAAGGACTTTTTGCTCGATGGCCCGAGCGGTAGGCGTATTGGCGATGCCACCGAGGGCAGTTTCCTTGTATTCGGTGGCCATGCTTGCCCCCACTTCGCCCATGGCATCAATGACTTCATCTACTGGAATCACGGCGCTGTCTCCTGCCAGGGCGAGCTGTGCAGAGGAAAAGGCAATGACACTGGCCGAGCCATTGCGTTTCACGCAGGGCAGCTCCACAAGACCTGCGACGGGGTCGCAGATCAAGCCGAGCATATTCATGATCGTGATGGCAACTGCCTCACAGATTTGCTCAAAGTTGCCGCCCATCACGTGCACGATGGCCCCTGCACCCATGGCTGCCGCAGTGCCTGTCTCGGCTTGGCAGCCGCCCACAGCCCCTGCGATCGAGGCTCGCTTCTCGATGATCAGCGCGATGCCCGCCGCAATGAGCATCCCCTCCAACAGCCGTCTCCGCTCGATGTGGTGGAGAGTCTCCAGCGTGGTGAGCACCCCCGGCATGATGCCCGAAGCGCCAGCAGTAGGCGCCGCCACAATGCGGCCCATGCAGGAGTTCACCTCCTTGGCAGCAATGGTATTGGCCAGCAACAGCGTGAATTCCGGGCTCAGAACGTGGATCTTGCTGTCGCGCACTTTCTTGGCACCGTTGTTCACCATGCCACTGAAGGAAGTCATGTCTTCCGTCAGACCGGTGTGCACCGCATCCTTCATCACGACGTAGGCCTGATCCAGCTTGGCCCAGATCTCCGCTTCCTTGCGGCGATGTTGCTGTATCTCATATCCAAGCACTGGCTGCCAGGGCGCTTCGGCATTCTGAGCCAGGTAATTGCGCCATTCGGTGAAACTATCGAACAAGATGGCCATAGCGGTGTGGGTGATAGGCTAACAAGAGAAGGTGAAAAGAAAGGAATGCAAAAAGGGCGACGCCTGCGCATTTCTCCATCAGATCAATACGAAAGATAACAAGAATTTTGAGAGTTGGGGATAGGGTTTTGGGGGATTTTGGGTGTAAGGTGTATAAGGTATAAGGGTATAGGGTATAGGGTATAGGGTATAGGG
>JANQTF010000188.1:0-11669 GCA_030731845.1 Bacteroidia bacterium | reverse complement strand
AAAACGTAGGAGATATTTCGCGACAAATTGAACAGCCTAGGGTATAGGGTTTTGGGGGATAGGGCAAAGGTTTTTATTTCATTCAACCATTCACGAACTCAACCAATCATCCATTCAACTATCTCTTCCTCCGTGAACCTCCATGCCCTCAGTGCCTCCGTGTAATCTTCTCTCATTCAAAAACTCAACAACTCAATCATTCTCCCAACCTGCTCTTCGAGCCAGCTCACATTCGCTACATTTTTTGTTTCGGCGAGCTGCTGTTGAAGTTTTGCCAGCCGCTTCCCCGATTCCTCGGCCTGAAGTCTGAAAGAGGATAACCTGAGTTGATAGAGCTTCTTGGTGAATCGAACGAGATTGAGGTGAATGTCGCGTTGGTAGGTGGAAACCTCCTTGTTTCGCTGCAAAAACATCCGAAAGGTGACCAACAAATGCTCCAACGCCTCGTCTTCTTCCCGTTCGAAGTAGATTTTCAGCATCATCGTTTTGGCGCTGAGGTGATAATACACATCTGTGAAGTTCACCTCCTGAAGCAGAGACAACGCCTCGCCATATCGCTGCTCTGCATAGCGCAGCGAGGCAAGATTATAGAGATAGGCATTGTTGCGATATTGATCTGGGAGCTCTTCGCGGTAGGTTTCGAGAAAGGTGCCCACCCAGTCAAATTTCTGGAGGCGCAGGCCCACGGTCACAATGTTTTTGTACTGCCGATGATCGAGCTGCCCGTTTTCATGCAGGAGATCGAGCCGGAGGGTCTCGCCATAAAGCATAAAGAGGTCTTCGAGGTATTGCTGCTCGCCGCTATTCACCATTCTGATGCAGAAATTCTGAGCGTAGGCAAATAGGGCCGAGGCCTCATTCACCGAAATCTGCGCATCGTATTGGGCGAGAAGCTGCACCAAGGTCCGAAAGGCTTCACGATCATCCTCGCGAAGCATTCCAAGTACCGATTCATACATGCGAATCAGGGGCAGACTCCGCAGGGTTGACGACCACCTTTCCAGGTCAGGGAGGTGCTGCATGGGATCGGGGCCTGCTTCTGCGGGCAGAATGTTGCGGCGGTTGAGCCATTCGCAGCTATACTTCAGCCGGGTAAGCAGGTAATACTGATCCGTGGCATTGAGCACATCCACACGGCTGCTGTCGTGGTGGCGTTGCTGTTGGCGGGCAAACCACTCTGTGGCCTGCTGCGCGCTCAGGAGTTGGATCAGGGCGTCTTTGCTTTCGCCAATAAAGTGATCCTGTTGCTGTGCATGGCTTTCCCGATACAACTTCTCCACCTGCGCAGCGGCGTTTTTCTTGGAGAGTTCTTCCAATTGAACATGAACAAAGTGTTGCGGATGCTTTTGAAGGTGATGATGGGCGAGAAATTGAAGGGTGAGCTTATAGAGCTGTGAAAAGGCATCATAGATTTTTTGAGACTCTGAGGGGTTCACCGAATCGAAGAGAAGCGATTGAATGGCGAGTTTACCGCAGGTGTCTGGTGAAAAATCGGGCCAATGCTCATGGAGATGCAGTCCAAGCAGACGCAGCTTTTCCGGCACACGAAAAAAGGGCGACACGAGATATTCGCGCCAATTTTCGAGGTCGCTGCGATCAAAGTTAGAGAGAAGTTGGGTGAGAATTGGCTGTTTCAATTCAGATAAAAATGTATAAACAATTGATTTTCAAAAGGTAATTTGTTTTCAGTAGATATTTTCGGTTCAGAAGATAGGTATTTTGTTCTTTCCTTCCCAGCTTTCATTGTCGAAGTTTGGATCATCAAGTTCCCCACACGAGAAGAACAATGCTATGAAACAGTTTCGCTACCTCTTTTTCCTCCTGTGCCTGTCACTCCTGTCTTTTCCTGCCTTAGCAACCCACACTTTGGGGGGCCAATTTTGGGTGGAGCAAACCGGAGGCTGCACCTATCGCATCTATGCCCGCGACTATGTCGATTGTTCCAGCTCTTTGTTTGGAGTCACTGGCATCGGTACTACCTACACCGGCCCATTCAATGTTCCGAGTGCCGTCCAGTTTTCTGGTGCGGGTTGTGGCGCACCCGCAGCGCTCAGTGGCTGGACCCTCAGCGCCCAAATGGATGCCACGCCGCTTTGCCCACTTGTCAATGGAGCCGGCAATTCTACCGCTTGTGATCCTACCGGAGGAAATCCCAATCCACCCGTAGGTGGCGTTTGGGAGCGAATCGGTTACCGGGATTATGACTTGTGTGGCGTAACCTGTTCCGCTATCAGAATTTCCTATTCTTCCTGCTGTTGGAGCGCTGCCGCCAACATTGTTGGCTCACCAGAGGAATATACCTACCTCGATCTCCATCTCGCAGGTGGCGGCGGATCGACCCCGCAGCCAAATGCTTCGCTCACTCACATGGTTTACAAAGGCGTAGCCTCTACCTTATCGTTTGGGTTCTCTGATCCCGAAGGGGATTCCCTGGCTTATAGCCTTGTGCCCGCTCTCACTCAAAACGCAACCCCCCACACTTATGTGCCCGGCTACTCCGCTACCCAGCCCATGGGCCCTAATTGGATCTTTTCCCTGCATGGCTCCACCGGTAATCTGCTGATTTATGGTGCCGCAGGTGCTTCTATCGGGTCATTTATCGTAGGAGTAGAGGTGAGAGAATATCACGACGGACAATTGGCAAGCACCACCCATGTGCCCATGGAAATCATGGCCATTGATCCGTCTCCATCCACGCCGATCTCCAATCACGCCAGCATTGACAGCCTCAGTGCGTTTATTCCTGCTGTGAGTGGAGGATATTGGGCAAATAGCTACGCCGTTCAAGGATTTACTGGCATTCCGCTCCAGATTCCCCTTCATGCCATCGACTATGATGCTGGTGATCTCGTCACCATGATCTACAAGGGCCATCTTGCCGGAGCGGTGTTCAAAGACGCCACTACCGGTACCATCACCGATACCATCACAGGGCTGGCTCCAGCCGCATTGCTCGAATGGACTCCACCTGCTCCAGGTCGATATGCTTATACCATCTTTCTGGAAAATCCCAACGAGTGCTCTCTCACCCTCAGCCGGCAAAATGCCTACGATTTCCTCATCCGGGTAGATTCCTGCGATGTGCCCTCAGGTTTGGCAGGTGTGGACACCACTGTCTGCGGAAATAGTGCCTACACCCTCGGTTTTCCTGCCACTCCCGGTCTCAGCTACAACTGGACCAATGTCGGAACCACGGTGGGAACCACCGCTGAGCTTGTTGTCTCAGGTGTTCCCGGCAGTTCTGATAGCTATGTGCTGGAAACAACTGGCATGATGGGTTGCGTGGTGTTGGACACCGTCACGGTGAATTTCCTCGCTCAAGATCCTGCCGTGATCAACTATGCGCCTGATACGGTGTGCGTGGGCGACACCCTCACCCTCGACATTGGGCTGCCAACCGTGGCAACTAGCAGCGTCAGTGTGGATTACGGCATCGGTGCCCAGGTTATTTCTGGTACACTGCCCATGCCGGTAGTGGTGTGGACAAGCGCAGGAGCCACTGCCATCACTGTGATCATGACCGACACCTGCGGCTACGCTGATTCGCTCGTGCATCCTGTGTTTGTCTCAGGCAATTGCACATGGCCCGGAGATACGGACACCGACGGCATAGCTGACAACAATGACCTGCTCAATATTGGTCTGGGCTTTGGCAACACAGGCCCGGCCCGCACAGGAGCCTCCATTTTCTGGGCGGCGCAGCCTTTTAGCCCCTGGGCCACTTCTGCTCCCGCTGGCGCAAACTTTGCCCACAGCGACACCGACGGCAATGGCATCATCAATGCCGATGACACCCTCGCCATTCAGCTCAACTACGGCCTCACCCACCTCAAAGGCGACCGCTCCGAAGGTGGCCCCGGCGATCCTCCGCTGTTGATTTTGCCAACCATCGATAGCGCGCTGGTAGGTGATACCCTCTTTTTGCCTGTGATCCTCGGCGACATGGCTACCCCTGCCGACAGCATCTACGGCCTGGCCTTTACCATCCAGTACGATGCCACCCTGATCGACTCTGCGAGTGCTGGCCTCACCTTTGGCAGCTCATGGCTCGGATCAGAAGGGGTTGACCTGCTCACCATTCAGCGGGATGAGTTTGTGAATGGAGAATTGGATGTGGCCATCACCCGAACCGATCACCTGAATCGGAGTGGATTTGGCATGATTGCTACCTTCACCATCGTGATGATCGATGATCTGGCCGGAAAAAATGGCTTGAAAGATACCCTTCGCTTCAACATCTCGGATGTGTATGTGATTGATGCTGCCGGAGATACCCGCGAAGTCTTTAACCAGGCTTCCAAGCTGTTGGTAACTGATAATACCACCGCACTGGATCTGCCACAGATTAAGGCCCTGTCGATGTACCCCAATCCAACAACCGGCGATTTTCGCTTGGTGGGGCCTGCCACAGGTGCTTTTGAGGTGGAGATCACCGACCTGATGGGGCGCAAGGTGCTGAGCCAGCGCTTCCGCCAGTCCGATGTGACCTTGTCACTCGAAGGGGAATCTGCAGGCGTGTATCTGATCAGCGTGAAACAAGGAAACGATCGTTGGGTAGGAAAACTCACCCTCCGCAACTGATACAAGACCATGTGATTTTTGTGCAAGCAAGGCCGGGGGATTTCCTCCGGCTTTTTTGTTGTCGTCAATATTTTTTTACCTTGAACGAAACGAATGCTAGTCACATGAAACATTTCTCCTCCTGCCTCATGGCTGCGATGCTGCTAATTCCAGTATCTGGATTTTCCCAAACCTTCGCCATCACCGATACATTTACCGTCAATGAAATGCTCGGGCAGCTCTTTGGCGCCGGCGTGACAGTGAGCAATGTCACGGTTGCAGGGGATACCAATTCTGCGATTGGGTACTTCACCGGTGGTAATAGCTTTGGCTTGGACGAAGGCATCATCCTCTCTACGGGTAGCGCGCTTTCGGTAGCAGGGTCTGGTTTTGGGGGGAGTGTCTTAGGAATGCCTGGTGATCCTGATTTAGCAGCCTTGACTGGATATTCGAGTTTGGATGCCTTTGTGCTGGAATTTGACTTGGTAAGCAGTTGCGATACCATTCTCATGGAATATGTCTTCGGATCTCAGGAATACCCAGCTTTTGTCGGGAGTGGTTTTAATGACGCGTTTGCTTTTTGGATCACAGGTCCTGGCTATTCTGGGATGACCAATATTGCCCTGGTTCCTGGAACAAACATTCCGGTGAGCATCAACACCGTGAATAATGCCACTTCCTGTGTTAATTGTCAGTACTATGTGTCAAATACCCAGAGTCAAACCGCTTTGGGGTTTGGCGGTCACACGGTTCCTCTGTTGGCCATTGCTACGGTGATTCCCGATTCCACCTATCATGTCAAGATTGCCATATCTGACATGTTGGATTATGCTTATGATTCCGGCGTTTTGCTACGCCGCAAAGGCGTATGTGGCAATCCCAATCTGGTGCAAATCAATGGCAACAGCGCGGCTGCAGCCTCTATTCAGGTAGCTGAAGGCGCTTCCACCATGGTTCACATTGAGCGGGCTTTGCCTTTTGATCAGTCTGTGACCCTTACCTTTGCCACTGCGGGAAATGCTTCTCTTCTCGACGATGTGCTCAATTGGCCATCAACCCTGACCATTCCGGCGGGAGCCTCTTCGGTGGATCTAAACGTGCAGGTGGCCAGCGATTGCGAGGTGGAAGGCATGGAAAAATTAGCCATCATTTATACCGACAGTAGCCTCACCTGCGGCGGTGCTGTCTATACCGATACCATCTGGATAGACTTTGCCGATGCCAATTCAGCATTACCAGCCCTGGACCTTGGCCCTGATTTTTCGGCGTGCCTGGGCGATACTGTCTGGCTCGACGATCAGTCACCAAGTGGCTACACCCTTGATTATTCACCTAATGTCTCCTCAACCGGGCTTGGATACTGGCTTGTGACCGGAAATGACTCTACACCAGAAACCTTCACCTTCTGGGCTACACTATCCGATTCCGTCGGATGCTCGGTGGCCGATACGGCCTCTATTTTGGCTACGCCGCCTCCCCAGGCGGCCATGATCCTACCCGATGTCGTGTGCGACGGTGCCGCCTTCGACGGCTTGGATGCTTCCACCGGATTTGTGGAAAGCTATGAATGGTTTTTCTACTCCAGCGGCAGCGCCACATGGACCTACAACACGCCCAATGTGAATGTGCAGTTCATGCCAGTGGAATGGTCGGTGCAGTTCACCGTAGGCAATGCTGCCTGTGGATTTGACACTGCCCTCGCCACCGTTCAGGTATATCCTGCTGTGGACTATCTCAACCTGCTCGAAGATTCTGTCTGCGTAAACGAAGAGGTCGTCTGGTCCTATTACTCCACTGATCCTATGGTGCAGTATGCCTGGAACTTCGGCAACGGCGCTCTCAGCACAGAAACCACCCCTACCTATGCCTACGCAGATACAGGCAGCTATCAGATCGAAGTTGTCAGCGGATATCCTGGCTGTCTCGATACCCTGGTGGCTACGGTGGCGGTAGAGGCCTGCGCCACCGATGGGCTTGAGCGGCCTTGGGTGGGGTTGTCTGTATATCCCAATCCTGCATCTGATGTACTCCACATCGAGGGGTTGGGTGACAGCGAAGTGGCTATCAGCCTTTATGACTTACGTGGCCGGGAGATATATCATGACCGAAGTTCTGTGCCCAGCAGGAGCCTTTCTCTGCGTGATCTACCCGCCGGGGTCTATTGGCTGCGCATCGCGCAGGAAGATCGGATCTGGAGAGGGAAGGTGCAGGTGACAAAATAATTCGACCCAAACAGTATTGGGAGAAAACAAGGGAGGAAGTCGATGGCTTCCTCCCTTGTACATTACGGCAAAATCAGCACCCGCCTTGTCAAATGGAAGGGCGTGGCGTCGAGGGATGTCACCTGCAGGAAGTAAAGCCCGGGCGCAAAGGTCGCACTCGTGGGGATCACAACGCTCGTCTTGCCGGGGCTCGTGCTGGCTTTATTCGACCAGATCACCTGCCCCGTTTGATTCACAAGGCTCAGGCCTATCAATCTTGGAAGTGGACCAGTCAGTTCAGCTTGAAGGGCCGAGCCGGCGCGTGTCGGTACGGGAAACAGCTTGACATCCACCAGAGATGGTTGATCGTCGAGAAGCGAGGTGGTGAAAAGCTGCTCCCGACAACTGTCGAGGTTATCGAGCAGTGCCTGATACTTGAGCGGATACGGAGCCTGATCAAAGATTGAGCGGAGATGGCCCCAATCGCCCCAAATGCTGGGCTTGCCCGTCAGCACAAAGGGCATGAGCACCTTCACACCGATGTTTCTCATCGAGTCGATGACCTCGTCGTAGAGGTCATACATGGCTTGGGTATCCTCTGCATCAAACATGGTTTGGAGCAGCGCAGGGTTGCTGATGGTGTTGCCGTAGATAATGTGCGAACCGCCTTCATAGGTGATGAGGGGCTTGTTATAGGCAGCGGCGTACTGGGCATTTTCTGTATAAAAATTGTAGCTATAGAGGAAATCCTCGCGGGCGAGGTCCACGACATCTTGGGGTGTGGCTGCGGCTCCGAGCGCTTCGAGGCGATCGCGAAAGCGATACTGTGGGTCGGTCACGCCCCAGGGATTGCCGATGCCGAAATACCAGGTGATGGCCAGGGCATCAAAACCATTGGGGCCGAGTTGGCCCATGGCCTGATCTCCGATCCAGGGATTTCCAGTTTGGGTGCCGCACACCCGCTTGATGCGCAGGCTATCTGCGCCAAACTCCTCGCGCCAGATCTTGAACATCTCCCCAGCCCTTGCCGCCACTGCCTGCGAGTGATTGAGTCCCGGCCAGCGCGTGTCTTGAATCCTTGCGATATAGTGAAACTGGTGAAACTGACCATTCCACACTTCATTCGAATATTCCAGATACAGATCGAGGTCAGCAGAAAGGCTGTCGCGAAAAAGACGGGCCATTTGCCTCATGTAGTCGTCGGAGGCATTGTGTGGCACGCAGATCCAGGGCCGCCGATGAAGTTGGTTGGCGAGCTTGATGGCGTATTCATAGGCAATTCCCTTGGCACCAGCCTGACTGTAGGTTTCGGCACTTGCGCGCTCGCTCCATTCGCGCTCGGCCACAAATCGCTGCGCCGCTGGCGAACCATCGTTTTCGGCCCATTCGCTGTCCCAATTATTCGTGTGAAACCAGTCCATGAAGCGCAGGGTGTAGAAGGTCGAGACATGACCGAGAAATTCATCTGTGAAAGGATCACTTTCATAGCTACTCTCATCCGCGAGGCGAACGAGGCGGAAGTTGCGCAGGTGATCTGCGGGGTTGCTGCTGTCGATGTGGAGCCAACCGTTGCCCACGTCATTCACCTCTACGAGGATTCTTCCGGGCGTTTCACTGCGCTTCACGGTAGCGCCGTAAAAGCTGATTTGCCCCTGGCCATCATACAAAAAGGCATAATTGCCTTGAGGCGCATAGCCATCGGCGGTGAGCACGAGCCGCACCTTTTGCGCACCCTGACTTGTCATCTGCGGAATCGCTATCGGATAGCCCTGGCTATCATAGCTTAATTCGCCTGCTAATTCCGTATTCCAGGGCCCTGATCCATCTTCGGGAAAGGTGAGAAATTTGTCATCGGCCATGAGGATCAGGTTCTTAAAAGGCAGCTCCGGACTCCAGTAGGCGAGCCCATTGAGCCCCATGCCAATCTCCATGACATCGCCCTGCGGCGGGCATTGGGCAGCAAGGGGAGAGAGGGAGCTAAGGAACAGGAGGAAGCATAAGGACTGTTTCATGTAGGTGGAAGTTGGTGAAGTGCAAGAATATGAATTCGAATATATCAGGATAATGGAAGGATTAGATATGTTTGCCTCGAATTTTCAATGCGGGATGAGAGCCGTCATGGAGGACTTGGAATAAAGATGCCCCATTACGGCGTATCCGCGACTTGTGTTACGGTAGCAAAATCTGTTCTAAGAAGGGGAGGGAAAGAGGAAATGATTTTTTCTACCCGGTAATAAAAAGGGGAAAGGCACAATCCTGAGAAAATCAGTAGTTTTCGAATAGAAAGAACGTGATGCGCAAAACCTACGGAAATACATGGTGGGGGCAGCAGTTCCTGCAAGCCCTGGAAAGAATCGATTTTAGCAACCGCCTGCCTCGCGGTCGCACCTACGCCAACAAAGGGGCGGTGTTGAGCGTGGACATAAAAGGCGCTACCGTCTCGGCAAAGGTGCAAGGGTCTCGCAAGAGCCCTTACAAGCAGACGATTTCTCTCCACCCTTTTTCCTCCATTGCCCGGCAGGACGTGGTTCAAATGGTGGCCAACCATCCCTATCTGCTCTCCCAACTTCTCAATCGGCAGATTCCACCGGAGTTGGCCACCGAGCTGCGCGAAATCGGTATCGAACTCTTTCCCAAATCATGGAGGGATGTGAAGGCCACCTGCTCCTGCCCTGATTATGCAGTTCCCTGCAAGCACCTGGCTGCCGTTTTTTATCTCCTTGCCAATGAGGTGGACAAGAGCCCCTTTCTCTTGTTTGAGCTTCGCGGTCTCGACTTGCTCACTGAGCTGGAGGCCAGAGGCCATACCTCCTCCGAATCCCGCAATTCGCAGGTGCCCACATGGGAACAATTCATCAGGCAAGAGCCTGATCTATCTCCTTCGGTGGATGTGTCAACAACCCTCGCCGCTCTTAACTTTAGCAAGATTCCGGAATGTCGCGATAAATTACTCCGCCTGCTCGATCCCAGGCCTGCTTTTTATCCGGCCAAAGACTTTCACAAATTGCTGGAGCGGTGGTACACCAAAATCGGGCGGCTCGAATCGACCTATCAGGGGCCTAATGTCATGGTGGAATTTCCCTATGACCTCGAGGGCCTCACCATCGCGCTTGATGAGGTGCTTCAGGTGACCTCCGTGATTCAGCATCGGGGAATAGCGGGACAGGAATCGGTTCCCATATCCATGCGTAAATTCATCGGGGGCTTGGAGCAGATGGAGCTTCATCATCCTGTTCCGGTGCTGAGGTATCTCAAAGCATTGTGGCAATTTGCCCGGCACCTCATCGCCCAAGGGGGCATGATTCCTCAGCTCATTGGCTTGCCCAAAGATCAGGTGTTGCTGCGCTGGGTTCCCGCCACGCTTGATCCGGTGGTGAAGTCTCTCTTTCAGGTGTTTGTGGCGGGGTGGCCATCTGAGTTGCAGCTCATTCAGCGGGTAAAAAAGGATACCAGGTATCTGGATAAGGCGGGTCAAGTGCGCTTTTTGCTGTCGCTGATGATCGAGGAGGTGGCCCGATTCGAAACCTTAATCGACGATTGGGACGATGTGACCGACTTTTTTTTCGAAACATTTACCTTCAAACCCCAAGGATTCGGCGATGCGGAGACACTCAAAGCCATTTGGCAGTGGCTGCAGCGGTTTGAGTTAGGCGATCGCGACAATGCCATTGTCCTCAAGATCGAAGAAGATGAGCCAGGCTTTTCCCTGAGTTTTTGGGTGGAGAATAAGCAAGATTCTCTGGCGCCATTCCAGTCGCTGGAAGACCTGTTTTCCGGGGAGCAATCTCAGCAGGCCACTCTCCGGTTGATGCAGGACCTCGCTTCGCTCACGCCATTCTTGCCCCAGGTAAGTGAAATCATCAACAGCAAGGGTAAGCAGGCCATTAAGCTCAGCGGAGAGCGATTTGTAGCCGTGCTCACCGAGACCTTGCCAGCTTTTGAGCTCATGGGCATTCGGATCCTGCTGCCAAAGGCACTGAAGCGGGTGCTGCGCCCACAAGCCACCCTGGAGATCCAGGAATTTGGGAATCCTCACGCGGCTCAATCCTTCCTGAACCTCAAGGAAATGCTCCAATTTCAGTGGAAAGTGGCCATCGGCGATCAGTTTTTGGATCCCAGGGAGTTTCTGAGGCAGGTGAATCAGATGCGCGGGCTCATCAAAATTCAGGATAGCTATGTGCTCATCGACGACAAGGAAATGAAGACCCTCCTTCGGAAATTGGACGAAGAACCGAAGGTGAGTCCCGAAACCGTGCTCCAGGTAGGCCTCACCGAAAGCTATGACGGAGGCCCAGCCAAGCTGAGCAAGAAAGCCCAAAAAATCATCCGCGAGCTTGTGGAGCAAGAGGCCATTGCGCCGCCAGAAACGCTTCAGGCCACCCTGCGGGAATATCAGGTGAGAGGATTTTCCTGGCTGCACAAAAATGATCGCGTAGGATTTGGCTCCATTCTCGCCGACGACATGGGCCTCGGCAAAACCATTCAGGTCATTTCTTTTCTGGCGTCGCTCAAGGACACGGGGCAGCTCGACAAGCAAAAAGCCCTAGTGGTCGTGCCGACCTCCTTGCTGTCTAACTGGCAGCGCGAAATTCAAAAATTTGCCCCTCACCTTCAGGCGTTTATTTTTCATGGCCCCACACGAAAATTGGACCTTGAGGGCGTGGATGTGGTCCTCACCACCTATGGCGTGGCGCGATCAGATCAGGCCATGTTGACAAAGATTCGATGGCGAATGCTTATCATCGATGAGGCCCAGGCGATCAAGAATCCGGGCACAGCCCAAACCAAGGCCATCAAGAGCCTCAAGGCTCGCAGCCGGATCGCGATGAGCGGCACGCCCGTAGAAAACCGCCTCTCCGAGTACTGGAGCATCTTCGATTTTGCAAATCATGGCTATCTGTCCTCCAT
>JANQTF010000187.1:15016-16880 GCA_030731845.1 Bacteroidia bacterium | reverse complement strand
CATTCGAATCCCCAAGAAAGCCGAAATCCCGATCAGCAGGAAGGGCCACATGTTGATCAGGAAAACGAATTTCCGATTTCCAACCTTCCAATTCCCAACCCTCCTAAGGGTTCCAAACCCTTAGGAGGGTTATCAATACTTAGGAGGGTTATACTACGTGGGGTATCTATTCCCCCGCATCGGGCAATGCCTTTCGCCAGCCATCTGCCAGCTGGGTGGACAAGGCCTTGCACAGTTCCTGGAGTTCTTCCACATGGGCGACATTGACCGTCTCATACGGATCATTTTTCGTGTTGTACAGCTCGATTCCCTTCAGCTCTCCCCTTGTGCCGCTGCGATGGTCCCAGCCATACCATTCGATGTAGTGATATTGCGGGGTGTTGAGGGAATAGCCCATGTATCGCTGCCCATCAGCCGAGACGTTGGGTCGGCGGTGAAACTGACTGAAGACTGCCTGTTTCCAGGGCAGATCGGGGTTTTTGCACAGGGGCACAAAGCTGCTTCCTTGCATGTAATCGGGGATTTCTATGTTTGCCAACTCACACAAAGAAGGAAACATATCCACCAACTCGGTCATGGCATAGGTTTGTGCGCCCCGATTTTCCTGATTTGGGTAGCGAATGATCATGGGGACCTTCAAGTCAATGTTATAGTTGGTCATTTTGCCCCAGCTATTGTGATCCCCCAACTTCCAGCCATGATCTCCCCACACGATGATGATGGTATTCTCGTAGATGCCGAGGGTTTTCATGTGGGCAATCAGATCGCCCAGCAGGGCATCAACATAGCTTACGCTGGCGTAGTAGCCTTGCCTGAGCAACCTCACAGTGTCTTCGCCCATTCGGTAGTCGGAGGTGGGATGGCCGATGTGGTGAAAGCCATCGTAATGGCGCAGCTCATACATCGAATTCATGGAATAGAGCGGGGCATTTTCTGGAAGGTTGGGGTTGGGAGGCAAGGGAATGTCAAGGGGATCATACATGTCCCAGTACTTCTTGGGCACGGCAAATGGCAGATGTGGGCGAAAATATCCAAGTCCCATGAAAAAGGGTTCGTCCATCTTGGCGAGGCGGCTCAGGGTTTGTTTGGCCAGGGTAGTCTGAGCGCCATCATAGTACATGGTGTCGTGCACATCGGCGGCTTCCCAGGCGGGCCCGGTGT
Source organism: Bacteroidia bacterium (assembly GCA_030731845.1). Taxonomy (GTDB): domain Bacteria; phylum Bacteroidota; class Bacteroidia; order J057; family J057; genus JANQTF01. The sequence goes on along the minus strand of JANQTF010000187.1, from coordinate 15,719 downwards.
TCCAGCCATCGGCATAGCGAATGGGGTTGAGTTTTAGCAGCGAATCCCTTTTTCTGGCCTGAGATTCGTTCACTTCTTCGCTGATATAAAAGGTCTCGCCATCCCTGTTGAGCCAATCTTCCCGCAGGTATCGTGCGGGGCGCAGATCGGGTTCATCCCAGGAAAGGGAGTCGGGCATGTAGTTGTGAAAAATCTTTCCGATGTTGACGGTGTGATACCCATGCCGGGAGAAATACTGGGGCATCGTGACGGCGTCGGGGTTAATGACCCGAAACTTGTCGCCCAGATGCCACACCCTCGTAGAGTCTGGCCTGAGGCCCGTCATCAGGCTGGCCCGCGAGGGCGCACACACCGCTGCCTGACAGAAGGTCTGCATGAAGGTCATGCCCTCAGCCGCCAACTGATCTATGTGGGGGGTAATGGCGATGCTGTCTCCATACGCACCCACATTGGGACGCAGATCGTCGATAGACACAAACAGGATGTTGGGCCGTGCCAACTCCTTTTTGGGGCTTTCACTGCTCCCGGTCAGGAGGCAGAACAGGAGAAGCGACCCCAGGGCTGTGGAGGGATGGATCATGAGGAGGTGGGAGAATTTTCTGGTAAGATGATGGGAAATGCGGCGGGGGAAGGCTCCTGACCGGTCTGGCACCCGAGGAGGAGTGCGAGCATCAGAATGGGCAGGATTCCTCCGGGAATGTTC
>JANQTF010000187.1:0-15006 GCA_030731845.1 Bacteroidia bacterium | reverse complement strand
GAAGCGACCCCAGGGCTGTGGAGGGATGGATCATGAGGAGGTGGGAGAATTTTCCGATAAATGGATGGGAAATACGGCGGAAGGCTGCTGATCGGTTTGGCACCCGAGCAGGAAAACGAGCGCCAAAATGGTCAGGATTCCTCCGAGAATGTTCATTGTGTAGCTAGTTGTGGTGGCTGATGGTGTGATATAGCGTTTGTTACTATTGTCCCAATATCCTGAATAATCTCCGATTCCCAACCCGCCAATTCCCACCCCTCCTAAGGGTTCCAAACCCTTAGGAGGGTTATCTAGGAGGGTTACTTACAAAGGTTCTCCAACAATCCCCAATTCCCAACCCTTGTAAGGGTTCAAAACCCTTACGAGGGTTATCCACCCTCCATTTTTCGCATTTCGCACTCGGAAATATGGATTTTCGGAATGTTCGTAAGTATTTGCCGCGATATCAAGCAGAGGTAGGTCAGGAGCGAGGTACTTTATGTTCAAGATTTCCTTCCTTCCCTTCTGAAAACTTAATTGGCAAGATGCAATCGAGGAAATATGCGTGAATTTTTGTCTGTGTGTGCGGGGCTTCGAGGTCTATTCTTTCTGTTTTTCTGGAGTCTCGGGTTAGTTCTCTTTGGTCAGACAACCATTTATTCGGAGTCTTTTTCTACCTGGAGCAATGGCGCGCCACAAGGCTGGACTCTCCAAAGCCAAGGTCCTGCCTGGGCTCCGGCTGATAGCTTGCCCGCATCTTCCCGACCAGCCATTTCTGGCTGCGATTTCAGTGGTTCTTTCCTTCGGTTTCCTTCTTCTCAGGCTCAAAGCGGACAGATCAGCTCGCTCATCAGCCCATCTCTCAATTTATCAAGCTACCTTGGGGCTTCCCTCGAAGTGCAGATGTGCCTCGTGAATCCTGGCCCGGCTCTCGGCGAAGGCGATGGTATTTCTCTCTACGTATCGGACGACAACGGCCAAAGCTGGACTCTGCTTGGTAGCGACTCTGCGTGGTATGGTGCCTGGACCACCCTGTCCTGGTCCATTCCCACAGCTTTGCTCTCTACCCAGGTGAGAATCCGGATCGACGGGTTTGGCCATCAAGCCCTGCTCGACGTGGGGATAGATCGGGTGCGGGTTGTGAATCCTGCTCCGCCATGTCTCGCACAAAATAGTTCCATCTCGGGCAACCTGCCCGCCTTTGTTTGCCGGGATCAGGTCAGCGACCCTGTTACCCTCTCGCATTCTTTTACCGGAAATAGCAACTACGCATACTTGCTTACCGACCCCTTCGACTATCTGCTTCAGGTGCTGCCATCCGCCCAGTTTGATGCCAATATCTATGCACCAGGCGAATACAGGATCTATGGGGTCTCCTTTATCGGAGCGCTCCTGGCCACGACCAACCAACCGATTCAATTGGTGACCGCAACTGGCTGTGCCATTTTGTCCCAAAATTCTCTGTCGATGAATGTGGTGGAGTTGGTTCTCAGCACCACTGTCACCAGCGATTATTCAGGATTTGCGGTAAGTGGATCGGGCGAAACAGATGGGAGTGCTACGGTGCAGGTGACGGGGGGATCAGGTGCTTATGCGTATCTCTGGTCTGCTGCGCCGGGGGTGAATAGCCCCACGGCAAGCAACCTGCCGGGCGGACCTCAGCTCATAACCATCACCGATTCTCTCACAGGCTGCGCCATCACCGATACCCTGGACCTTCTCACACCACCAGAATTGGTGCTCAGACTGCTTCCTGCCATCACCTACGGTGGTGCGATGATCAGCTGCGCTGGCCAGCAAGATGCTGCCCTGCAAGCTGTCATCGAAGGAGGCGTGCCGCCCTATACCCTCTTCTGGAGTCACGATGCGAGCCTTCGAAGTAGCTTTGTAGATAGCCTGGGGCCGGGCACTTATGAGATCACCGTGACTGATGCCAATGGCCTGACTCGTAGCGAAAGTCTCAGTATTTCGGCACCCTCTCCGTTGCTCATTTACCTGGATCAGCGCAAACCCTCCTGTGAAGGAAACCGCGATGGGGCCCTCATCCTGAGCGGCTTTGGAGGCACTGGCACAAGAAGTTGGCGCTGGAACCACGGTCCCACGAGCTCTTCCCTGTTTGGGCTTTCAACCGGCGAATACCGCGTGACCATGACAGACCAAAATGGGTGCGAAATCTCTGAAAGCTATCAGATTGAGAGAGCCGAAGCCCCTGTGATATTGGCAAATGCCACCAACCCCGTCTGTTTTGGAGACGAGAACGGGCAGGTTTCTCTGGAGGTGATCGCTGGTGAAGCGCCTTTTGTGCATTTGTGGGATCATGGACCCATGGGACCAATGATTCAGAATCTCCGCCCCGGCACCTACCGGGTTTTCACGAGTGATGCCAACGGCTGCCGCGACACCGCTGAGGTGACGCTTGTCTCCTCCCCCCTGTTACGGGTAGTGGTAAATAGCACGCCAGATGGCGGTGCCAACTCTGGCACTGCCTCGGCTGTTGTGAAGGGTGGGGTAGAACCCTATCTTTTTCAGTGGAGTAGTGGAGGATCTTTGATCGAGGAGACGGGCTTGGCTGGAGGAAATTATCTCCTGATGGTCACAGATGCCAATGGCTGCGTGGTGCAGGAACCGTTTGAAATTGCGCTCTCTGATGCGCCAGATTGTCTGGCACAAGATATGGGATTTTCTCCCAATTTCGACGGGATCAACGATTTTTGGGAGCTCCCCTGCATCGCTCGTTATGAGGGCAATGAGGTGCAGGTCTTCAACCGTTGGGGTCAGCGCCTGTTTTATAGTCTGGATTATCAGCAAAACTGGGATGGGCGTTCACAAGGGGAGCATCTTCCGGTTGGCACATATTACTACATCGTGAGATTGCTGATTGAAGGCAACTGGCGAGAGTATAAAGGAACCCTAAGCATTGTGAGATGAGGAAAAATATACGATTGAAGATGGGCTTGCTTGTGATCTGTATGCTGGCTATCAGCACCTTGATGGCACAGCAGGAACCCATGTATTCCCAATATCGGCTCAATGGATTCCTGATCAATCCGGCGGTGGCGGGGACCCAGGTCAGCCATGAGCTTCGGATCAATACGAGGCAGCAGTGGCAATCATTTCCGGGGGCACCACGCACCCATACCTTGAGTTATCATGGCCGCACAGATGAGAAAAGCGGGGTGGGCGCCATTTTATTTTCCGATGCTACGGGTCCTACCCTTCGCACCGGTATTCAGATCGCCTATGCCTACCGCATGCCAGTAGGCGAATCCGGCAAATTGGGGCAGAACACCCTCTCATTTGGCTTTGCCGGAAAAATGATCCAATACCGACTTCGCACGGAGCGCATAGCTTTTGTGCAGGCCAACGATCCGGCTGCGGTTGGAGCAGGGCAGGGGATCACACTCAGCGATGCTTCTTTTGGTGCCTATTGGTACAACGACCGTTTCTTCGCCGGAATATCTGCCCCCAATTTGATTCAAACCAACTTTGGCTCCTACCTCAGCACCACCTCCAATGCAGCTTTGCTCAGTCAGTTGTATCGCCACTACTTTTTCATGGCTGGCTATCGCGTGGAGTATGAGTCCTTTTCGATGGAGCCTTCCTTGTTGGTGAAAAAAACCACGGGCGCACCCTATCAGATTGAGGGCACCATGAAGTGGTTCCTGGCCAATGAACAGATCATTTTGGGCATCGGCTACCGCACCGATTGGCTCTTCACGAGCTTCTTTGCCTATCAGGGCAATGCCTTTATTCTCGCCTACAGTGCAGATTTTATGCTCACCCAATCCCGAACAGTTGGCACGACCTTCGGTCCATCGCATGAGTTTACCCTCGGCCTCGATCTCGGCAGGACCTGGAGTCAGATGTATCGGGGGGAGGAGTAAGAGGTTGGGGGAAGGTATATGGAAATAGAGGTAAATGGTGGGTTTTTACCTTTGGTAGTGGTTTTTTTACACAGAGATAGGGAGATGAGGAGAAAGACGGAGGGGTTGGGCAATGTTTTCTTCCTGTTAGCTCTCAACTTCCTAATAAACCTTTGCGTCTTCCTTGGCGACTTTGCGGTGAAAAAAGGAGGCCTGAAAAAAAGGAGGCTACATTTTCATTCTACAGTCTTTCTAAAACTGGAAGTAGATAAATGGCTGACCGCCATTGAAGGTTTGGCTTTGTAAGACGCAATACATAATGACGGCAAGGATCGCAGATTGTGCCATGATGGGCACGCGGGCAAATCCGTTTTCGAGACGATTGTCAAACTCCTCTGGCACAAAGTGGAGGATATAGCCGAAAAACATCATCAGGAATACATATTTGTAAGAGCCAAACATCTGCCAGGCCACCTCTGCATGGAAGTTGTACCAGATATTGCGAATCATGTCATTGGCTTTCTCCATGCTTGTGGCCCTGAAAAATATCCAGGTGAAACACACAAAGTGAAAGGTGAAGATCAGGCCAACCAGATGGCCTACTACCCTGAATGTGACCCATACCCAGCCTTGCATATACCAGCGGGCTTGCACCAGCCACTCCTGAAATCCTGTGGCCTGCGTGTGCCCTTCATGTGCTTCTACCACAATCTGATCGAGCCTGTCAAACCATTCGGACACTTTCGTTCTCACCCAAATTCTCGTATCCGTGAGCATTCTGTCAAAAGCCAGCATGACCCCGTGGAGGGTTCCCCAAATCACAAATCGCCAACTTGCGCCGTGCCATAAGCCGCCGAGGATCATGGTGAGCATCAGGTTCACATAGGTCCTGAATCTTCCTTTTCTATTGCCTCCCAACGACACATAGAGATAATCACGGAGCCAGGTACTCAGAGAAATGTGCCATCGCCGCCAAAACTCCCGGATACTCGCCGATTGATAGGGTGCCATGAAATTGATCGGCAATCGAAACCCAAGCAGCAGCCCAATGCCAATGGCGATGTCTGAATAGCCAGAAAAATCGCAGTATATCTGCAAGGCATATCCATATACGGCCATCAGGTTTTCGAAACCGGTGTAGAGGGCAGGTTCTTCAAATACTGGGTCAATGAAGCCTCCGGCGATAAAATCGGAGATCACGGCCTTCTTGAATAGGCCAGTGCAGATGAGGAACAATCCCCGGCCAAGGTCTTCTTGTGTAACGCGGATATCGGCCCGAATCTGTGGCAAAAACTGAGAGGCCCGCACAATGGGCCCTGCCACAAGTTGGGGGAAAAAGCTCACGAAAAAGCCAAAATCGAGAAAGCGGAGGAGCGGCTCGAGTTTCCCCCGGAAGATGTCGATGGTATAGGACATCGTCTGGAAGGTGAAAAAAGAAATGCCAACCGGCAAGGCGATATCCGAAAACGTGATGGCCCCATCGGTAAGATCATTGTAGCTGCCAATGAGGAAATTGGTGTATTTGAAAAATGCCAGCAAACCAAGGTTTACGAATACACTCAGGAGTAGAAAGAGTCGCTGTCGCCCAAATTCCTTGTAGGGAGCCACGATCCAGTAGGTGCCACGGTCCAGGGCTGTGAGGCAAATTTCTCCCAATAACCGGAAAGGAATGACGAGCAAAGAGCCTATTCCCTTAGTTGGAAAAATGGCGGAGGCAGGTCCATTGGTCTCTTCGCTAAAGGAAGCGAGCTTTTGTAAGTCCACCAGATACCTGGTTTTTCTAAAAATGCGGACTTGCCGATAGGGAACTTCTTCGAGCTGATAGGCATAGATCATGATGCCAAGCAGGTAGTCCACCACAGTGGAGAGCAGCAGCAACACAAAGTGTATCCCATCGCTTTTGTAATAGAAAAAAAGCGAGAAGGCAAAAATGTACAAGACTCTGAGTGGCTTTTTATTCACCAAAAAGAGATAGCCTCCAAGAAAGAGCAGAAATAGCACAAGAAACTCCCAGGTAGGGAAAGCCAACCTGTGGGCAGGATCGAATACAAAAAGCCTGCGCAGTAGCTCAGGCCAGTTATCGGGATGTATGAGAGAGGTAGTATCCATAAGCCTCCATCAGGGCATGGTGCAAAAGTGAAGCCTGAAGTTCGTATCCGGCCTTGGTGAGATGTATGCCATCGGGTTGGGCAAGACCATGTCTTTGCCACTCAAAAATAGAGCCGCTTCCTCCCATCACGCCCAAAAAATCCCAAGCTGCATAGCCGTTGTCAAGCGAAAGTTTCATCAGCGATTGACTAGCTCCTTGCATGGCTGGGTTGGCCTTGATTCTTTGGGAAAGAGCATCGGGCGGTGTGGTCAAAAGAACAGAAGTCTCGGGAGCGGCTTTTCGGACCAAATGTACCATCTGATCTATTTTTCTTGCAAATATTTCTGGCCTAAATGAACTGGAAACTGTCTCATTTGTGCCCAGGGAAATGATCACAAGATCGGGTTGCAGCGCGGCTAGCTGTTCCCAAAATATATCGGAGTGGAGGTAGTTGTCCACGCGGGCGCCATTGGCACCGATGCCATGATAGAGCACCCCCGGCGATTCTTCTTTTTCGAGCACAAGCCCGTAAAGGATCAAATGCTCCTGCGCGGCAGAAGATTTCATGCCGGAAAAGGTGATCTGTGTTACTGGTTTTGGTAATCGCATGCTGCTAAAGTGGGGCACGAGGCTGCGAGAGGAGAGGTCAAGCTGCATGCCATCACGCTGCGCCGGAGTAGCCACCACCGCCGCTTGGCGCTGAGAAGTATTGGGAGCCGAAACTTTGAGCGAGTTGCCCGCATAAATGCGTGAATCAACCAGGCCGTTCCAGGCCATGAGTTCTTCCACTGTGCATTGATATTGCCGGGAAATGGAGGCCAATGACTCTCCAGGTACGATTTTGTGCTTCATCACGCCAGCCGAAGACCCACCTGAGGGAATCGCACTAGGCTGCGGAGTGGATTCTCCTACCCACAAGTCATAAGAGTAAGGCCCCTTGTCTGTGAAAAAATTGACCCGGTCGAAAGAATAATCAAGCCCCTGATTGTTGGGCACAATCTGCAACGAAAGGCGAAAGTCTGGAGCATTGGTTTGTAGTCCAAATCCACTAATGCCTACCGGAGGGTAAGATCGGGTAGATGATATGCGGCGAGAACTCCAGGATACGTTACTATAGGAGGTAATATCGGGCGGTGCATTGGTATTGGCCTGGCGAAAAGGGAAAACCAATCCGCGGCCAGCATTTCCAAACTGTTGCTGAAGGCTCATTCTTACCGATCCGGAAAACCAATCGGCCTGAATATGCGAATCGCCGATGTGAACGATGGTAACCCGATCACGCTTGCTCTCCATCAATTCCTCAAGGCACTCAAAAAAGTGAGCCATCCCTTCATCAGCATTCCAGATTTTGTTGTATTCCTGGTAAACAGGCCCTGGGATAAATTCCTGAACGCTTTGTGTAGGTTGGATCTTTGAGGTTTGGGCGAAGAGAACAAGACTCCCGACCATGGTAATAGCAAAAATGACGGTAAAAAAGAGCGTAAATAGCAGTTTGTGCATGAACAGTGGGGATAGAAAAAAAATGAGGCTGATGGGGGTTGACCCCGATTCAGACAAAAATAATACCATACGACAAAGGATCAGACGACCAAATATGAAAATGCTTGCATGGGCAGAGATCAACTACTTGCTTCGGTGGCCTTTCGGCTAAGTGGCAAAAAATCCCCGGGAGAAACAGGATTCGGAATGTTCTGTAAAAAATAGGTAACAATTCGAGGATTATCTCGAATAATAAAGTATATGAATAATCTAATAAACTATCTCCGCAATCTTATTCCCTCTTCTTCCTTTTATGCTGTCGTGTTTCGGTATAGCGTGTTTACCAGTTCATTGCTGGCACTTTACCTGATATCGGTAGCCATGATAGCGCCAGAGCACCTGGTCGATCTTCGCTTTTTTAATATCTTTTTTCTGGCATTTGGTGTTTGTCTTGGCTTGAGAGATTATTTCCACCGAAGTGAGCATAAGAATACCAATTATCTAGATGGCTGGGCCATTGGTCTCTTGATTTCTATGCTCAGTGGCTTGATTATTGGAATTTCTTCTCTCGTGTATTTACGCGGAATTGTGCCTCAGATAGGGCAAATTGTAGAAGCCAATATGGCCTTCGGAAAGCTTAATCTTGAAGTGCTACCTGTGATCATGTTTTGGGAATCTACTTTTTCTGGTGTCATGGTGTCTTTTATCTCGATGCAGTATTTCAAAAACGTGAAGAACGTGAGATACAAATTCTAATGCCATCCAGAGCTATGTTGTCGAGCCTGTTCTGTCAGGAACAACATAGATTTTCTCCTTTTGTCCACAAATCTTAATTCTGCCTTTGGGCGGCCCGGTGAAATCGTTTTCTTGCAAGCGATTTCACCGATTCGTATGTTGTCATTATATCTCATTCGCCACGCCGAAAGCCTCGGAAACGTTAACCATCATCTGGTGGGCGGGCAAAGTAACCACTACGCCCTCTCTGAGCGTGGGGAGCAACAATCTCATCTGCTGGGGCAACGGTTTGCCACGGAAGGTCTCACCTTCGATGCCCTCTATTCCTCAACAGCTGTCCGCACGCAAAGCACCGCCCAGATTTCATGCAGCTATCTACCTAATGTTCCTGATTTACGGTTGCGGCCCGAACTCCTCGAACTGAGCCAGGGCGATTGGGAAGGCAAAGTGCGGACGGAGATCTACACACCCGAGCAGCTCACCATCGTTCGCGCAGATCCCTATGACTTTCGCCCGCCTAATGGTGAGTCTCAGCGCGACGTCGAAGCACGCATGTACCGATGGCTCGAAGGAGTCGCAGCTACCCATGGACAGAGCGAGCAACCCACCGTGGTGGGGGCTTATACCCACGGCTTTGCGATCAAAACTTTGCTCCGGGGCCTGATGCAATCTACGCCCACCATGACCTACCGCACCATCATTCACAACACCTCGCTCACCGTACTCTATTACGAACGTGGCCTGTGGTACATTGACCGGGTCAACGACTATCAGCACATCATCGGGACGGAGTTTATTGGGCATTATTGAGCCCGGTGAATGGATCAAGCTAAAAATAGACCATATTTTTTTGACCGTTCCTTTAGAGAATCGTCCCGACGCAGGACAATCAAGGATGAGAATAATACAAGCCTGGCCATCATCGGTCGGGCTTGTTTTATTCATTCAGAAAATGAAGATAGGATGTTAACGTTTCGCTTTTTCTCTGCATAAAGAAAAGAGTGCGCTTTCTGCAGTACGCCTCGACATCCTATCAGATTTTACATATTTGTCATGACGCCCAAACATTTTCTCTTCCTCCTGCTGGCATTTCTCAGTACCAGGGCTTTTGCCCAAACTCAGGGCGACGCACTCCGCGCCGAAACCCGCCTCGACCAGGTCTATCAGCAATACAACCTCGATGGCAGCGGTACCATTGTCGCGATGATCGAGCGGGGCATCGACTATACCCATCCCGATTTTGTGGATGCCGATGGCAAGACCCGCATCGCATACATCTATGACATGATCAATCCGGCTGGAGCCAACGACCCCGGCAATCCTTATGGCGTGGGTACCATCTTCACCCGTGATCAAATTGATCAGGCCCTGAGCTCTGGCACACTGCTTGGATCTACAGATCGCTTTGGTCATGGCACAGCCTGCACAGGAATCGCCGCAGGCGATGGGAGCGCCATGGTTGGCGCGCCATACCGCGGAGCTGCGCCCGGCGCCGCCATCATCTCAGTCAAAGTGACCCACGACTATTTCCCTGCCACGGGCAACATTGCCGGGCAGGCAGGTTTCTACAACCCCGCTTTTCTGCCCATCGCCTTGCAATTTGTCAAAGACAAAAGCATCGAACTCGGGCTGCCCGTGGTGGCGCTCCTCAACCTCGGCTCCATCGGAGGCCCCACTGATGGCAGCAGTGAGATCAGCCGAGCCATGGAAGAATTTGCAGGCGAAGGCCGCGTGCTCATCTGCGGTGTGGGCGATGATGGCGGTGCCGCCAACCGCGCCGCTGATACCCTGGCACAGGGAGGTACTTCCGAACTCCAGTTCCGAAAAGGACAAGCAGGCAACCTGCGCCTCGAAATCTGGTATAGCGGCGACGACCGCTTCGGCGTGTCCATCGTTCGACCCACAGGACCTGCTACCGGCGCTCTGCCCACACCTGCCACCAATCAGACATCCTCTGTACAAGGAACACCGGGCATTACCTATTATCATCGCGGCAGCGATCAGGATTTTGCCAATGCCGATAACGGGCAGCGCCAGATCATGGTCGATTTTAATGGAGATACAGGGGTTTACAAGGTTTTTTTGGCCGGAAATACCATCGTCGATGGAAGCTATTTTGCCTCGCTCAATCCCTCGAATTTTTACAGCAACAATGCCTTTCTCAATCACCTGTATGAAGGGGCAAGCATCAATGATTTTGCTTCTGCTCACAACATCCTTGCACCAACCGATTATGTCTTCGATTATACCTATGTGGACCTTGACGGCATCCCCCGCAGCCGCTCAGGACAAGGGGCTCAGGGCGATCTCTGGATCGGCAGCAGCGAAGGCCCCACCCTCGATGGTCGCCTGGGCGTGGACATTGCCGTGCCGGGTGAGCTGAGCATCGGGGCTTACAGCCCGGACACCTACTATTCTCAGTTTCGATTCAATATGATGCAAGGGAGCAATGGCTACTATGGACTTCAAAATGCCGTGAGTGGTGCCGCGCCCACCCTCGTGGGCGTAGTGGCGCTGATGCTTCAGGTCAATCCTGCCCTCTCCACCGAGCAGATTCGAACCATTCTGCACCAAACCGCCCGCTCAGATGCCTTTACCGGGGCCACGCCCAACCCGAGCTGGGGCTATGGCAAGCTCGATGCATTCGCCGCCGTTCAGGCTACCTACGCCACCCTCTCAATCGAGAACAGCAGCCTCGAAGAATTGGGATTTTCCGTGTATCCAAATCCATCAGATGGGAAGTTGAGCTACGCGTGGCAAGGAAGCAGTCCGGGATACTTGCTCAAACTAGAAATTCTGGATCTGTCAGGAAAACTCCTTTCCTCCGTTTATCTCAACCAATCATCAGGAGAGTTGGCGTACGACCGTTTGCCACGAGGCGTTTACCTCTTGCGTGTGACAGATGAGGCCAGGAATCGACAGGGTATTTCCAAATTAGTCCTGAATTAGCAGCAAAAGGCATACAGCCGATCTCCGTGGCACCTTGCCCGCAGTCTTCGTTCACTTGGTGAGCGAGGGATTGCGGGCAAGGTGTTTTTTAGGAAAATGAGGAAAATACCCTTCGGGTTTTGTGCAACACAAGGAAGTGAAACCACCGATTTTGGTACTATCCAAGTCTCTTCACATGAACAAGGGAGAGAGATATCCCATAATCGTTCGGGTAAGGGTGAATCCCAGCTGCCTGATTAACCTAGAGGATTTATCATGAAGAAGCGCATCTCCAGCTCGAAGGGCCGAAAGATGTTGTTTCCCTTCAGGAAAACACAAAGAAAAGGTTCCATTTTTCTTAGCCGCACAGTAATGCAGTCAAATGAGTAGATGGATCAGGCATTCGGACAATCCTTGCCGTTTGAAATGTTTCTGAATCTATTGATGTAGAATGTCAAAATAGTAGTATTATCCAGCAATTGGATTAAATGAAAATTGAAAAAATATTTCGTTGTTATGGAATCAAGGGTTCTTACTCGTTTCTTCTTACTTGCTCTCTTTCTGATCTCTTGTTCATCCTCCTTGCTTCATGCTCAAGGCGGCTACGCCCTTGACTTTGATGGGGTGGACGATTATGTGAATTGTGGATCTATTCCCTTCTCCTCGACCATGACCTATGAGGCATGGATCCGGACAACGGATTCCAAGTCAAGAAGCGATATTCTTTCCTTGGGTAATACGGTGACCAGTAATGTAGTGGTAGAGTTCAGAGCCTCTTTGGGCAAGCTGGAATTCGGCATTAATGATGGGGGTTGGGTATCACTGATTAGCAATGCTTCGATCAACGATGGCGAATGGCACCATGTGGCTGCCAGTAAAAACGGTTCCAGCATTACGCTGTATGTTGATGGAGTCCTGGATAATACCGGGACCGTGGGCGGTAGCCCTTCCGTAAATCAAACCGACATCGGGGTATTGTATAATGGAGGAACAAGGGAGCCTGACTCTTATTTCACGGGCGACCTGGAGGAGATTCGGGTTTGGTCGGACGTGCGCACCCAGGCAGAGATTCAGGCCTATATGCACAAAGAGCTCACCGGGAGCGAAGGCAACTTGTTGGCTTATTACCAGATGTCCGATGGCTCAGGAACAAGCCTCACAGATAATTCGACCAATTCCTATACCGGGACGATCGCCAATGCCCCCATCTGGAAAACCTCCGGGGCGCTTGCAGGGCCGCGCATGGCGCTGGATTTTGACGGGGTGAATGATTATTTCTTTGCTCCGCTCAATGCTACCGCTACCTCCTCCATCACCGTCGAAGGCTGGTTTTCCTTCAACTCCCTGACCAATCAGCAAAACCTGATGAATATCCACCGCACGACAAATAATTTGATTCGATTTGTTCCTTACAAAACTGCGGCAAACCAAATTGCATTGTACGTGTATGATGGCAGCGGGACTTACGTTGTAACCTCTACCTTTATCATCAGCCAGACGAATGTATGGCATCATCTGGCCTTTATCTATGACGCTGGAACGATTTCCATTTATGCTAACGGCGCTTTGGTAGGGAGTGCTACCGGGCAGGGAAGTTTTAGTACCGCTGCGACCAATCGGTTTTCTGTAGGGGCTGATTACAACGGGGTCGGAGCAGGTTTGTATGCCAATATCAAGGCAGACGAGGTCCGCATCTGGTCCGACGTGCGCACCCAAGCCGAAATCCTCGCTTACAAAGATCGCACCCTCGACGGTGATGAAGCCAATCTGCTGTCTTACTACCGCTGCGATCAGCAACCTTCCAGTGGTCAAACAACTGTTTACGATTATAGCAGCAATGGCCACAACGGCACCCTCACCAACATGACTCCGGCCACCGACTGGGTCGCCGCCGCGCCCTTCAACACCTGAATCGGCAGCGAAAGCAGCGATTGGAGCAACGCCGCCAACTGGGGCAGCGGCACCGTGCCCGCTGGTGAAGACGTAGGCGTCTTTGCCTGGAATGCTGCTACCAACGCGCCCGCCTCTGGCAACATAACCGCCCGCAATTTCTATGTAGATGCCGCAGCTTCCATGAGCCACACGGGCGACCTCACCCTGAGTGGAAACCTCACCAACGAAGGTGCCTTCGCCACCAGCGGTCGGGTAACTTTTTCTGGCAGTGCCACTCAAATCCTCCGAGGGGGAGGCAGCACGAGCTTCGGTTCCTGGACTGTCAATAATGCTGCTGGGGTTACCCTCGAATCCGCTCTCACCATCACAAGCAGCATCACCCTGTCCAGTGGAATTGTAGATCTCAACAGCCAGACCCTCACCATCAACAGCGCTGCTTCCATCGCTGGTGTTCCCGGAAACAGCAATCATATCAACGCCACCTCCGGCACCCTCCGCAAAGGCTACAGCAGTACTGGCAGTTTCACCTTCCCCGTCGGTGATGGAACTAATTATTCCCCCATCGCCCTCAATTTCACCAGCGGCAGCTTTGCCTCAGCCTATGCCGACGTATCTCTCACCGCGAGCAAGCACCCCAACAATACGTCTTCGAGCAACTATATCAACAGATACTGGACGGCTAGCACCTCCGGGATCACTGACTTCAGCTGTGATGTGGCTGCCACCTACGTGGATGCTGACATCGTCGGCACCGAATCTGAATATTATGGTGGCAAATACAGCAGCGGATGGACGGTTCTCGGTCCTGTGAGCGCGGCCTCCAACCAGATCACAGGAACTGTTACAGGTTTTTCAGATTTCACTGCCGGAGAATTAAGCGCCTTTCCCGTGGAATGGATCTCCTTCGAAGCCACATCAGCCACAAAGGGTGTGGATCTGAGCTGGGCCACGGCCAGCGAAAGCAACAGCCACTACTTTGGCGTGGAGCGCAGCAGCGACAAGGCTGCCTGGACAGAAATCGGGCAGGTAGAAGCAGCAGGATTTAGCACCGAGGAAAGCCACTACCTGTTTACCGATCTCCTCCCCACCTCCGGCGAGAATTTCTATCGCCTTCGTCAGGTGGATTTTGATGGCAGAATGGATTATTCAGAAGTGCGCAGTGTCTGGATAAACGAAAGCCTCAGGATATATCCCAATCCAGTGCTGGAAACGCTGAACCTGGAGTTGCCCACCGGCGACTGGCAGGCCACGATGTTTGACCAACAAGGCCGGCAAGTCAGAAGCATCCTCCACGTAGGCTCGACCATCGACATGGACAGAATGCCTGCTGGGATCTACTATCTGCTTCTGGAAAATGCGCAGGGACAGCGCCTGAGCGAGCGCGTGGTGCGGCAGTAGATGATCGAGTGGATAAAGAGAGAAAGCGGTAGGGGCTGAAAGCCTGAGTCGATCCTGCTCAAAGAATGGTCCTGTAATAGGACAATCATCCTGAGAATAAAAAAACCTGACCATCCACGGTCAGGATTTTTTTATTAATGCAGGAGGGGACCGCCCAGGCTAGCAGCAGGCCTCAAGTCTTTAAGGAGGGAAACCAAGCTATGAGGGAATGAAATGGCCGCCGTCTTTTCTATCATACAAATAATTTTTAACGGTGTGAGAATTTTCTTACCCCTCACACCTGATCCTTTGGCAAATAAGGGTTAGATGCCCCGCTAGCAACTCTGGATTGGATGTGAATAAGATAGGAAGACATAATCACGCGAAATAAAATCTAACATCGTTATATGGCGAATGCAATTAAATACTTTTCCGGATTTTTTAGGGGCGTATATGCTCCCGCAGTTACGCAGGGATGCCCGGCAGGTGCATCCCTACAAATCGGCTAAAAACCCCGTAACGAATCAGTTACGCAGGGATGCCCGGCAGGTGCATCCCTACAAATGGGCCCCAAACCCCCATAGCCGTCCGGTTAAGGTTTATTAGCGTGTAAAGATCTCAGAGTAGCAGGATCTGGGAAAGGTGGCAGTCGCTATGCGCCTG
>JANQTF010000186.1:172641-219674 GCA_030731845.1 Bacteroidia bacterium | reverse complement strand
CTGCAAGAGCCTCCCTTTCTGCTAGTCGCAAATCCATTCAACTCATCTCACACCCGCTCATTGAGCGCGATTGGGCAGATCAATTGCAGGATGATCGGCCGATTTTGGTCTTGATTTATCCTGACGCACCTTATACTGAAGGAGAAAAGTGGCTCATCTCGAACACGAAGCCTTTGGGTAGTGCTGGGGAGATGATGCTGGCACTCCTGCCTGTAGATGCCATTCGGGCCGATACGGATTGGAAAATGGCTCTTCGATCTACTCATCAACCTCAGTCTGGCCATCTTGGCATCTGGGAGGGCTTTGGCGATGAGCCAACTGCCATGCCGGGCGACTTTGCCCGTACCTGCACACGAGCGGACGATCTCCTTTGGGAGGGTGACATCCCACCGCATCGAGCTTCTGAAGCGTGGGAACTTTCCGTCTGGATTCACATGGGCCTCGAAACAAATTATCTTCCCAGGCTCTTTGTCAAGCAATTTTCTGGCGACAAAGAGGTTTTTACTGAGCGCATCATGACCATCAATACCCGTGATGTGTGGGGAGAATGGGCCATTGCTCGTGACACCCTGCTCATCCCGCAAGGCCGGATCAGGGTCACAGCCAAAGCTCAGGGCGAAACATTTGACCGGCTCATGCTGCGCCCTCTCATCGACACCATCACCGGATATTCCCCCTCCGGAGATCTCATTCTTTGGAATAATTATCCCTTAGCGCCAAATCCATGATCAGACGATTGCCAACTCCAATTCTCCTATTTTCCCTCCTGCTACTCCTCCTCACAAGTTGCAGGGTGGATACGCTCACCAACCTGAGATGGAATTCAGATTGGATTCTTCCGCTCGCCACCTCAGAAAGCGGCCTGGAGGACATCATCCAGGACACCACCCTGTCGGTCAATGACGAAGGTGTTTTTGCCCTTGTTTTTAGGGATACCCTTACGAGTATTTCTCTGGCTGATTTGGTGGATTTTCCTGATGTGGAGCTGGGATTTGCGGTGCGACTCGACAGCATCAGCCTCAATACTGATACCATCAATCAGCAGGTGACCATGGGGCAACTTGCCACACAACTTGCCGCTCAAGGCAACATTCTCGGGCAGTTGATCAATAACAACCACAACAAAACCCTGCCATTTGTGCCAGGAGTTCCGGGGCTTTCTTCCGGGACCATTCCCATTGATGCTTCCAGTTTCTTTGAATATGCCCTGATGGATTCTGGCTTTCTGGATCTTACCATCAGCAATGAATTTCCGCTTACGTTGGAGAATGTAGTATTGGAGGTAAAAAATGCCACCTTACCAGGCCCGCCCATCGTTCGCGACACCTTTTTGGTCATTCCCTCCAAAGCATCGCGCACAAGGACTTATGATTTGTCTGGGATAGAAATTGAGAGTCAGTTGATTGGCGAATTGATCAACCTCGATCTTCGGGATAGCACCAATGTGCCCATCGACACCAGTGAATATGTGGAGGTGGTGCTCGTGGCGCGCGACCTCAAGGCCAAAGAGGCAACCGCCGTCTTTCCGGCACAGACCGTGCTGGAGCAAACCCGCAATACCGACTACGCCTTTGGGGAGGGAAGCTCTGCGGTGAGGATCAGGCAGATGAATGTGCTCTCGGGCAAGATCAGCACGCAAACCACGACTACCATTGAGGACTCCCTCTATACCATCTATCGGATCGACAATGCGACCGACGGATTGGGCAGTAGCCCTGAGGTTTCCCTCAAAATTCTTCCTGCCCCAACCAATGGCGTGAGAAGCCAAAGCGCCTCGCAGGATTTGGAAGGGTTTTCTATCGACATGAGCCTCGGAGGCACTACGTGGAACAAGCTTTCGGACTATTTCAGGGCAGAGTTGCTGTATTCAGGCAAGCTCGTGACAATGGATCAAGAGGATAGCCTTACCCTTACTTTTTTGGTCGAAGATCTCAAGCCTACTTTTGCCAGTGGTTACTTTGGGTCTGATACCTATGAGTTTGAAGGGGTTGTGGGGGTAAAGTGGCGTGATGGATTGAATGTCGGAAGGGTGCGTTTTTCAAATCCCACGATCAGCCTTGTGCTCGACAATGGCCTTGGGGTAGATGGCAGCATGGAGATTCGCGATCTTACGGCCACCAATTCGCAGAATGGCGCTTCTGCCAGACTTACCACGGGCGCCTTGTTGGGCGGCCCAATTGCCCTGAATCGTCCTTATTTGCCCGATACCTTTGGCGTGGCGCGTACCACACTGGTGTTTGACAAAACGGAAAGCAACCTCGTGCAAATCCTGGAAATGGAAGCCGATGAGCTGCATTACGACATTCGCCTAACCACCAATACCGACAACAATTCGCTCAACTTTGATGACTTTGCGACTGATCGCAGCGAGATCAAAGCCATGGTGGATCTGGAACTCCCCCTCGAAGGAGTGCTGGAAACCCTGATCATTGAGGACACGAGCCTCTTGTCTCCCGGTCCTGTTCAGGACATTCCCGCAGAAGCCGGTGTGATTCGTCTGCTCATCGACAACGATTTTCCGTTGCAAGGACTGGTAAATGCGCAGATTCAGAATGCTTCTGGGAATACCATCTACATCCTTGCCGATGACTTTCTGCTCACAGCCGCCACGCCCCAGGGAAATGGGCGCACAGGTGAAGCTGCAAGGTCTATACTGGAACTTTCCATCACGCGGGAAACCCTGGAGTCAGTCCTGGAAACAGGCACTAGAATCGTGTTTCGCTATGAATTGGACACGCGGCCTTCCAATGCAGATGTGAAATTCTACGCAGACTACAAGGTCAAGGCACAGATCACCGTCCAATTTCCTGTGACAGTCAATGAATAAGGAGAGAGTCCCCAGCGATTGCACCATTCCATTTTTTTTGCCTCAGTTTATCCTGAATGAAACAGATATTTTTTCTCCTGCTGCTCCTGTCTCTATTTGCACCACTGCAACTCACTGGACAGTCATACCAACAGCTATTGCTCAATCCAGAGCTCACTGCGCATGCACGCATTCAGCCCTCGCATCTCGCTCCGCTACAGGAAGGTGTGATCAAGGTTGGAGTGGATGCCGGGACCAGATACGGCAGCACGGCCCTTCCCTATGGCTGGCTCAATCAATCGGATTCATTTTTGGATGAAACAGAAAAGGCAGACTGGGTAAATAGTTTCAACGGCAAGGAATATGTTTGGACAGATGCGTCGATCCAAGCCCAGGTGCAAACCAATTTTCGCGGCCACCGGTTTTCCATTGGTTATGCCCAAGGTGTTGACTTGAGGGTATCTGTGCCGGGGAGAGATTTGGTAGAACTGGGACTTTATGGCAATGTGCCTTTTCAAAACCAGACCAAAGGAGGATCCGATTTGGCCTTTCAAAATGTGCGTACCCAGGAGTTGCAACTGGCCTATGCTAAGCCATTTGGTGATCGGGAGCAGGTCAGGGTTGGTGCTGGGATTGGCATCATTCAAGGCATGGGTGCCCAGATCATTGATGTAAACACCCTGTCACTCTACACCGGGCCGGATGCAGATTCTGTTTTTCTCCGAGCCCAGTACAATGAATTTCAAGGAAGCAGCGGATGGGGAGTCAGCGCGGTACTTGGACTGGACTGGCAGATCAATGATCTCCTCTCTGTAGAAGCAGCAGTGAGCAATCTGGGGACAATCAACTGGAAGGGAAGCAGCCGCTCAGTAAATGCAAGTTTTGGCACCAGTGGATTGGTGGGCGGCCCATTGTTTCAAGATATTTTTCCGCTCTCTGACAGCTTGTTCCGCCTCGATACGCTGAATGACTTGTTTCTTCCGGGCCTGACTGAGGGCACCCAGGCCCAGGCCTTGCTACCCAGAGGGTATGTTGGGATGGGGTTCCACCAGGGTCCGGTACGGATATTCGGCGCATTTCATTTGCAGCAATGGATGGGGGGAGAATACCTGCCATCTGGCTCTCTGTCAGCAATGTATGGCATTTCGAAAAGCAGTGACTCCTCCGTGGATGTTGCTTCTTTTGGCCTGAATGTATCGAGCAGTCGCTGGCAGGCATTTGGGTTTGGTGCCATGGCCAAAGGGGTGATCAGCATTGGTGAAAACCAATTTGTGACTCTTTACCTGATGGCAGATCACCTCCAGGGGTTGGTCACGCCCGATACAGGTCGAGCGTTGTCGGTCAGAGGAGGGCTGCTCTACGTGATTTGGTAGCATATCGATTAATGATGGGATTTTTGGCCAAATTGCTCCATTTTTGAGTATTTTGTACTAATTATATTTGTATTTTTGGCTGCGACTTTCTACTTTTAGTAAAATAATGAGTACGCCTTGCCTGATCTCACTCCATCCCGTAAGCCTCATGATCACTTTTTTCGAGCGACCTTTTCGGAGGTAGCGGTTGTGCGGGACTATCTCACCCATTTCATCCCTAAGTCGCTCAGTGAGCGACTAGATTTGACGTCTCTCCACCGAGAAAACGGAAGTTTTCTCGATCAGAAATTGGCGGAAAACTTATCCGACATCATCTATTCCTGTCAATATGGCAAAGAGAAAGTCAAGATTTCCATCTTATTTGAGCATAAAAGCTATGTAGAGGCCATGCCATGGCTACAATTGCTCCGCTATCTGCTCAATGCTTACGAAGAGCAGCGCAAAGCTCAACCCCCTCCCAAGCGACTCACCCCCGTGATTCCAGTGGTGGTGTATCACGGCAAGCAAAAATGGAAGCTCCGTCCTGTGATCTCCGATTTTACAGGGATTGATGAGCAGATTAAGGCCTTCATTCCGGGGTTTGACTATCTGCTCACCGACTTGAGCCAATTCAGTGAGGAAGAGCTGATGAGCATGGAGAATAATTGGGTGAAAAACTCCTTCATGGCCCTCAAGCTCAGCCGACATAAAGCCATTGTTTCTCGGATGAACGACATCTTTTGGGGGCTCGACTTCAGCGAAACCAACGAACTTTCGTCGCGTATCATCCAGAGAATTATTTTATATTTATTTCAGGTTTCAGACATCAAGCAAGATCCCAACAAGGTGTTTGAAAATCTTGATGATTCACTCAAACGAAAAGCTATGACCATCTACGACAGAGCCATACAGGAGGGGGTGACTAAAGGCATCGAGCAGGGCAAAGAAATGGGCAAAGAAATTGGCAACGAAGACGCCCTTTTTAAGGTCTTCAAAAATGGTCTGGACAAGGGCATGAGTATTGCGGATCTCATATCCCTCACGGGGATTACAATGGAGAAGGCCCTTGCTTGGAAAAAGAAGATCGAAGAGGAAGGGGAGAAGTAGTTGCAATTAGAGTTCTGTTGCCTGTGAGAAGGCGACCTTTCAATTAGTCAAGATCCCGAGAAGGTGTTTGAACCTCTTGATGATTCACTCAAACGAAAAGCTATGACCATCTACGACAGAGCCATCAAGGAGGGGGTGACCAAAGGCATCGAGCAGGGCATTCAGGAAGGTATTGAGTTAGGCATTCAGATAGGTATTCAGCTGGGACTCCAAATTGCCAAGGAAAACACTTTTTTCAAGGTCTTCAAAAATGGTCTGAACATGGGCATGAGTATTTCGGATCTCATATCCATCACCGAGATTACGATGGAGAAGGCCATTGCCTGGCAAAAGAGAATCGAAGAGGAAGGGGCTGTTAAGGGCTAAGGATAGACACAGCATTAGTCTTCGTGCTGACTCAGCACAGCATGAATTTGACTCCTTTCCTGCTCTTCAAAAAAGGACTTATAAGCTGATGCCAGCGACTCCTCAGAATTCTGGTCCCAGAAAGTGAGAGCCATTCGAAGAACTGGACGAGCTGTAGATCCATAGTCGAGGAAGGCCGCATAGAACACAACCTGAACTGGTTTGGTGGCCTTTTGCAGGATTTTCTCTGCCCCCGGAGCAAACTCAAAACTGCGATCATACTGAGAGTGAATTCGTCCTTGAGGGAATATCAAGACAAGGTTTTGTGGATCTGCCAGCAGATTGGCTGCATAGCGAATGCTATCAATCATTGACCGATGGCCGGGCTGAATCGAAAAGGCGCCTCCGCGCCTCAAAAATGGCCGAATCTCTAGCTGAGATTCCAGCATCATCACAAAGTAATCCCTATTCCACAGCCTGCGGTTCATCTCTATTGGCCAAAAACCATCCCACCAACTGATGTGATTGCCGATCATGAGGGTAGCCTTTGTTGGGTCTAGGGTAACGGCAGGCTCCAACTTCATGTCTTCAAAACACAGGCGAATACTCTGCTTGCAAAATGTTTTCCAAAACCATCGTCCAAACGGCGTAGGGGCTGCGGGAATCATTGATTGACGGGCTAGGAGTGGGGATATAAGTCGAACAGAAGAGTCGGAAAGATACGGGAACAAATAAGATATTTCTGCGCTGTACTGAACGTGAAATGAAAATCAGGATTTTGCGAAGTCCTCTTCCATGCAGTCGGTGGCAATTCTGGCAGACAAGAGGCACAGTGGTATGCCGCCTCCCGGATGCACAGATCCGCCGCAAAAATACAGCCCAGAAAGCTTACGCGAAAAATTGGGATGGCGAAGAAAAGCCGCCATGGGATTGTTGGAGCTACTGCCGTAGAGGGCACCTTGATGAGAAGAGGTGCGCGACTCAATGCTGCGTGGGTCCAGAATGCTCTGGGAAATGATGTGGCTTTGCACGTCTTCTCCCAGATTTCGATCTAGTTTCTGGAGAATGTGCTCGCGCGCTTCCGCGATCAAGCTCTCCCAATCCTGGCCTGTGTTGGCAGGTGTGTTGATCATCACAAACCAGTTTTCGCAGCCTGAAGGTGCATCGGTTGGCTCTACCTTGCTGCTCACAAAGACATACACGGTAGGGTCAGAACTCAATGATTTGACTTTCCAGATTTGCCGGAATTCCTCTTCGTAATTGTCTGAGAAGAATATGTTGTGCGTATCAAGTTGAGGGAATGCCTTGTTCATTCCCCAATAAAAAATGAGGGCAGAACTACTTCTCGGCTGGCTCAGCACCATCTCAGGTGCCTTTTGAGTGGGTAGTAATTTTCGATACGTCGGGACGATGTCGGCATTACTCACCACGGCATCGGCAGGTATCTGCTCGCCATCCACCACAATCCCTGACACCCTGCCGTTATCGACGGTGATGCGTTGCACGGGCGTCTCAAAATGAAAGTCAACGCCTAAGTCTTGGGCCAACCCAAACAGGGCTTGCGTGATGGCATACATGCCGCCTTTTGGAAAAAAAGCGCCCATGCTATGCTCGAGATGGGGAATGATGTTGAGGGTAGCGGGAGCCTGATAGGGATCAGACCCATTGTAGGTGGCATACCGGTCGAATAATTGCACCACACGCGGGTCGGCAAATCGCTTGGTATTGGAGGCGTGCATCGAGCGAAAGGCGTCGAGTTTATGAACCTGAAGGGCAGATCGGAGGGTTTCTTTCCTCAGATAGGTGGACAGCTTGTGGAGCGATCGCTCCAAAAAAACGTGGTTGGTGATCTCATAGAGTTCTGCGCTTTTGGCGAGTAATGACCGAATGTTGGTCTCCTTCTCGTCTGTTTTTAGCAGAAGCTCCTGGATAAATGCCTCTGGGTCATGAAATGCGTTGATCAGGGTACCATCTTCATAGAAGTATCGTGTGATGATGGGCAAAGCCTCGTATTCGAAAAAGTCTTCGGGACGCCTTCCGGCAAGTTCAAACAGCTCCGTGACGAGCTGTGGCATGGTGAAGAGGGAAGGGCCTGCATCCCACCGGAAGCCATCAGCCCGGATTTCGGAGAGCTTGCCACCGGGCTGCGAGGCAGCTTCAAATATCGCTACTTCATGTCCAGCTACACGCAGGCGGATCGAAGTGGCCAAACCGCCGATTCCGGCACCAATGATGATAATTTTCAACTGATATTACCTTAAATTCTGATAATCGCTGAGTAGAACTGCCAAGGTGGTAAATAGTTGTGACAAACCAGACAGCTGTTTTTTTTGCCAACTTGATAATCCCTCCCTAGATTCGCAGATGGACTTCACCGATTTTTTTGCCACACTGAGAGAGGAGCATCCACCTGCACGACTCTCGCCTGCCCTTCAATCGCTTTGGCACGATGCGCAAGGTGATTGGGCCAAGGCCCATGATCTGGTGAATGATGCCACGGATGCAGATAGCGCGTGGGTACATGCCTACCTTCACCGCAAGGAAGGCGATCTGGTGAATGCCACTTATTGGTATCGAAAGGCCGACAGGCCGGAGCCCACTACGAGTGTTGTGGCGGAGTGGCGCCACATTGTTAGTAGCCTGCTCAGGGTAGTGGATCATCGCGGAGCTCGCAGAGGGCGCGGAAGATCAAACGAGGATGATTTTTAGCAATTGGATCGCTATCAGAAGTGGAGGCGAACTATTTCTCCTTTTCCCAGACAGCGGGTGCATCAAAAGCCTTGGCAGCTTCGCCATTCCGATAAATCCTGACCGACAGAATGGTATCGTTTCGCTGGACTTTGTACACATTCTCCAGACCTTCTGCTACATAGCCGAATATGTTATATCTGCCGTCGAGGTCGGTCCTTGGGGCCATGGTGATGTAGAATTGGCTGCCATTGGTGCCTGGACCTGAGTTGGCCATGGCGAGTGTACCTGCGACGTTGTGCGAGAGATCGGGGTGAATTTCCTGGCGAAACTTGTAGCCTGGGGTGCCCATGCCATTGGCAAGCGGATCGCCGCCCTGGATCACAAAGCCGGGCTCTACTCGGTGGAAGGTCATGCCATCAAAATAGGGCTCACCTGCCGGTTTGATCTCATTGGGAATCGTGCCTTCTGCCAGGCCAATAAAATTGGCTACCGTGAGGGGAGCTTTGTCATAGGCGAGCCTCAGGATGATCTCTCCATGTTTGGTTTCAATATCGGCAAAGAGGCCTTCGCCAAGGTCGGTGCGCGCTTTTGGGGTTTCGCAAGCCACAAGAAGTGAGGTGAGCACCACACTCATCAAGAAGGTCCTGATCATAGCTATCTGGGTCGATTTTAAAATTTCATGGGCAAAATAGGGATCAATTTTGAATGATTGGATCAGGTGCTTCCTTTTTCTGAAAATAAATGCAGGACTCGGATTGATGGGGTCGCGAAGGAGACGATTCTATGGGATCAGGGCAGGTCGAGATGAAGGTTTTTTCTAAAGATGGACATAGTGAAAACAAGCCGTGACATGATAAGATCTAGGGTAAAGGAAAATTAAACAGATCGAAAGGCTTGTTTCCAGCTCGCTGTGAATGTTCGACCCCCTAAAAACGAATATTTGCGTCCCTATTTAGCTAACAGGCTTTTGAGGTGTTGGAATAGTGTCTTCTCAGGATCGTGAACCAGAGCTATGGTGGGTTTGATGCTTTTTGTGTCGCCAAGTCCATTTTCCAGTTGTTTTTTCTACGAATAGAGAGTCCGCCTCGACCAATGTGGTTGCTGATTGAACCTGCTTTTGCTAGGTTGCAAGGTCATGAATCAAATTCTTTCCAGGCTGATCAAGGTAGGTGGGCACATCCTTTTTTGGGGTGTGGTGTTTGTGGTTTTTTGTCCAGAACCCCTGGGCCTTGGGGCCTTTTCGCTCAAAGTATTTGGGCAAATAGAGACCCTCTGGTTTTTCCTCTATGGCTTCGCCCTCAACCTGTGTTTGTTTTACGGGTTCTATTTGTATTCTATCCCTCGCATTCCTACGCAAAAGTGGTTTCCACCCCTGCTATTGAATAATCTGGTTTGGCTTATTGGGTTTGTGTTGGTGGAAAGTGTGATCGACTACTTTTTCGCGCATCGGGTGTTGTCTTATTCGGTCGCGCCGGAGGGAAACGGCCTTGGGTTTCGCTCTTTGTGGAATTGGATGTCCACCAATTTTGTGGTGAGTGGTTTGGTGCTGATCGGCGCCAATTTTTATGGATTTACCTCTGCATGGTTTCGCGACCGGCAGGTGCAGCGAGACCTGGAGCAAGAAAAGCTCCGCGCTGAGTTGAAAGCCCTCAAGCATCAGGTGAATCCTCACTTTTTGTTCAATGTGCTCAACAGCCTCTACGCCCTCGCTTTTCAAAACGACGATGAACCTACCGCCGAGGGAATTGCCATGCTCTCCCAATTGATGCGTTATATGCTCTATGAAAGCAACGACACCGAAGTGTTGCTCGAAAAGGAGATCGCCTATCTTGAAAATTATATTTCCCTTCAAAAACTAAGACTCAATGGCAAAACTGTCATCAGGTTTGACGTAGAAGGGGAGGTGCGCGGCAAATCCATTGCCCCCATGCTGTTGATTCCCTTTGTTGAGAATGCGTTCAAATTTGGTATCAGCACGGCGAGAGATTCCCATGTCTATATTCGGCTTTCTGAAGGCGAAGGAAAATTGCAGTTTTGGGTTAATAACTCGATTCATGACGTGAATACGCCTGTGTTGGACGAGTTTGGGGGGATTGGATTGGATAATGTGAAAAAAAGGCTGGATCTTTTGTATCCGGGCCGCTACCAGCTCGATTTTGGGCCGCTTGGTAGCGAATTTGAAGTAACCCTGACCATTTCAATATGAGTGGATTAAGATGTATTGCCGTGGACGATGAGCCTTTGGCGCTGGAAGTGATCAAAAGATTTGCCGGGAAAATCCCTGAATTGGAGCTGCTAAGTACCTTCGGAAACCCGCTGGAAGCCATTCAGTTTTTGAGAAATGAAGAGGTAGATCTCATTTTCCTCGACATTAATATGCCCGACCTCACCGGCATGCAGCTCCTCGAAAGCCTCTCCAAGCTCCCCATGATCATCTTCACCACTGCCTATTCTCAATATGCCGTGGATAGCTATGAACTCGATGCGACTGATTATTTGCTCAAGCCTATCCCGTTTGATCGCTTTCTCAAAGCCGTAAACAAAGCATTTCGAGAGAAAAAGGCCATGGCCGATCTGCCCAAAGATGGCTTTGGTGATTATCTCTTTATCAAATCTGATACACGGTTTTTTAAAGTGAATTATGATGATATCCTATTCATTGAGGGAATGAGAGATTACGTTGCCGTTCACACAGGCAAACAAAAAATCCTCACGCTCATGAGCATGACCAGGATTTTGGAAAAACTCCCGCCCACAAAATTCATGCGGGTACACAAGTCATACATCATCGGCATTCACCACATTGAGCTGGTTCATAACCATAGAATCAGGATTGCAGGTCGTGAAATCCCGATCAGCAATTCCTATCGCGAATCCTTTCAAGAATTTGTGGATCAGTCTTAAGAAGATCTTTTCCATGTCTTTTCACCCATAATTATTTTTGTGATGAGAAATCTTTTCCAATTCAACCACTGGATCATTCTGATTTCTATCGCGTCTCTCTATCTTTCGCCCATGACAGAGATTCATGCCCAGGAGAAGCTCGTGTATCAGGTTCCGCCACAAGACATGGTTTCCCTGATCGATGCTGCTCCCGCTCCTTCTGTGAGCCTCAATCGCCCGCTCACGTGGATGTTTCTGGCCCAGACGCCGAGCCTGCCTTCTATTGAGGAGCTTGCACAACCAGAGCTCCGCCTCGCGGGCCTTCGCATCAACCCTCGTACCAATGGTCCGAGTCGTGGTACCCACGTCGTGGGTCTCACCCTTCAACGCATGAGTGATGGGCAACAATTTGAAGTAGAGGGATTGCCCAATCCCCTCAAGCTCAGCTACCTTAGCTGGGCACCAAATGGTAATTTTGCCGCATTTACTCAAACTACTGACACAGGTCTCGAAGCCTGGCTCATCGATATTGAGCAAAGAAAAGCACGAAGATTAGGGGATTTTGAGGTGAATGCCGCTATCAGCGGCAGTCCAATCACCTGGATGCCAGGCAGCGATGGCCTCCTGATTCGGGCCATTCCACGCCGGGGTTCCGTGCCTGTGAGGCCTCTCGTGCCTGATGGTCCCGTTATTTCTGAAAATGATGGCGAAGTAGCCGCCGTGCGCACCTATCAGGATCTGTTGCAGGATCGCTATGATGAGGCCATCTTTTCCTATTATGCCACCTCAGAACTGGTCATAATATCGGTAAGTGGGGAGGAATCCCTGATCGGCAAGCAAGATCTTTATTTGAGTGCTACGCCCTCGCCAGATGGGAAATATCTTCTCGTGGATAAACTTGCCCGCCCCTTTAGTTATCTGGTCACCTATGGCCGGTTTCCCCGTGAAATTGAAGTTTGGAAAACCAGCGGTGAATTTGTGCGCACCATCACCTCGATTCCCAATGGAGAGACAATCCCCAAGGGATTTATGGCCACGCGAGAAGGCCCTCGTGACCTGGATTGGCGATCGGATGTAGAGGCTAGCCTCTACTGGATCGAGGCTCAGGACGGAGGAGACCCCGCGAAAGAGGTTCCTGTCAGAGACAAAATGTATCACCTCACAGCGCCCTTCGAGGGCGAGCCAGTGTTTGACCTTGATTTTGAATTGCGCGCGGCCGATGTCACATGGGGGCACGGAGAGCTCGCCATCGTGCAAGAGTACTGGTGGACCAACCGCAGGATCGTTACCTCCAAAATTGAGCCCGATTGTGGCGATGCGCAGCTTCGCAAAAAAGTCTTGTTTGATCGCTCCTGGGAAGACCGCTATAATGACCCAGGTAGCTTCGAAACCAAGCGCAACAGCGCTGGTCAGACCATTTTGCAAACCGATCAAAGCGGAGAGCTCCTTTTCCTTACCGGAGACGGCGCTTCGGCAGAAGGGAATATTCCCTTTTTAGACTCTTATCGCATTTCTGACGGCCATATTGAGCGCTTGTGGCATTCTGAAGCTCCATTTTATGAGTATCCCCTATATGTGGTGGATACCGAAACCATGGTTGTGCTCACGCGCAGAGAGTCGCGAGACACCCCGCCCAACTATTTCATGCGCCACCTAAGATCGGGCGATCTGTCTGCCATTACTACTTTTCCTCATCCATATCCACAGCTCATCGGGGTGGAGAAACAGCCAATTCGCTATGAACGCGAGGATGGGGTCATGTTGAATGGCAATCTCTATTTACCACCGGGCTACCAGCCTGCCCGAGATGGCCGAATCCCGGTATTGATGTGGGCTTACCCTGAAGAGTTCAAGTCTGCAGAGGCTGCCGGACAGGTGCAGGGATCACCCTATCAGTTTATCAGAATCGGGTGGTACTCACCGCTCTTTTGGCTTATGAAAGGATATGCCATCCTCGATGACCCCGGCATGCCGATCATTGGCGAAGGCGATGCTGAACCCAATGATAATTTTGTGAAGCAATTGGTGGGAAATGCGCAAGCAGCGATTGATAAGCTCGTAGAGATGGGCATCGCCGATACAGATAAAGTGGCTGTGGGGGGCCATTCATACGGGGCTTTCATGACGGCGAACCTCCTTGCGCACAGCGATCTGTTTGCCTGCGGCATTGCTCGCAGCGGAGCCTATAATCGCACACTGACCCCCTTCGGATTCCAATCTGAAGAGCGCACCTTGTGGGAGGCGCCGGATGTGTATATGACCATGTCGCCATTTATGAATGCCGATAAGATCAAAGATCCGATCTTGTTGATTCACGGCGCAGCCGACAACAACGCTGGGACCTATCCCATGCAAAGTGAGCGTTTCTACAATGCACTCAAAGGCCATGGCGCTCGGGCAAGGCTCGTCATGTTGCCCCATGAAAGCCATGGGTACTCCGCGCGCGAGTCTGTGCTTCACATGCTGTGGGAGATGACGGAATTCATGGAAAAATACCTGGAGAGCGAATAGAGTCGATTCGATTTGCCCCAAATGCTTGTGATCATGACCATCTGAAGGGCACCCTTAGGATGGTCATGAATGAGGTTATATATGTTTGGCTTGGTTGTGAGAAACGAATTCGCCCTGGGGGTTAGTTTTGCGAAGAGACAGGACAAAGGTAGTGCCTACGCCTTCGGTAGATTCTACGGAAATATCACCATTCAGAAAAACAGCAAAATCGCGGGAAATGGCCAGGCCAAGGCCAGAACCACGTTCTTTTTTGGTGCCAGGCGAAGAAGAGATAACATCTTTGAATAGTCTCTTTTTGATGCTCTCGGGTATTCCAATCCCTTCATCCTTCACGGTAATGAACCAATTCTCAGGCGTTTCTGTTGTTTTGATGAGAATGGTTTGATCAGGATAGGAGTACTTGATGGCGTTGTCGATGAGGTTTCTTACGATGTGCCTGACGGCTTCAATATCCGTTGCGATCTGAATATTGTTTGCAGGGGTATCAAGTTGGAGTGCGATCCCTTTTTCGGAAGCTCGAATGTCGGCCATATCAACTACTGGCTGTAGGAGGGATCTGATGTCGGTATTTTCGACCCTGGCATGCCATCCGCCCATTTGGTTTTGAGCCCAAAACAGCAGATTATCCAATAAGTTAGCAGTGCGCAAAAAGCGCTTTTGTAAGTCCTGTGCGAGCATTTTGTGTTCTTCCAGGGAGAGTTCTTCATCTAACATGAGGGCAAGCGCGCCCTGCAAGACCGTAAGCGGATGCCGAAAGTCGTGAGAGATCACACCAAACCACCGGTCTTTTGTGTCATTTAGTTCTTCCAGCTCAATTTTTTGCTCTACAAGCAAGGTTTTTGCCTCCTCCAAGGTTTGATTTTTTTGCTGAATAATATCCTGATTGTGCGCAAGTCGGTCGTTGATGAGATGAACATGCCTGTTTCGTCGGATAAGTTCTCCGATCAGAAGTGTGAGAGCAAATAGTGCGATGAGGACAAGGGTAAGTACGATTCGCTGGTTTTGGATTTTGTTTTGGGCTAGCTCCTGCTTGGCCGTCAAAAGCTTATTGTCGGCAGCGGCTTTTTCGCGCTCGTTGAAATTTTGTAAATCCTGGTATTTCTGTTCGTTCATGGTTCGCATCAGGCTATCTTTTAATGCGAGGTGCTGATGAAGCGTGAGCAATGATTGTCGATAGTTTCCTTTGATCGAATCAAGGTTTGATTGGAGGAGCAAGGCATCTTTTACATGAACCGGAAAATTTTTCTGTTTCCCTGCTTTCAGAACAAAAGCCAGTTGCTCTGTCGCCATTGCATAGTTTTTGGTGAGTATATTTAGTTTTGCCTCCTCTAATTTGGAGTGGATGTAGCTGGTATTGTTCTCCAAATCACTAGAAAGGTGATATAGATTATTGGCAAGCCGAAATTGTTCCGCGGCCTTGCCGTACTTTTTTAGGTCTATCAGCATACTTGCATAAGAGCTGATGCAATTGGCAAGACGATCCTCCTGCCCAGAAAGAGTCTTGTATAACTCCATGGCACATTGAAGATGGATTTCTGCACTATCTGCTTTTTGTAGCTTCCAGTAGGATATCCCCGATGCCTCATTTGCTGCTGCAAGCAGGATTGGGCTATTAAGCACACTGGCCTGGTTCAATAGTTGTTTCGATAAATTGATGGTTTGGTCCCAATTTTCTAACTCATAGTATAGCCCCGCAAGGTTGATCCTCGCTTTTGCAAGATCTTCTTCTTTTCCGTACGATTCAGATAGCTTGACTGCCTGGAGGGTCAGCTCTATCGCCTTTGATATATTCCCCCTGATGGCATAGGTAACCCCCAGGGATTTGAGGGCAAGAGCTTTCTTAGCCGAGTCTCCAAGAGTATGCGCCATTTTGATAGCGAGGAAAGCAAAACTCTCCATCTGGTTGATGTCTGCATGATAGGCCATGGAGGTCAGATTCATGAGGGAATCCAGATTTTCTGGACTAGGCTCGAGGTTAATGGCCGATAAAGCTGAATTCTTCTCTACGGGTGTTGGTTGACCTGTGAGAAGGGAATGACATATTAAAAGGAAGAGGAGCAGGCTACTTCTAAACAAGCGATTGGCGTAGGGCATGAAACAAACTTAGTGGTTGCTATCTTTAAGTTCCGGAAATTTTCTTTCATCTGCCAGAATCGATGGATTGAATGTAGGGTTTCCTTCCTTTTTATTGTAAACCCACTGCTAGCTAGATACCCAGATAATTCCTCTTTTGAGTCCTAAATTTTTTTTGAACCTCTTTTTATGAGAATCTTCCGAGATCTGTTTTTGATTTTTTCTTTCACCATGGGCCTGCTTGTTGCTCAGCCGAGCATCGAAAAAAGCACAACCCTGATTGATGCCTATTTAACTCAAAATCGAGAAGCCTACGGCCTTTCTCCCCTCGACTGGGAGCTGGCAACCCTTTCCGATCAATACACAAGCGCGCATAATGGCATCACCCATCTTTATTTGCAGCAAACCTGGAACGGAATCGCCTTGCGTGGTGCCATTCTGAACGCAAATATCTGGCAAGGAAAAGTCCTCAGCCTTCATCATCGATTTGTAAAGGATTTGGCTACTAAAGCACCCTCGGCGCAGCCTGCCATTTCTCCAGAGGTAGCCATCAATGCAGCAGCTACACATCTGGGCTTGTCTGATTATTCTTCTATCCAGCTTCATACCCGCCCTCAAGGTGCCACTTTGGCTGCTTCCTTTCTTGTTCCGGGGCTTTCAAATGAGCCTGTTTCCGTGAAACTATCCTGGATCGAAGCAGCCAATTCGCAGGTGCGTCTTGCATGGGAGCTGCGGATCTACACCACCGACCATCAACATTGGTGGGGAGTGTGGGTAGATGCCCAAACCCAGCAGATTTTAGGACAGGAAGATTGGGTGGTCACCTGTAGTTGGAAACATTCCGAGAGCCTTGTATTGCCGGGTTCGGCCATTGCCGCCGCCGTGGAGTCGCATCAGCATGAGTTGCGTCTGGCCAAAGACGATCTTCAGTTGTATGCACCATTTCGCCCCATGGCCACACCCGAATACAGGGTCTTCCCTATGCCGGTAGAAAGCCCCAACCATGGAGTTCGGCAGCTCGTTTCTGATCCTTCCAATGCCACAGCATCCCCTTTTGGATGGCATGACACCGATGGCTTGACTGGCGAAGAATTTACCATCACCAGAGGCAACAACGTGTGGGCCCAGGAAGATCGCAATGGCGATAATGGCACCGGACTTTCTCCAAATGCCGGCCCTACACTGAGCTTTGACTATCCCTTGCCTACGGGCGTTGCTCCTATTAATTACCTCGATGCTTCTACCACCAACCTCTTTTTCTGGAACAACCTCATGCATGATGTGTGGTATCAGTATGGGTTTGACGAAGTAAGCGGAAATTTTCAGGCGAATAATTACGGGAAAGGTGGCATAGCCGGAGATTTTGTCCTTGCCGATGGACAGGACGGATCTGGATCTAATAATGCCAATTTTGCTACACCGCCCGACGGCAACCCTGGCCGTATGCAGATGTTTCTGTGGGCCAACGGAGGTAGTTCGCCCGATGTGCTCACCGTCAATTCTCCTGCGGGAATTGCAGGGTCTTATTCAGCTTCCGGTGCCAATTTTGGCCCCGGTATTCCGCTAACCCCACTTACCAGAAATGTCGTCTTGGCCATAGATAGCACCGGTGGGAGCGAGATCTGTACCGGGATACTGAACCCAGCTGACCTCGATGGCAAAATCGCCCTTGTGGATCGCGGAACATGCCAGTTTCCGGCCAAGGTGCTGCGCTGTCAGCAGGCAGGAGCCCTTGCCGTTATTGTGGTCAACAATGCGCCCGGCAACACCTTTCAAATGGGCGGAGGAAATGCAGGAGCCATTAACATCCCTGCCATCATGATCACCCAAGCCGACGGAAACCTCATTAAAAATGCTTTGCAAGCTGGCATCGTGAATGCCACCATTTTTGATCAGGGCGATCCCAATGCCCGTGACGGCGGTTTCGACAATGGTGTCATTGCACATGAATACGGGCATGGCATTTCCACCCGCCTCACTGGTGGCCCCTCTACTTCCTGTCTTTTCAATGAAGAGCAGGCCGGCGAAGGTTGGAGCGACTTTTTCTCCCTGGTGATGACCGTAGAGGCTGGCGATACTGGAAACGATCCGCGGGGCATCGGAACCTTCGCTATCGACGAACCCGTGACTGGCGTAGGAATCCGGAATTTCCCCTACAGCACCAATATGCAGCTGAGTCCCTATACCTACGACCTCATCAAGACCTTGTCAATCCCTCATGGAGTTGGATCGGTGATGTGTGCCACCCTCTGGGACCTGTATTGGAGAATGATTGAGGAGTATGGATTTGATAGTGATGTCTATAATGGTACAGGTGGTAACAATATGGCCATGCAACTTGTCATGGACGGACTCAAGCTACAACCCTGTGGCCCCGGATTCCTCGATGTACGAGACGCGATCTTGCTTGCCGACCAGGTGAATAACGATGCTGCCAATCGTTGTCTCATTTGGGAGGTCTTTGCTCGCCGTGGCATGGGATACAGTGCAGATCAGGGCGATCCCGACAGCCGCGCCGATGGCGTAGAAGCATTTGATCTGCCGCCATTCTGTCTGGAGATTCTCTACATGGAAAAAACAACCGACGCAGGATCTGTACAACAAGGAGGAAATCTCCGCTATCAATTCACCCTGAGCAATCTCAAGGATACCCTCGTAACCAATGTGGTGATCACGGATACCCTGCCTGAGCCACTCCAATTCGTAGCCAATTCTGCGACTTGTCCGGTTTCCGTGAATGGAAACATTGTCACCATGACCATCGACACCATCAAGGCAGGAGAAGTAGTGGTGTGCGAATGTGAGGCCCTGGTGCCTGCATCTGCGGCGGCCTCCTCCTTTAGCTTCAATGACGATCTCGAAGGATCAGTATCTGCCTATCTGCAATCAGCGCAAGTGGGAGGAGATGGGTGGTATCTGGACAGCACCAAAGCCTATAGTGGAACACATTCCTGGTTTGTGCCCAATACTGAGAATACCAATGACCAGATTCTTACCCTTCCCATTGCACCGTTGCTGTCGCCTTCTACCCTGACTTTCTGGCACGAATACAATACTGAAGGTGGCTGGGATGGCGGCATTGTAGAAATTTTGCCCACCCAGTCAGGTGGTCAATGGCTTGATCTTGGGCCATTTATACTCTCCAACGGATATAACACCACCCTTGGAGCCAACAACCCTGCCGGGGCTGTTTCAGCTTTCTCGGGCTCAAGTGGTGGATTCATCAATACCAAGATTGATCTCAGCAACTTCCTTGGTCAGCAGCTATTCCTTCGTTTTAGGTTCTTATCTGATGATAATACCGCTGTGGATGGGTGGAGAATCGATGATATCCGAATCGGAAATGAAGTGCAGTTTTCCAATTCTGCTTGCCTGGAATCGGCAGAAGGGGATGTTTATTGTAGCGAACAAAAATTCCCAACCCTCATCTTTGCCGCCGACAGCATAAGCCTGGGCATTGCGCCTGAGCTCCTCAATCCGTTCAACATGACTTTGGCGCCTAATCCTGCAACTAATCAAGTCATGGTGAGCTGGTCTGGGCATGAATCCCTACCCGTTACCGTTTCCTTGAGAAACATGGTCGGGCAATTGCTCCTTACCGAAAACATGGGCCGTGGTGAGACAAACGCCCTGCTTTCTCTGCAAATGATTCCTGCCGGCGTTTACCTGGTGGAATTGACAGATGGCAGCTCTCGTTCTTTCATGAGATTGGTTGTGGAATAGCAGGTAGCTAAAAAGTCAATACTTCGCCCGGTTCTGAATAGTCAGGGCCGGGCGTTTGGTTGATCATCCCTGTGAGAAATCCGTATGTTTGTTATCCTACTTCACCTAGTCAACACTTTCATACGATGAATACCAAGTTTTTTACCTTCGTCTGGTTAATCCTGGCCCTCCTTTTGTCTTCTTGTGGAGCCGAAACAGAGAAAAGCGAATCACCAAACACACCCTCGGCCACAGAGCGTTTATATGAGGAGGTCATGAATCTCCATAATGCTGAAATGGGGAAAATGGGGGAGCTCAAAGCCCTGAAAAGACAGCTCAATGAAGCGAAGGGACAATTGGACTCTATGTCTAACCCCTCACTATATGCGGAGATTGTTGCCGGGATTTCTGCCATTGATTCTGGCACATTTGCCATGAATAGTTGGATGCGAAATTTCTCAGAACCTGATTCTGCATGGGCCGAGGCGCAGAAGCTGGAACACCTCAATCTGCAGCTCACTTCTATGGAGAATACCCGCGATCTTATGGGATCTGCGATGGACAAAGCTGCTTTGATTCTTCAGAATACAGATGTTAATGCCTTGATTTCCAAATAATGAAATATCTCAGTTTCTCCTTTTTGGGAGCCTTGCTACTCTTCTCATGTGAAGAATCGGTTCCCCACACATTCCCGATTATTGGGGTTCCCCAAATTACCGAATCTGGCGACACCATCCCTCATCAAATCGGGGGCTTTTCCTTTATCGATCAGAATGGCGCTCCCGTGACTCAAGCCACTGTCGAAGGAAAAATTTACATTGCAGATTTCTTTTTTACCCGCTGCCCAGACATCTGCCCCATGATGAGCAAAAATCTGCTCAAAGTGGAAGAGGCCTTCGGCACTCAGAACGACTTTCTTATCCTATCACACAGTCTTGATCCACTCTTTGACACCTCCGAAGAGCTGAGCCGATACAAAAGGGATTTGGGCGCACGCAGCAATAATTGGTATTTCCTCACCACACCGGATGAAGATTATGTGTATGAAGTCATGATGGATGATTATTTGCTTTCGGGTAGTGCCACGGGCGCGCTCAATGGAGGAATTTTTCATACTGGTAAACTGGTTTTGGTAGATCAGAATCATCACATCAGAGGCTATTATGAAGGAACCGATCCTTTGGATGTGGACCGCTTGATTGAAGACATCCCTCTTCTGATGGCCGAAATGAAGCAAAAAGGAACTGAATGAAGTTCAAGGGAATTCCTACCTGGGTATGGTACACCTGGCCTTTGCTCCTCATGGCCATCTTTTTCCTGGTAACTCAAGGGGGAGGTGAGGTGGCAAGCAATGCCGGAAAGCGACTGTATGAGCAGCACTGCCAAAGCTGCCACATGCCCGACGGCATGGGCCTCGGGAAGTTGATTCCTCCCCTGGCCGGTGCCGACTATGTGCTGCAGGGCGGTCCTGAATTGGCTTGCGTGCTTCGCTACGGCCTCACAGACACCATCCTGGTGAATGGTGAATTCTATAGCCGACCCATGGCGGGATTGCCCAAGCTTCCCGCGGTGGAAGTTCGCAGTATTCTTCTGTATATTCGCTCTGCCTGGGGAAACAGCGCACCTGAGATTTCATTTGACGAAGTTCAGGCTGCGCTCAATGACTGTGCCCCCACGGAGTAAGGAATCAGTGCCTTTGTTTTTTACCCGACTACTACTACCCATGAATTTTGAATCGCTGTCTGTTTCTCTGGACCGTGGCGTCGCCACCGTCGAATTTTCTCGTCCGGAAAAAGCCAATGCCCTTGATGGAACATCCTGGAAAGAACTTCCTGTTTGTTTTCGGGAGCTGAGTCGCAACCCTGCTTGTAGGGTAGTGGTGCTGAGCGGCCAAGGAAAGCACTTTTGTGCCGGGATAGATCTTGGTTATCTCATGGGCGTAGGACAAATCACCCAAAATGATTGCGAAGGGAGAAGAAGAGAAGATATGCGGGAATTTATTCTCGATTTGCAAATAGCGATCAACGAGATTGAGAAATGTAAAAAACCGGTGATTGCAGCCGTGCACGGCGGTTGTATCGGAGCGGGAGTGGACATCATCAGTGCCTGCGACATGCGCTTCTCTGTGGAGGACGCCTACTTTCAGGTCAAAGAGATTGACATCGGCATGGTAGCCGATTTGGGCACTTTGCAGCGTCTCCCGCGCATCATTGCCGATGGAATCGCCCGGGAAATGTGCTACACGGCCCGCAAAGTCTCTGGTAGGGAGGCTGCTGGCTTTGGCTTGGTCAATAAAGCCTTTGCCTCCCGTGAAGAAATGATGGAAGAGGTGATAGCTGTGGCTGCCAACATCGCCTCGAAGTCGCCATTATCCATTCGTGGCACCAAGGAAATGCTGCTCTATACCAGAGACCATTCTATTGAAGACGGTCTCAACTACATTGCCACCTGGAATGCAGCCATGCTTCTCTCAGAGGATTTGGCAAAGGCAATGCAGGCAGCTATGACTCGGCAAACGCCAGAATTCAAGGATTAGGCACATCTCTCAGCTTTTTTCTCAGCCTTAGAGAGTGGCGCATCAGTCATTCTGGCTTGTGTAGCAATTCATGAAAAAAGTAGCATCAACTGCCCGGTCGTTTTCGATCAGATCAAAAAAAGCCTTCATGTAGTCGAGGCTGGCTCGCTTGCTGTTGGCAGAAAGCCAGGGGCTTGCAGAAATCTCCTGCATCCAAATGTCCTTTACGGCCAGAATTTCATGGATACAAATCATGATTTCCACATCAGAATAGCAACTGCCCTGAAAGACCCGTGTTTGTACGTCGGGGATCATGAGTTCAGGATCAGGAATGGCGTATGGCGCATTCACAAGTCCTGAAAAATCGAAATCGTAAGGAATCAAATAAGAAAGGGACCTGGCAGGATCATCGGTCTTGATGACCTTGAGGTTGTGGAGGTTTCCTACGTGCCAATCGGTGTTGCCAATGGCATATTGGAACAAGATCATTTGAAGTGCCTGATGCCTGTCTGCCCAGGAAATGCTCATCACTTCTGGTTCGAGTTCAAATGCCTGATTGCGTTTTGCAAGGTCGTCAATGTCTTCAATGAGAAAGCCCATTTGCTCGACGTCATCGTATTTTCCGTTGATGTCTTTGAAGGTAATCTGCACGAGTCTTACCATGAAGCTTCTGGGCGTGAGTGCTGAATACATCTTGTAAGCCAGATACTCCTTCATCAGGTAGTCCTCAAAAATATCTGAGCTTTTGCAGGTGGTAACAAGTTTGAGGCTGGCAACAGTATCCCATGCTTCGTAGCCGAAGTCAGCGTTTTTGAGCTTGATCTTGAGGGGGGGAATGGCGCAATAGCTTCTGCGAAAATCACCTCTTGCCTTCACGCCTACACTTCGGGTTACTTCTCCACCAGTGGAACGAATTCGCATGATGGCATTTAGGTAGTCTTCGTCGTTTTTCTTGCGAAAAATGGACTTCATGTCGAGGGCCACATCCAACACGAGTGGTTGTTCTGGTCCAAAAATAATGGCATCCGAAGGTGCCAGAAATTCTTTGGTTGTTGGGAGGTTATCGGTCTGTGCGAACAGGAAAAAGGGAAATACAAGATAAATGAACAAGGGTATATACCTGGCCGTCATTTTCATAATTTCGAAGTTTACACATTGATACGCTTTATTCGAAGGCAAAGGTTGGGTTTACGCTGTTTATTTCCCCTGCTTTGAGGGTGAGAGTATGGTGGTTTTTTAATAAATTCGATCATTGGTTTGAGGGTAGTCCAAATTCGCCTAAGGAGTATAAGAGCCATATATTCAATCACCTAAGGACAGATATGAGAAATTTTTTTTTAAGCCTATTTCTTAGCGTAATCGGTTTAGCTACTGCACAAGCCCAGTTATACATCGTGAATGGAGATGCGACTAGCCAGGGAAACTGCTATCGCCTTACCCGCAATCTCACCTTTGAGGGTGGGTCTGTTTGGTATGCAGACAAAATCAACCTCAAGAATTCCTTTGACCTGTATTTTGATATATTCCTCGGTTGTCAGGATGCAGCTGGCGCAGATGGAATCGCCTTTGTGCTTCAGCCGATCAGTACCAATATTGGCTCTGCGGGGGGTGGCCTTGGCTATGCAGGAGTAATCCCCTCTGTGGCTGTGGAAATAGATACCTGGCAAAATGGAGATGCGAATGATCCTGTCTATGATCACGTTGGAGTTCAACTCAATGGAAATGTGGGGCATGGCGTCGGTGGGGGATCTTTGGCAGGGCCAGTACCAGCCCTTCCCGGGTTGGGCAATATAGAGGATTGTGCCTGGCACAAAATGCGGGTGACATGGGAAGCCGATATCAACAAGCTCACAGCCTACATTGATTGTAATCCTACGATTTCCTACACCGCAGATATTATCAACACGGTCTTTGGAGGCGACTCCCTCGTCTTTTGGGGCTTCACTGGTGCTACGGGGGGCTCATGGAACGAGCAGCGATTTTGCCTTGATTATATTTCCTTCACAGAATCACAGCAAGATACTGCCATCTGTGAGGGGCAATCTGTCCCGCTCTCCGTTGGCTCAGGCGATGTTTTTGCCTGGTCGCCAGCCCTGGGCCTTGACGATTCTACGGCCACCAACCCCATCGCAACTCCCAGTGTAACCACCACCTACACTGTTACCATCACCGACGTCTGTGGTCAGACCCGATTTGATACAGTTACCGTTTTTGTTCAGGAGGATACCGTGCTGGATGTTCTTCCAGATCAGTTTTATCAGTGTGGTCCTGGTGATCCTATTGTGCTCACCGCTGCCAATCTTCCATTTAGTCAATATCTCTGGTCAACAGGGGCTACCACCCAGTCCACCACGGTAATACAACCGGGCTTGTATTCAGTTACAGTTTCTAATTTCTGTACTACGTTTTCCGATCAAGTTCAGGTGCTGCCCAGACCAGCTATCTCCTTTATTAAAAACGATGTCTCTTGTAATGGAGGAGCCAATGGCACTGCGACATTTACCAACTCTGGAACTGGACCATTCACTGCTACCTGGTTTTCTCTCTCCGCAGGCAGTGCCATTAAAAGTCAAACCCTGGCCAGTCCCGTTTCCAATGTGAATAATCTCTCCCCAGGATTTTATGCCCTCACCACCCTGAACGGGAATGGCTGTCGGGATACGGTCACCTTTCAAATTCTTCAGCCCAGCCCCCTTCAAATACAGGTTGCCGCCACACAAAACCTTACTTGCTTTGGTGACAACTCCGGCTCAATTACCCTCGGAAGCACCGGTGGTACCGGAGCCAAATCGTATTCTCTCAACAATGGGAGTGCTCAGGCAAGCCCTACCTTTTCTAATCTACCTGCTGGAACCTATGTCGTCAGAGTCTCGGACCAAAATGGCTGCCAATCCACCCAAACGGTCACCCTGACTCAGCCTCCGCAAATCATTTTGCAGCCTGTCACCGTCCAGGGTGCTGATTGCTTTGGGGCAGCTACTGGTGCCGTCACCGTTTCCGCTTCTCTTGGCATCATTCCCTATCAATACAACATCAATGGCGGAGGCTTTCAACCCTCTGCAACCTTTTCTGGACTCATCGCTGGGAGCTATCAGATTCAGGCGATGGATAATAATGGATGCATCGGTCAGCAAATTGTTCAGATCTCACAGCCAACAGCATTGCTTGCCAGTGCTGCCGTAGCCAATGTTGATTGTGCAGGCGACGCCACAGGAGCAATTTCTATTGCAGGATCTGGAGGTACACCGGGCTATGCATACGCTTTTCAAGGGGGAGTTTTTGGCAACCAGACCGCTTTTCCAAATCTTGCGGCTGGTACCTACAGCTTGTCCATTCGAGATGATAGCGCCTGCGTCACGACCATCAGCGCTACGATCAACGAGCCCGCTGCGCTTGATCTACAGATTGCCACGACGGATGTCGCCTGCTTTGGAGATGCCACCGGGTTTCTCGTACTCCAGGGCCTCAATGGCTGGGGTGGATATCAATATTCGCTCGATGGAGGACCATTTTCCTTCTCCGATACCATCTCCAATCTCCCGATTGGTTCCTATCAAATTACCGTCAGAGATGATAGCCTGTGCACGGCCACCCAGCAGGTATCGATCAATGAACCGCCATTGCTCGATATTTTTGTGAACGATCGAATTGATGTGGATTGCTCTGGAAACAACACCGGAATTCTCGCCGTTTCTGGAATCGGAGGAACACAGCCCTACCTGTTTACGCGGAACGGCACCTCCTATCAGACCTCAGGAACATTCACCAACCTCTTTGCTGGAATTTATACCCTTCAGGTTCAGGACGCCAATGGCTGCGAAGCAGAGGTAGATACTTTTCTTGCCACCCCGACCGGCCTCTCAGGTGGAGTAGATTCCCTCGTAGATGTTGCCTGCTTCGGAGACAGCACGGGTTTCATTCACCTGATTGCATTTGGGGGAACCTCTCCCTATCGCTATGCCCTCAATGGA
Source organism: Bacteroidia bacterium (assembly GCA_030731845.1). Classification (GTDB taxonomy): domain Bacteria; phylum Bacteroidota; class Bacteroidia; order J057; family J057; genus JANQTF01. The sequence continues at coordinate 193,718 of JANQTF010000186.1, read as the reverse complement.
GACACCATTACCGGAAATAGCTTTGCGAATCTTCCATTTATGACAGATACATTGGTGCTTGTCGATGCGAATGGCTGTATCGTTCCTGTTCCCTTTACCATTGATGAGCCGCCTTTGCTGCAAGGCATACTCACCCGAACCAGAGACCTGGCGTGTTTTCAAACCCCAAATGGTGAGATACGACTTGCTGGTGCAGGTGGCACCGGCGTTTATACCTACTCGATCGGCAATGGCTTTCAGACAAGCAGACAATTTAATCAACTCCTCGCTGGCACCTACATGGGGGTGATTCAAGATAGTAATGGCTGTCTCGACACCTTGTCTGTGATCCTTGCAGAACCGTCGCAGTTGCTGCTCGATTCTGTTCTGGTGCAAGATGTGAAGTGCTTTGGGCAGCAAGATGGGTTGATTCAGGTGCAAGCCGCTGGCGGCTCTGGTGCTTGGGTGTATCAATTGGATACACTCGGCTGGGCCGCTCTCAACACGTTTTCTGGATTGACAGGCGGCCAATATCTGGTTCAAGTCAGAGATGATAGTCTCTGTCTGGATAGCCTCGTCTTTGAAATAAGTGAGCCAGATAGCCTGGTCTTGTCTCCGCTGCTTCAGCGCGATCTCGCCTGTTTTGGCGGGAATACAGGCGCGGTTACGGTTATGGCTTCAGGTGGGCGAATGCCTTGGAGATACCGAATTAACGGCGGGCTCCTTCAGCAGGATTCCTTATTTTCAGGATTGTTGGCAGGAAATTACCTCGTGGAGGTGCTAGATGATAGCCTTTGCTCAGATACGGTTTCATTTGTTCTCAATCAGCCCGAGCCCCTTACGCTCAATCTGGTTTCCCTGCAAGACGTTCGTTGTTTTGGGGAGCGAAATGGAGAAATTGTCGTTACCGCTTCTGGTGGCATCGCACCGTATCAATATTCTCTCTCTGGTGCTTCACCACAGCTTGATTCCAGTTTTCTGGGGGTTGGCCCCGGCACCTATCAGGTGATTCTCAGAGACGATTCTGCCTGCAATACCGTACTTCCTGATCTCACCATTGCAGAACCTGCTCTCCTGGAAGCTATTTCCGATTTTGTGGAAGTGAGATGCTTTGGTGAAAGCAATGGAGAGGTATTTGTCAACATTCGTGGAGGCAATGGAGGATATTCTACTGAATGGTTCACAGATCCCCTGCAAGTCGGTAATACAGCCGTCGGATTATTTGCTGGTGTTTATGGATTTCGGGTTGAAGACAGCCTGGGTTGCGAAACCGCAGGAGAGGTTGTTTTGACCGAGCCAGACCTCCTTGTCATGAGCATCGACTCGATAAGAGAGGCATACTGTGACTGGGAAAATGGCGGAGCATGGCTGAGCGCCACAGGTGGAACAGGTGAGTATTCCTACCAATGGGAAGGGCTCTCCGGACTAAATAGCCCATCAGCGGTAGATGTTCTTGGGCTGGATTATCTCGTGGTCTTGAGTGATGTCAGGGGCTGTAATGATAGCATTCTGGTGTCCATTCCCAACACGCCACCGGCGGATACACGTTTCACGACCATACCCGATCCATCTTCTCCCATCCTTGAATCTGTTGGGCCTATTCAGTTTTTGAACCTCACCACAGGAGCCGTTACTTACCTCTGGGAATTCGGTGATGGTGCATTGAGTGATGATGAAAATCCTACGCATCAGTATGAGTTGCCTGGAGAATATCAAGTGAGGCTAACAGGATGGAACGCCTTCTTCGTGTGTCCTACCATTTTTGACCTGACCCTCACCATCATCGCCGATGGCCAATTGTATTACCCCAATGCCTTTACGCCCAATGCTGATGGTGCCAATGATGTGTTTTTTGTCAAAGGAGAAGGGATCGTGGAACTGGAAGTTCTTATCTTTGACCGCTGGGGCCGCCTCATCACCCGATGGACTGATCTCTCCCAGGGCTGGGATGGAAGAATTCCCGGAGCTGGTCTGGCTGCGGAAGGGGTATATACCTTTGCAGTCAAAGCCAAAACCAACGCTGGCGCTGACATTAACTACGGCGGAACCGTGACGCTCATTAGATAAACAGATGCTTGAACTTACTTTCGATCAGGAACCCGGAGACTTGGTTGCCTTTAATTATTTCAACGCTTGGTCTAAACCAGAGAGAACCTCGCAACGCAATCGATCGAGAATTCAAATTCTCCTGATCGCGGGCGTAGCCATTGTGGGCATCCGCTTCTTTACCCAAGGCTGGGACTGGACCCTCACCGGGTTAATCGGGATTTCGGCCATCATCTATACGCTGCTCTTAGGGCCTTTTGTGAAAATGCGTGTACAGCGTCATATCGACGCTGTGATGAAAAAATCCCCTTCCGGATCCATGACCGGAACCCGGAGCTGGCAGATTGATCGTGAGCAGATTGTGGTTGTGCTGCCCTCTGGTAATCAGGAGTTTGCCTGGAAAGATATCAAGCAGGTGGAGGAAACAAACGCGCATTGGATGCTCTATCTCGATGGTAAACAGGCGTTGGTCCTGCCTAAGCGAGCGCTGGCTTCAGAGGAAGAAAAGTCCCTTTGGAAAGGCTTCGTTGCCGCCGCCGCCGTCGCTTGAGGTTGTTATTCCCCAATTGGAATCAACTTTTTTGTCCAGCCCTCTTCGGCAATGGTGAGCGCGCGATATCGCTCCAAAACCTGCATGCGCTGCCGCTGCCGTTGAGAATCCATGCTGGATGGATTGGCAGCATTGATGCCATATATCCCAACTCCATCCCAGGCACTCAGATCAGGCCTGCCTAAGACGCCCGTTTCCCAGCCCAGCCGCATGGATTTTCCCGCCTGATACCCAATTAACTTCAAGGGTAGGAAAAACTGTAGCACAATCACCCCATTCTGATTTTCCCAGGTAGCATCAAGGCCTTGGGGGCCTGGCAACACCCCTTGCCGGGTTTCGCCCAATTCAGTCCACTCATACACACCCATGCGCACGCTCATCGGCACAGGCGGCAGCGCTGCCAATACATCCTGAAGATAGCCGGGATCTGTGGGTCGATCTCCTACCGGCAACCCCACCGGAAAGCTGATCCCCGTTCTCTTTTTCTTTTTCCCATCTGGCGATACCCACAAGGTGAGGCCACACAAGGTGATCTGGTTTATGATAGCCAAGTCTTTGACCTGTATGGTGACAAGTAGCTGACTGTCACTGGCCACATATCGAATATCAAGCTCACTAGAGCTATGAACTTGCTGTTGTTGATAAGTTTTTTCTACCTGGGAAAGCAAAGGAGTGGGAAGAAAAAATCCACAAAAAAATACTATGGAAAGTAGAAGTACACCAAAACTGTTACGGGTTTTCATATTGCTTGACTATCGGACTAATTTGCACAGGAATTGAAGCAGCAAACTGCCTTGGTGGTCAGTTTGGCAGATAGACTGGTACTGATGCTGAGAATTTTTGAAACAAATATTCTCAGCATTCTTGTTGATGATCTATAGTCTTTCTTTTCAACGAAATGGTTGTCTGTATGGTTTAAATTTGCCAAAAGCCCATATTCCAATTGACCGAGGAGATAGTGATTGAAATTAGGATATGGCTAAATATCGTTAATTTTGATGCGAATATGGCAGGCCTATTTGAGTTTTATTGTAAAGATTATTGGTCTTCTTTTCTTTCCTTATGCTGAAATTCAATGTGACTTTTGAGGGGCCAGGTAAAATATATGGAAAAGAATATTGATAAGTATGTGACCAAGTATTAATATTGGCGTCTGTCAGATTATACGACTAATAGAATATTACTTCATGATTCAAAGTAATTTCTTTTTTCTGTATGTCTAGGAGTTCTCGCGTTATTAGTCCAGACTAGTGGTTCCCCTGTTTGAAAAATTTGATTCCTAAAAATTTAAGTTTTCAAAGTCCAATTCACTAATCTGATTTTCATGTACCTTGCTTTTTCCCTTTTTCGTACCGCCTTCCGTTTGCTGATTGGTTGTTTTCTTCTGTTTTCCTTTTCGGTTGCCCATTCACAAGCCTGCTATGTGGCTGGTGCCGATACGGTCTCCCTTTCTGGGGAGCTCAAGGAATGGCATAAAATCACCCTTGATTTTGATGGGCCTTTTGCCAGGGAGTCTTGTGTTCCCAACCCGTTTTTCGACTATCGGCTCAATGTGACTTTTACGCACGTGGCCACGGGTAAGACCTTTTTGGTGCCGGGGTATTTCGCGGCTGATGGCAATGCCGCCGAAACAAGCGCCGACTCTGGCAATATCTGGCGCTGCCATTTCTCCCCCGATGAATTAGGCACCTGGACATGGGTAGCTTCGTTCCGCCAAGGCGCTGGCGTAGCCATTGACCCTGATTCTGCTGCAGGTGCAGCTACGGATTTTGATGGCCTTACTGGCACTTTTTCTGTTGGTCCTACTGATAAACTTGCTCCGGACCTTCGGGCAAAAGGTAGGCTCGACTACATCGGGGAGCGTTATCTCCGGTTTGCCGGATCTGGCGAATACTTCCTCAAAGGCGGCGCAGATGCACCCGAAAACTTTCTCGCCTACGAAGATTTTGACAATACTCCCAACAACGGTGGTTTCCGCAAAAGCTGGGGCCCGCATATACAGGATTGGAACCCCGGTGATCCAGAGTGGCAAGGTGGCAAAGGTCATGGCATCATTGGAGCCATTAACTATCTCGCCAACGAAGGCATGAATGTCTTTTCTTTTCTGGTGATGAACATCGATGGCGACGACGACAATGTCTTTCCTTTTATTGCTTACAATGATATTTATACCCCGCAGGACGATCGCCTCCGCTATGATGTATCCAAGATGGACCAATGGGAAATCGTGTTTGCTCACGGGGAGCGCAAAGGTATGTACCTACACTTTAAGCTATGCGAAACAGAAAACGATCAGTTGCTTGATGGCGGCTACCTCGGCAATGAGCGCAAGCTTTTCTTTCGGGAAATGATGGCAAGATATGGCCACCATCTTGCCTTGAATTGGAATATGGGGGAGGAGAATGATCTGTGGAGTGAGCTTAATGACCCTAACAATCTTGTCTTGAAGAGCTGGATGAAGTATTTTCGTGAAAACGATCCCTACCATCATCACCTTGTAGCTCATTCATATCCGCATCAGCATGATCAAATGTACTTGCCGTTGCTAGGGGTGGACTCAGCCGCAACGGGAGCCTCGATCCAAACAGGTTGGAATCAGGTGCACGCGCATACCAAAGATTGGCTCGATGCATCAGAAGCTGCTGGCATCAACTGGGTGGTCTGCAACGATGAACAAGGAGGTGCCTACACGGGTGTTCCCCCTTATATCGGTTATCCTGGCTACACACCTGGCAACAATGATCCCGATTTTGGCGACATTCGCTCCAACACCTTATGGGGAAATCTCATGGCTGGAGGAGGTGGGGTAGAATACTATTTTGGCTACAGCCTACCCCAAAACGACCTCGAATGTCAGGACTTCAGAAGCCGAGACGGGTTGTGGGACTATACCAAAATCGCGCTCGATTTTTTCCAGACTTATCTTCCTTTTCAAGATATGGAGGAAGATGATAACCTTGTCACTCACGGGTACTGCTTCAAAAAGGATGGAGAAATCTATGTTTGGCATCGGGGAAACACCAATCAACAATCTTCCATTCAATTACCAGCCAACCAAAACTATCAGCTCTATTGGTTTGATCCTCGCACAGGTGGGGCACTCGTGCCTGGACCGATCGTAACTGGTGGCGGCAGTTGGACCTCTACCAACCCGCCCTCCGCTCAAGGAGAAGACTGGGTGCTGTATTTTGTCAATACCGCCTTGGTTCTCCCTGTTGAACTGTCCTATTTTCAGGCAAATCAGGCCGAGGAAGGGCAGGTAGAGTTAACCTGGAATACAGCCCAAGAGCTCAACTCGGATCGTTTTGAAGTGGAGCGAAGTGCAAATGGAAGCGACTTTGTGAAAATAGGAACGGTAAAGGCCAAAGGCTTGAGCAGTGAGCCAACCACGTATCAGTACTCAGATCGAGGAATGCCTGGCGGAATTGTCAAATACAGACTTCACATGGTTGACATAGATGGTACGTCGCAGTATTCCTCTATCGAAGAGGTCCTGATTCAAGAACCTGGGTGGAAATTTTTTCCGATCCCTGCCCATGATCATATCATGATTGGCCTGCCACAATCAGGCTTTGTGGAGGGTGTGAATGTGAAACTATATGCCATCAATGGCATGTTGGTGAAGAGTTGGTCTATCCCTGCTTCCCTGGCCGGAGAAGTGCAGATTGATCTTGCAGGAGTTGCCCCCGGCGAATATTTACTGGAGGCCTACACCAGTGTTAGCAGGCAGATCCAACAGATTCAGATCAGGAAATAGGTAGAAATGAGCGCATATCGGTGAGATAAACGGGGAAGAATCCTTTTGGACTCTTCCCCGTTTTAGTGTCGATTAATCATAGCTTCCTTGGTGGGATTTTGCTAGTTTGCGGCTTCGTTAATACCCCATGCAGCACAAGATTCACGTACTCCCTGATGTCCTCGCCAACCAGATCGCAGCTGGTGAGGTGGTGCAGCGCCCGGCTTCTGTGATCAAGGAGCTGCTGGAAAATGCTGTGGATGCTGGTGCCACCCGCATCGATGTTGTGATCAAAGATGCTGGAAAAACCCTGATTCAGGTTACCGACAACGGTTCTGGTATGTCAGTGCAGGATGCCCGCATGGCCTTCGAGCGGCACGCTACGTCCAAAATTCAAGAACAGGCAGACCTGTTCAAAATCATGACGCTCGGATTTCGGGGTGAGGCCCTGGCCTCTATTGCCGCGGTGGCGCAAGTCAAGCTCAAAACCCGGCTTGTCGGCGAAGAGTTGGGCGTAGAAATAGATATTGAGGGAAATGAGATCAAACGTCAGGAGGCCTGTGTGTGCCCCACAGGCAGCTCGTTTCTGGTAAAAAACCTCTTCTTCAATGTTCCCGCCCGCCGCAATTTCCTCAAAAGCAATACGGTGGAGGTGAGACATATCCTCCAGGAATTTGTGCGGGTCGCCATCCCCAATCCCCACATTCACCTTACCCTGCAACATAACGGAACGGATGTCCATGACCTTCCTTCTACGACTCACGACAAGCGCCTCGTTGCCCTCTTTGGCAAAGACCTGGAGGGTAACCTCACCCGGGTAGAAGAATCCACCGGGTTTGCTGGTATTTCGGGCTTTTTGGCCAGCCCAAAAGTATATCGAAAACAGCGCGGAGAGCAATTCTTCTTCGTCAATGGGCGATACATTCGTCACCACTATCTCCAGCATGCAGTCGGTACTGCCTACGATGAGTTTTTGCCCAAAGACAGCTACCCTTTTTATTGCCTCTTCATTGAAATAGATCCTATCCATGTCGATATCAACATTCACCCGACCAAAACCGAGGTGAAGTTTGATGACGACCGCACGCTCTATGTCTTGCTTCAAGGAATCGTGAAGCGAGCGCTAGGGGAAGCCGAATCAGCCCCTGAGCTTGATTGGGGAGATGATGACCTCAAGCAGGCGATCTATGGCTCGGGCAAACAATCGAGCTTGCCCTCTAGCCGGGCAGGAGGAGAGGCGAATGGGCCCGGTGCAGCTCCCAGAAAGCTGACCAACTTGCCCCTAAGATCGCAATTGCGAAAAGAAGATTGGGAGCAGCTTTATCAACCGCCTGCGGCCAACAAGCCAGCGCCGAGAAGCCAATCCACCTTGTTTGGGGAGTTCGACACCGCTACGGTGGATTCGGAGCAGGAAACCCTGCTCATCCAGTGGCAAAGTCGATACATTCTCACTGGACGAGGGCAGAAGCTATTTCTGATTGATCAGCACCTGGCCCATCAGCGCATTCTCTACGAATCCTTTCTGAAAGTACAAGTCGGCAAAACACTTGATTGCCAGCAATTGTTGTTTCCCCAGACCATGGAGTTTTCTGTCGAAGATTACATTGCCCTCGGAGAAGTGGAAGATGTCCTGGCAAAAATGGGATTCGAAGTAAAGGATTTTGGAAAAAATACCTTGATCGTGTATGGTACGCCGAGCGGTATCACCACTGGTAAAGTGCGTGATATCTTTGAGCACATGCTGGAAGACCTGAAGCGATCTGGTGGCACACAGGCCCCTGAACGACTCTTCGACACTGTGGCAAAAGCCGTAGCCTTGCGCTCTGCTGTAACATCGCCGCACAAATTGAGTATGTTAGAGATGAAAAATATGGTCGAGGACTTATTTCGGTGCGAAGCTCCGGCCTTTTCTCCCGGTGGACGCCCGACCTGGAAAGCCTTTCAGGCTGAAGAACTGCTAGATTTTTTTCAAGGAATATGATGAATCAACTCACCCCGATCGTAAAGAACCTGATCCTGCTCAATGTGGTGATCTTTGCCGCCATGTGGCTCCTGCCGGATCAATATAAATTTGTGTACAATGATTATTTCAGCCTTCACAAGCCTTCTTTTTCGTTGGTTCACGATGCCAGTGTTCAGGTGGATGGAGTCAAGTGCTTTGTGCCCAAGCAAGGCCTGGAGCTCACTGATGGAACCATGATTCCACACGACCAAATACAAGCTACCCTCGACGCGTCGCCGAAGTTGGCGCAGCAGTACAAAGGTGTTTTCAGAGCTGATTCCTTCAAACCGCTTCAAATCATTACCCATTTTTTCTCTCATTCCTTGACCTTCATTTTCCACATCCTCTTCAATATGATGGTGTTGGCGAGTTTTGGGCCGATCCTTGAGACCATCATGGGCCCCAAACGATTCCTCGCCTTCTATTTGTTTTGTGGTGTCATGGGAGGTGTCTTGATTTCCTTGCTCGACCCGAGCTTGGCGCCGGTAGTGGGTGCTTCAGGAGCAATATTTGGAGTCATGGTGGCTTTTGCCATGTATTTTCCAAAGCAGAAGCTGAGCATCATGTTTTTGCCATTCGGCTTCGAAGCAAGGTGGTTTGTTCCTGCAATCGGAATTATGTCTGCCGTATTTGTCATATTGCAGTATCTCGGCATTGATGCAGGAGGGCCTATTTCTCACTTTGGCCACCTCGCAGGCATGATATCCGCGATTTTGTTTTTTTACATCGAAAAATATCTCCCTCTTGGGTTGAACAATCGTTAGGAAAATAGGCTCAGTTGTTGTCTCATTCAACATAGACCAATTGTATTCCAGGTTTTTTGCAAAGAAAAAGGTGCATTCATGGAGCTTCGGCAACAAATACTTCGATTTACTTCACGCTACCAGACGGTAGGGTGGATGCTCTTATTTTTGGCGGGCGCGCTGATTCTGCAATTGCTCTTGATGCTCGTCTTGCCCAAGGAGATGTATTCTCAAGTAATGAGTTTTCTGGTGCTGCCTTCAAGGCTAAAGGATTTGCTTGTTCAACCATGGTCTTTGGTTACCTGGCCATTTTTTATGTTGAAACTCCAGTTTATTACCGTCCTGTTTTCAGGATTGATATTTTGGAGCTTTGGCCAGATTCATCAGCACTTATTGGGTGATACCCGGACGCGTAGGCTGCTGATAATGGTCATTCCGATCATCGGCATTCTTTCTGTGTCGATCAGCACATTTTTGCCTACGAGCCCTTTTGATGCAGGTCCTGAGTCTTCTGAGTTCATAGCGCTCGGAGATAGTACGATCAGCGAGCCTGAACAAGCGATTGATTCACTTGGGGAGGAGTCAGTCAATGTGGGCCCCAGCGTAGCTGCCGACCGTGAGAAAACAGGCAGGGGAGAATTGTTGTCCAATCCAGCGCTCGTGCGCGAAATCAATCTTTGGTTTCCCTCGGGCACCATTCCACTGATCATGGTCTTGGTGGTGTCTTGCGCCACCCTTGTGCCTTCCTATCCGATTCAACTCATGTTTCTAGGAAGGGTGAAAATCCTCTACATCGCCATCGCATTGTTCATATTGGAAATGCTTTGGTCAATGTTTATCACCCCCATGGCTATCACCATCGTGACAGGTGCATTTCTGGGATTTCTACACGTATATTTTTTAAGAAACGGCACAGACATCACCGAGTTGGTGTGGTCTTTTTATAGTGATTCTGGCAAGCCAAAGATGAAGGTGAAATATGGGGAATTGGCTCACACCCAGGCTACAGGCAGGTCTTCGGCATCTTCTGCCAAGCAAGGCGATATTCCACAGGAGGTCATAGATGGCATTCTGGATAAAATTTCGGCAAAGGGGTATGAAAGCCTGAGTCGGGAAGAAAAAGAATTGTTGTTCAGAGCATCTACGCAGAAGGAGGATGAGTAGAACCCGACGATGGAGAAATAGGTTCCTTTCCATCGCAGTTCTCGCTACGATGGCGATTACGGTAGGTGGCCTCGTTGCCCCATGGATTCCGGTTGGTTACCTCCCTGAGCTTCAGCTCCTGTCCACTGCTTTGCCTTTCTGGGTTCCGGTTTGGGCGTTTTGGACCTGGAGAAGCATTCGTCTCCGTTCCTGGAAATTGATTGTAGCTTCCTTATTTGGTTTGGTTGCCTGTGGATGGATCGCTCTGGGTGATATTAGTTTTTCGGGGCAGACTGAGCCTGATCACACTTCGATCAAGATCGTTTCATTTAACGTCGGTACCTTTGATTTTAAAGAAAACAACATCAAAGAAGTCGGAGAACTGATTCAGCAATATCACCCGGATCTGGTAGCGATGCAGGAATTTCGCAATCAAGACGTGGAGGAAGGCGAAAAGGCGCTGACTTATCTGGCGAATATGTGGGGATTGCCGAATAAAGATTTTTTGCATTTACCCTTTCACGTACATGGCGCTGCTTTTTTCTCGAGGTATCCAATCCTGAAAATTGATACCCTGTTCTTGCCTCGTGACGAAATCAACTCCGGAATTCTCATCACCGTTGACACCGACCTCGGGCCAATTGGCATCGCCAACGTTCATTTTAGCTCCTTCCACATCAAGGCCATCTACGACAAGGAGCCCGATCTTCAGGGCAAAGTTGGCGGGATTCAGTCACGGGCTCGCAAGGCTCTTAGTTTGCAACAAGAGAAGGTGGAGATTGTGCTCGAAAAGCTCAAGAACTATCCTTATCCCGTGATCATTGCCGGAGATCTCAATGCAACTCCTCACTCCAGAATCGTGCGCCAACTCGCAGATCAGTATCAGGATAGCTTTCAGGAGGCTGGCTATGGACGGGGTTGGTCCTTTCCGGTGTTTGGTCCTTTTGGAATTCGCATTGATTATCAATTTGCCTCGCATAACTTGCAGCCCATATCGCATCAGGTGATCCGCAACAAGGTTTCTGATCATTTTCCCTTGTTGGGCACTTATCAATTGAAACAATAGTCTCGTCGTTACTTATATGGATTCGTTGATTGTCTTTAATTCGCTGAGCCGTAAAAAAGAGGTTTTTGAGCCTTTACATCCACCATTTGTAGGGATGTATGCCTGTGGCCCCACTGTTTACGGCAATGCTCACCTGGGCCATGCACGGCAGGCAATCACCTTCGACACGGTCTTTAGGTACCTGAGTGCCCTCGATTACAAGGTCCGCTATGTAAGAAACATCACCGACGTAGGCCACCTCGTCAATGACGGCGACGATGGAGACTCCAAAATCGAGAAGCAAGCTCGCCTCGAGCAATTGGAGCCGATGGAGGTCGCACAGATGTATTACAACAACTACATCACCGACCTCACGCAGATGAATGTTCTGCGTCCGAGCATTGAGCCGCGGGCCACAGGCCACATTCTCGAGCAGATCGAAGCTGTGCAGCAGATCCTAGATAATGGCTACGCATACATCTCCAACGGTTCGGTCTATTTCGATGTGAGAGCCTACGAGGAAAAATTCCACTACGGAAAACTTTCGGGTAGAAACATCGACGACATGTTGGCCGAATCTCGCGAAAACCTCGAAGGCCAAACAGAAAAGCGCTTCCCCGCCGACTTTGCCCTTTGGAAAAATGCCTCACCAGAGCACATCATGCGCTGGAATTCTCCCTGGGGAGAAGGTTTTCCTGGCTGGCACATCGAGTGCACGGTCATGAGCTCCAAATACCTGGGAAAAAAATTTGACATTCACGGTGGCGGCATGGACTTGCTCTTTCCTCACCACGAAGCCGAGATTGCTCAATCAAATGCTTGCCATTGTGACCTGCCCGCCACGGAACATGACCAGGCAAAATATTGGTTGCACAACAACATGATTACTTATGAAGGGCAGAAAATGGGAAAATCTCTCGGAAATGCCATTAGCCTCCGGGAATTTTACTCTGGCGAGCATCGCTTGCTCGATCAGGCCTATTCGCCTATGGTGATTCGCTTCTTTATTTTGCAGGCACATTATCGCAGTACACTTGATTTCTCCAATACTGCCCTTCAGGCCTCCGAAAAAGCATTTAAGCGGATGAATGAAGGCGTGAAGCGCCTTGATGCCATTGATCCATATACCAAGCCTGTGGCGGTGAATCCAGAAATGGAGACCAACCTTAGTGCTTTCCATGCGGAGGCTTCTGCCGCGATGAATGATGATTTCAATACCGCGAGGGTTGTCGCCCGCATGTTCGATGCGCTTCCTGTCATCAATCATTTGTTCAAAGAAAGACAGGCTCCCCTTGCCGTGCAGCCTGAAACCTTCCTGGCTTTCAGGAAGGTATTCAAGGAGGTGTATCACCAATGGCTCGGGCTCATGAGCCCAGAGGAGCAGCAAGAAGATGGGCAAGGCGAAACGGTGGATTCTCTAATGAAAGTGATTATCGAGCTTCGTGGGCAAGCCCGCAAGGATAAAAACTGGGCAATTGCGGATTATATTCGGGATCAGCTTCAGGTAAATCAAATCAAACTGGAAGACACTGCTGATGGAACAGACTGGTATTATGATCGCTAACAGACTGCTCATCGCAGCAGCTTTCTGCTTGATGTGCACAAGCTGTGATGACCCCAAAACCCCAGATTCAAAGGGGGTGGTAGCCGAGGTGGCTGAGCCGTCAAAGGCAATTGAGCGCCCAGCATTTTCCGCTGACTCAGCCTTTGTGTATATCGAAAAACAGCTCGCATTTGGGCCAAGAGTACCCAATACCGGTGCTCACGTGCAGTGCGCGCGTTGGTTGGAGGCCAAGCTCACGGGCTTGGGTGCCAAGGTTGTCATGCAGCCAGCTAATGTGAAAGCCTGGAATGGAGATCAGCTAAGCATAGTCAATATCATTGCTTCTTATAATCTGGAAGCCACGAGGCGCGTGATGGTAACTGCGCACTGGGATTCCCGCCCATTTGCCGATCAGGATGCCGATCCAGAAAATCATGACGATCCCGTTCCGGCGGCGAATGATGGCGCGAGTGGTGTCGCAGTGATCCTTGAGATCGCGCGACAGCTACAACTTCTTCCTGCTGATATTGGGGTTGATCTCCTGCTCTGGGATGCAGAAGATTATGGCTCTCCTGGTGAGTCGGATAGCTATGCCCTTGGAAGTCAACTCTGGGCAAGGCAACCCCATGTGCCTGGATACAGGGCCATATTTGGTATCAACCTCGACATGGTAGGGGCCAAATATGCGCAGTTTCCTAAAGAGGGCTACTCCATGCAATACGCTCCTGATGTGGTGCAGCGTGTTTGGGATGCCGCTCGTAGCCTCGGGCATGGAAATTTTTTTATCTCCCGCAGAAATGATCCCATTGTGGATGATCATTACTACGTGAATAAAATCGCTCAGATTCCGATGGTAGATGTCATTGATATTCGTCAGGGAACCGGCTTCTTTGACGATTGGCACACGCGGGGAGATGATATCACCAATATCGATAAACCTACCCTTCAAGCCGTTGGAGAAACGGTGCTTGCCGTGGTGTATCAGGCTCGCTGATGAGCAGTTTCCTTTTTTATGTGGGTGCCCTGTGGACATTGAGATGGATCTGGCTTTGGCTAGGTTGGCAAAAATCTGCAAGAAATGCCCTTTCGGGTCCAGAAAGCCCTGTGACAGTCATCGTTGCAGCCCATAACGAAGAGGTAAATTTGCCTTCCTTACTCAGCTCTTTGAGCCAAATGAGGTATTCGGATTGGGAAATGGTGTTGGTCCTTGATCGCTGTGAGGATCAAAGCAAGGAAGTGGCTCTCAGTTGGCAGAAGAGGCTACCCATGCTCCGGATTGTGGAGATTGTCTCAACTGAGCCAGGGTGGTCGCCAAAAAAGTGGGCCATTCGCTGCGGAATTGAGGAGGCAAATCATGAGAATCTGGCATTTACGGATGCCGATTGCCGTGTTCAACCTGACTGGTTGCGCTGCATCAATGCGCAATTCAGGGCTGGTGCAGGCCTTGTCCTTGGAATTGGACTCTATGATCGCCATACTTCGCTCCTCAATTTTGTGATACAAGCAGAAACTGCCTTTACTGCTTTCCAATATATTGGAGAAGCAGGGTGGGGGAGGCCCTATATGGGAGTGGGACGCAACCTTGCCTACCAGAAAAGTCTCTTTATGGAAATCGGAGGATTTTCTACTCATCAGGATGTGCTTTCTGGAGACGACGATCTGCTGGTTCAAAGCTTGGCGATGTACACAAAATCGGCTGTCATGAAGGGCAAAAGAGCAGCCACTTTGTCGGTTCCCAAGCAGACATGGAGCAGTTGGTGGCGACAAAAGAGCCGTCATGTGAGTAGTTCACGGAAGTATTCGCTACATTCGCAAGCCATTTTGGCAGCTTTTCATTTGTTGCACGGAGTTTGGTGGATATTGGTATTAACAGGACTATTGTTTCACTCGCTAACATTCGCAGATGTCTTTTCGTTATACCTATGGCGAATCGGATTTTCGGTGCTGGCATGGGCACCGATGTCAAGATCACTTAACTTTCCCTGGTGGGGCTATCCTGCTTTGGATTTGATCTTTTTTCTCTACAACTTATTTGTAATCCCCTGGGGACTAATTCGAAGACCTGCATGGACGTAACACCCAAAGTATCAAAAAATACACAGGAAGATCGGGAGTTGGTAGCAGCCGCGAAACGTGGAGAGGAGAAGGCTTTTGAAACCTTGCTGAAGAAATACCGCAAATCGGTTTATTATATGCTCCTCAAGATGGTCAAAAATGCAGATGATGCAGAAGATCTGACCCAGGAAGCATTTGCCAAAGCGTTTAACTCTATCGAAAAGTTTGATTCTAAATTTGCCTTTTCTACCTGGCTGTTTAGAATTGCGACCAACAACTGTATCGACTTTATCCGCAAAAAGCGGGTGCAGACTGTCTCTATAGATGCGCCCGTTGAGGGCGACGATGGCTCAAGCATGCGCTTTGATGTGCGCGACGATGATCTCGACCCCAATGATGCGCTGCTCAAGCAGCAAAGAAAGCGCTATCTCTCTATGGCCATTGAGCGCCTGCCCGAAAAATATCGCGAACTCGTAGAGCTCAGGTACTTCAAGGAATTGTCTTACGAAGAAGTCGCCAACGAATTGCAAATCCCGCTCGGGACAGTAAAAGCGCAGCTTTTCAGGGCCAGGGAGCTTCTCAATCAGGAACTGAAGAATTTGAAATCGCAAATGTGATTTTGTAACCGTATAAAACGCAAACTTATAAAACGCAAAAAGCTGCCCTCAATGGCAGCTTTTTATGCTTTTCACTCTGAGATGTTTGCCTTGACACATCTTAATGTCCTTTGTTGGCTTATCTCAGGAAGAATAAGTTCAGATTTTTTCCTGAGAATTCCAAAACTTAATTTCCTTTTACTCCATCCTTCACAATTCCCTCAAATAGCCAATTCGCTATTAGTTGCCGATTCCCCTCGATCACCAGACGCGCCTGATCATTTCGATTGCGAATATTCCCCAGCTCGATATAGACTGCCGGGGGGAGGGTTTCTCTCAGCATGTGAAGGTCTCTTCCCGATACCTTGCCTTCGTAGCCACGGCCCTGCCGATACTCGTCATACTTCTGCTTGATGGTCCCTCTCAGGGTGCTGGCAAAAAGCTGACTCTCAGGATCATCTATTTTGTGATAGAAAAACATATCCACCCGTTGATTTTGGGTTCCTGAGTCCACATGGATCACGATAAGCCGCTGATAGCGCACACCTTGAGCCCGGTTAGACTCATACAAGAGGTTGATGGCATCCGAGCGTTGTGTAAGCCGTTCTGATTGGCTGATGGGAATCTCCTGATTCAGCCAGCAGGTTTCATCTTTGTCACAAGGGAGAATTTCACCGCTTCGGATTCCATCATTTTCGTCGCGAATGATCATGTAAACCGTGGCTCCATGGGCAAGCAGATTTCTACAGAGTCTGAGTGCCACGTCATAGGCATATTCATCTTCGCAAAGATTATGTCCCATAAAATCGCCCACCGCACCGGGATCTGGGCCTCCATGACCAGCCACAACGTAATACACAAATCCCTCAAGGCTTTTGCTTTCCAGTCGAACTTCGGCATACTGTGGTCCCAAAATGGGATAATTGCCACGGATCTGCGTGCCGGTAATTGGTTTTGATACAAGCGGCCCTCCGGGAGCCTGGATAGGAATAGATTCGATTACCTCTTCCTGCATTTCTTCCCTGCAGTTCAAAAAGTGGTACGGAATCCATAAAATATTATCAACCCGATAATCGCCTGGCTTCAAGCCGAGGCTGTGCATTCGCTCATTGTATTGCTGCACTTTGACCGCCCAGTCGAAGTCATTGATGCCAGTGGAAGAGCGGATGCTCCGTCCGTTGTATTGATAAACCAGAATGGGAAGCGAGTAGTTTTTGTGAAGAACAAGACCCTGGTTCTTTTTAAGCCTATTTTCCCGATAAAAATAGGCCGTATTGCATTTGGTATCTACGGCATATCGGCGCAATAGGGAGAGTATGCCGTCGCCGGGTTGTAATTGGGCCTGGACATGCTCAGAGGTTTGTGACAATGCCATATTGGGCAATGCCAAGGTGGCGATGATCAGGCAATAACGAAGACTCAGGATAAATTTCATGAAACGATGTTCCTGCACGTGGTAAGCGAAAATAGCGGTTTTTTTTGTCAACTAAACGCCAGAAAATGTGGAAGCTTATCTTTCAATCCGCTTCTTTTTTATTATTGATCGAGAATGACACCCCGAAGGGAACAATTGAGCCTTCGTCCCGCTTCGCAGATACACCGGGTTGCAGCTTCTCATGGCTTATTGTAATTTTTGGGTTGGACTGCTACTCAAAATATGCGAAATCATTATGAAGGATTCATCACCATCTCGTAGAAACTTTATTAAGAAGCTTACGGGTTCTACTTTTCTGCTTGCGGCGGGGATTTCTGCGGAAGGGAAACCTCAATTTGAACAGTTGCCCTTGAGGGCCAAGCCACTACCAGCCAATGACAAGATCCGCCTTGGCGTGATAGGAGCCGGGATTATGGGCTATAATAATCTGGATACGGCACTACAAACCGGCTCTTTTGAGCTTGCCGGTGTTTGCGATTTGTACAGCGGTCACCTGCAGCGAGCCAAAGAGGATTATGATGCTGGAGTCTTCACCACGAAAAGCTATGAGGAGCTGCTGGCCCGAAAAGACATTGACGCGGTGGTCGTGGCCACCACAGATCATTGGCACGACAAGATTTCTATTGCTGCAATGAAGGCTGGCAAGGCTGTTTATTGCGAAAAGCCCATGGTGCATAAGTGGGAAGAGGGTAGAGCAGTAATCGATGAACAAAACCGTAGCGGAGCCAAATTCCAGGTAGGAAGTCAGCGTGTGAGTTCGATTGTGACAGAAAAAGCCGCTGATCTCTACGCCTCTGGCGAGTTGGGGCAACTCATCATGGGCGAGGTGTGGTATGACAGGCAATCTGCTCTGGGGGCATGGCAGTACTCCATCCCGAGAGATGCTTCTCTGGAGACGATAGATTGGGACCGCTATCTGGGCGATGCGCCAAAGACGGCTTTTGATCCAGTTAGGTTTTTTCGCTGGCGAAACTATCGGGACTATGGCACCGGCGTAGCCGGAGATTTGTTTGTGCATCTGTTCTCTGGCTTGCACAGGGTCATAAAATCTGCCGGACCTAACAGAATCTACGCAACAGGAGGGCTGCGCTACTGGAAAGACGGTCGTGATGTGCCCGACGTGATGCTCGCTGTGCTCGATTATCCTGCGACAGATAGCCACCCGGCATTTAATCTTCAGATGAGGGTGAATTTTGTGGATGGGAGTGGCGGTAGCCAAAAAATTCGGCTGATCGGAAGTGAAGGAGTCATGGAAATCGGAGGCGATGGGGTGAAAATCACCCGCAGCATCATGCCCGAGGCCCCCGGTTTTGGTGGTTGGGACACCTACAACACCTTCACAAAGGCCCAACAGGCTGAGTATGAGGCCTGGTATCAACAGACCTATCCTGAAAAGCGTGCTAGTATGAATGAGCCCAAGTCGCTCGAATTCCTCGCTCCGAGAGGCTACAGCGACCATCTTGACCATTGGAACAACTTTGCCGATGCCATTCGAAACGGCACCCCGATCATCGAAGATGCTCTGTTTGGGATGCAGGCCGCCGGCCCGGCCCTGCTCACCAACCTTAGTTATTTTGACAGGAAAGAAATATTGTGGGATCCAATGAATGTGAAGGTGATCTAACATAAAAAAAGCCCCTGAACAGGGGCTTTTTTTATGCTATTTATTGCAAAATTGATCAGGCATATTTTCCGCGGTCGATAACATCATCACCAGGGAAAAGTGCAATCAAAAACCCAAGACCTGCGAAGGTGAGGCCAAAAAAGGCACGCCAGTTCAGGTTATAGTTGTCGGAGTTGCGCAGGACAACTTCTTTTCCATTTATTTCTTTGGTGATGGTTTCACCGCTGGTTTTGCTCCATCCGATGATGGCCAATCCAAGACCGAAAATCAGTAAGCAGGTTCCGATCGCATTTTTTACGCTCATAGCGAGAATGATTGCAGGTCAATGTTGATGCTGCTAAGATACAATCTCTCTCGAAGTTTCCATCATGCAAGGCAGCATTTCCTTTCACCTTCTCCCCAAAAATGCCAGAATCCGACATGATTTTTTGGGGAATTAGCTTTGGAGTATTTCCAAGCCACGTATTTGGAGTGGTTCCCAATTTCCATTGCCCAGGGCAGATAATACCGGGCCATACGCAGTCCTGAATTCTGAGAGCATCAATTCGTATGGAAGGTCGTGGAAAGGGCCATAGTCATGCAGGTATTCCATGAACTTTCCTTTCTCCCGATCATAATTCTGAAATATGGCTTCATGCTCTCCATCGAATTCCAGTGGCTCTACCCCAAGTTTTGTGCAAAGTGCCTTGTTGAAAGCCGGGGTGATGGTGATCCATTGGTTTCCAAGATACACTTCTGTGGCTCCGTGAAATACGAGCACATTCGTCCGAAGGACCTCCTCCAATCGAGAAGTTCCCAGATGGTTCCGTACCTGATAAAAGTGCATACGGCTTGCAATGCCTTGCTGTCGGAGCAGAGCGGCCAGCAATATAGCTTTGTTCACACAATGGGCTTCTTTTTGCTGGAATACATGGCTGGCGCGGAGACTTTCCGCCCGAAAATCCAATAGGTAGGGATTGTATCTCCAGCCATCTCTTACAGCGTAGTACAGGGCAATCGCTTTGTCGCGTTCGCCTGTATGGCCTTTTGTCATCTCCTGTCCAACATCAGCTAGAGACTCGTTCTGAAAGTCGAGGAAATATGTAGGGCTAAGGTAGAGATGTTGATTGGTGTTCATATCGTTCAGCTGTCTGAGAAACATATGATTTCCCGTATTGTTCCAATTAGGTGTGTCAACCGTCCGATTGCGGACATTCATTCATCTTGAATAGCAGTGCCAGGTATGGACTTGTTTGTTGCCAGTCATTGGTTATCAGTTGTTTATGGGTAGGTGGTATAGACTTTGTCTTGTTAGCCGCATGGCTGATAAATTCAATAAAATATGAGTTCAATTCGATTTTTGTGGAGAGACCGCACCTATTCACTGTTGTTGACGACAGGCTTTACCGCAGCCTTGACAAGTTGCATCCTGATTGGGGTTTACATCAGATTTCAATTGTCTTTTGATCAATTTCATAAAAATGTAAACCTCATTGCCCAGGTTTACCAGGAGTACGATTCGGGAATCATTGTTTCTACGGGAATGAAAATGGGGCCTTTGCTGGTTGAGAACTTTCCTGAATATACCGATTTTACCCGAATTCATTATAAAGGAGGGCTACTGAGACTCCAGGACTCTCCCTCACAGCCTGCTTATCAGGAAGAAGGAGTGGCCTTTGTTGATACAAATTTTTTCTCTTTTTTCTCATTTCCTCTGATTGCCGGACATGTCAAAGATGTCCTTCAAAGGCCTAATTCGATCGTGCTCTCTCGTCAAAAAGCTGTTTCCTACTTTGGCTCGATAGAGGCTTCACTTGGGAAAACTGTGATGCTTGATGATAAAATGTTGTGTTTGGTGACGGGTGTTTGTGAGGACATCCCCTCCAATTCCTCCATCCAATTTTCAATCGCCATTTCGATCTCTTCCCTGAATGAGGTGTATCAATCCACTTCATTTGAGAGTTGGTGGTGGCCACCCATGTACACCTACTTACAGCTCAGCGCCCCAAACATGTTTACCTCTGTATCCCAGGCAAGGCTCAATCAGTTCGCCACTACCTTTCGCGAGGAGGGGATTACTATTTTTCCTCGGATCGATCGCTTTGTAGATATTCATGTGAACGGCTTGGCAGGAGGAGAAGGAATTCATTCCACGCTTTGGATTCTCGGTGCCATAGGAGCCATTATCCTGCTTATCGCAATCATTAACTATGTTAATCTGGTAACCGCAAGAGCCTCGATCAGGGCTCTGGAGGTTGGGGTGAGGAAATCTCTCGGAGCTACAAGGTTGGATCTCTTCGTTCAGTTTATGACCGAAGGCTGGATCGTGAGCCTGTTGTCCGTTGCCTTAGCATCTGTTTTGGCAGAGTCACTTCTTCCAGTGTCTGAAAGGTTGTATCATATAAATATGGATGCACCCTGGGATAACTGGCAATATTGGACGCTCTTATTGGGGGTATCCATTCTGCTAGCTTTTGTTGCCGGGTTTTATCCAGTGTTAATTCTCACATCTTTCTCTCCCGTAAAGGCCATTAAGCAACAAGTGGCAGGATCGGCGAAAGGATCTGGTTTTCGAAAGGTTCTCGTGGGCAGTCAGTTTGT
>JANQTF010000186.1:165292-172541 GCA_030731845.1 Bacteroidia bacterium | reverse complement strand
GGGAAAATATTACAAGACTCCTTGAGCAAGAATGTGAGTACAGGATTTCTCGTCAATGAAATGCTGGAAAGTAAACATAGTGAGGTTTTGGGATCTGATCTGCGGATTTATTACGGAGAATATGGCCGAATTATTTATGAAAAAAAGGCGGAAATCGTTGGGGTTGTTAAGGACTTTCACATAGAAAACCTGAGAACCGCAGTTGGTCCAGTGGTTATTTCTCTGATTTCGGAGGAGGAACGAGCCAGGCAGATCAATCATATTATGCTCCGGTATCGCGAGGGTGCTCAGGAGCCTGTACTCGCGGCTATTCGGGATGCATGGGAGAGGGTCGTAGGAAATTATCCTATCGGACTTTCGTTTGTGGACGAGTCTATACGGAAATCTTATGAAGAGGAGGAGACCCTCGGCTCTCTTATAGGTGGATTTGCCATTGTAGCCATTACTTTGGCTTGTCTCGGATTGCTTGGCTTGGTCGCCTTCACCACAAGACAGAAAACCAAAGAGATTGGTATCCGAAAAACCTTGGGAGCAAGCCAGGCCAACATTCTTCTATTGCTCGGCAGTGAATTTGCCTCAGTCTTACTATTGGGAACCGTCATTTCCTGGCTGATAGCCTACTACGCATCAAAGGAATGGCTCTCTGACTACCCATACACAGCACCTTCTTCCTTCTTCTCCTACCTTGGTTCAACTGCAATTGGGATCTCAATGGTAATGAGCATCATTGCTGTTTTGACCATCAAAGAATCCCGGAAAAATCCCACAGATTCTCTTCGCCAGGATTAACAAAAAGAGGTAGGGTATAAGCTCTTCTATTGGTTCTTGTCGATCTGTTTTTGAAAGAAATTAATCAGGAAAATACCGGCAATAATCATGGACAGCAACCCTCCGCCCAAGGCGAGTAAGGAATGTGAAGTGAATTGATAAAGCAGACCATAGACCAATGTGCCAGAAGCCAGAGATCCCCCCAAAAGGTAGGGCACACTTTCATTTCGTGTGATTCGTTTTCCGCGGTCCATGATGATGTGAGCTCCCGCTGCGAACCCAACTACAATGGTCATAGGCAACAAGTAGCTTGCGAGCCACACGCAGAGGGCCGAAAGTGCAAAAAAACCGAGGAGCCAAATCCAGCCAAGAGACTTGGCCGCCTTATTTTGGGTTTCCACATTTTGGAGGATTTCTCCCTGTGCATTGACCTCCTGGCCTCTGGCCTTTTCTTCAATCAGCACACGGTGCTTCCATCTCCATTGTTGATCAAGCGAGAGAAGACGATTTTTGGCAAGATTGGAAAACTTGCCTGAAGGAAAATGATTGAGGTATTCCTGGTAGGCATACCTTGTATTTAGCCTAACTGACTGATCCCAGAGCTCTACCTCTTTTTCAAATTGCTGGAAATCACTATTGAGCCTATGCTGAAGCTGCTCAATCCGTTTGTTTACTTGGTCCTTTCCAGAATATTCGGGAAAGCGTTCGAGAAAGTCTCGATAGGCCAACACACTATCCTGTTGAGTGGCTTTTTCCAGAGCCACCTCACACTCAGGTTTGGGGGCTGTACCTTTTTTTGCGCCAGTGCTTCTCGCTTTCACCAGTGCCACGATTCGCTTGGCAGCTTCCTCAGCATACTGACTGTCCTGATAAGATCTTCGGAACTCCAGATACCCGGAAATACTATCCTCGGTGGATGCAAGCGTCCACGCAGACAATTCCTCAATCTGATCAATTCGTTCGTAAGCTTCCTGGGAGTAATACCCCTCTGGGTATAGGTCAAGGTACTTCTCGAGTGAATGAATCTGATCTTGTTTTTTTGCCCAATTCCAGAGAGATTCCTCCTTGATTTGAGCGATGCGCCTGATTGCTTCAGCCACATATTTGCCTTGTGACCATTGGGCCACATAGGTGGAATAAGCCTGAGAAGTGTTTTTCTCGCTGGCCTGAATCCAAGCCTGTTGATCCTGGGGGTGGAAGTTAATGCTTGGGGCTCCCATAAAGCTTTGTAGGGTGGGTCTTTAGTTTGAATCAAATATATCAAAAAGTGGCTGGGATTTCACAGCTCTTTTGTGTCCCTGCGGGATAAGTTACATTTTCGCTGTTAGAAAATACAACATTCCTTCATGTCAATGTGGCAATATATCCGAGTCCATCAGAAAACGATCTTTTGGTTTCTACTTATTGGACTTCATGTTCTTGCCTTCAGTTGGCAATTTCGTGCTGAGCCCTGGCTCCTCGAAGATTCTCACGAATATCTTGCTGAGGCAGGAAATCTCTGGGAGCATGAAACGATGTATTGTGGGAATTGGACGGAGCCAGAAAGGGTTGATGACTATACGAAAAGGCCTCCTGTGTACCCCGTTTTGCTAGGCCTGTTTCGGGTAGATCAGCTTGGATTTTTTTCTCTTTTTCTATTCCAGAGCATGTTAAGTATTGGAGGAATTTGGCTTATTTCCAATCTCCTCATCAAAAGGCTATCTGTGCAACCTCCCTGGCTCCTGTGGAGCGTTTTGCTACTGCTCACTCCCTCTCAGTGGATCTACCCCCAACTCGTGATGACCGAAACCTTGTTTCAATTTCTGTTAATCGGGATTGGAACTTGTCTATGGATCAGCTGGACGGAAAAATCTGTGTTGGCGTGGCTATTGGGAACGGTGCTCATGGTGCTGGCCTTTCTGACAAAGCCTGTCTGGTACCTTTTTACCATTGTGTGGCTTTTGTGGGGAGTTGGCCTTTTTATCAGGCAAAGAAGAATTCTATGGCTTCCCGTTGCGGTATTTCCTTTGTTGGTTCTCTGGGGCTATATGTCATGGAATGAAGCCAGAACGGGCTATTTTCACATGTCCAGTATCCAACATTTATCTCTCCTCCAATACACCACTGCCAATCTTCTCACCGATGTATATGGGGTAGAAACAGGAACCGCCAAGGCTGACTCCATCCTGTACCTGTCTTTATCACAGGGTAGTTACGAGCAGCAGCAGCGGCAGCTGCAACAAGCCTGTGCGTCGGTAATCTGGAGCCACAAGGCTGCCTATGTTATGATGCACGCCAAAGGCATGGTGAATTTTTTCCTGGACCCCGGGAGGTTTGATCTGTGGGAGTTCTTTCGCCTGAAAAAAGGGGAAACAGGCCTATTGGCTGCCTTTAGCCAAGGCGGGTATGCAGGTGTGTGGCAAGCCTTGAGGAAGTTGCCTGTGCTGGGGCTGCTCTACCTGTTGATGATCTTGTTGGCCAACATGGTGAAAACCGCTGGCTTGGCACTGTTCCTGTTTCAGAGAAGAAAAGAAGCGATTGCTTGGGTCTTGCTGCTCATGTTTGGGTATCTCGCAGGCGTCACGGGCACCTCTGGGGCAGCTAGGTTTGCTTTGCCATTGTTTCCCTGGCTACTTGTTGCTGCAACTTCCTGGTCTTTCTTGAGCCCCCAAACAGAAGATTCCAGTAAAAAGACGGTCGAATGAGCTCTTTTCGTAGATCGAGGCTTTCAAACATCATCGTGAGCAAGAGTTGAAGCGAGGCATTTCGATTGGCCTTTCTGGCAAAAAAATCAAATAGCCAGGGATAGTTAACCAGATTTTGCATCGCTTTGCTGATGCGGAGCTCCTGACCTACCTTTTTATAAATCGCCTCGTCATAGGCCTGAAATGCCGCTGTCGAAAAGTCGCCTTTTTCCAGAAGGAGTAGCAGCGTTTGTGCGGCTACTCTCCCGCTGATCATGGCATTGCCGATGCCCTCTCCGGTGAAAGGATCGATCAAAGATGCAGCATCGCCCACGAGCATGCACCTGCTACTCGAGATGGGGAGTCTGCGAGATCCGAGCGGAAGCCCAAACCCCATAATCGGCCCTTCAATTCTGGCATTCTCAAACCTTCCTGTAATTTCTGGGTGGGAATGAATGATTTCCTCCAGTTTTTCCCTGAGGTTGACTTTTGTCTTGGCCAAATCGGAGGAGAGCATTCCAAGACCCACGTTGGCTCCACCATTTGGTAGTGGGAAGATCCAAAAGTAGCCTGGGAGTAGGTCTTTGAGAAAGTGTAGTTCAATGAACTGGCGCTCATGAAAGCCTGTGACGCCGGTCACATAGGCTCTCACTCCGGCACTGTGATGATGCTTGTCAATGTTCCGAAGTCCGAGGGACTTGTTAACCACAGAATGAGCCCCGTCAGCACCGATCACCACTGCTCCCTCGAAGACCCTGTCACCGGCATACACCTTGACGCCATCTTCATGGACCTCGACCAACTTTACAGGATGATGGGGAAACCAATCCACATGCTCGCTGGCTAGACATTGCTGATGAAGGAAATGATCGAAATCTATCCTTTTGGTCACAAATCCCGGAGCGTATTCGAGCTCGTCGAGATTCTTTTTAAAAGGGATGTCGAGACACTCTCTGGCTGGAGAAAAAAATCGGATGCCATAGCACCCGGTTTTGGGCTCAAACTGATGGAGCGCATCCACCAACGCGGGGTCAATGTATCGAAGCACGGAAACAACCTTGCCACTCAGGGCATCGCCACAAATTTTGTCGCGTGGAAAATCAGTCTTATCAAGCAAAGCGATCCGAAGTCCCGACGATTTAAGCGTGAGTGCCGCTGCACTGCCACCCGGGCCAGCCCCGCAAATGATGAGATCGTATCTATCAGGGGTTGAGAATCCAGGCATTTGGTTGTAAGGTTGATTTAATGCCCGGCAGCTGGGCCAGGGCTTCTTCTTTGCTTGAAAATGCGCCAGCAGAAATGCGATATACCTGATTGCTCTGGATCAATTGCACCTCTGCTCCGGATTTCCGTAGCTCGCGGAGATAGGCTTGTGCCTGTCTTTCATCCTGAAAGCTTCCGACAATGATATGATACCCATTGTTGACCTCGCCTCGAAGGCGTTGTTGAGGTGCCGGAGCTACAGCTATTGTTTCGGAGGGCAACTTTTCTTCTTTTACTGGCTCGCCTGGAGAAAAAACACCCATATTGGGGGTCGTTTCTCCGTAAATATAGCGATAGGGTTGCTGGGTCGGGCTGGCTGTCCCTGGTCTATATGGGGCAAATCTGCTATTACTGGCTGGGTTCATCGCGTCTGCGGTGGCATTTTGGTTATATAACCCATCTGCGAAAATCTGGATAGAGCCTGAATAGCAAGCCACCCATACATTTCCTGTCTCAGTGTCAAAAGTAGTTCCAATGGGCTTGGGGTCTGTCGCGCTGCGCTCGGTCACAAGCAGATCCGCAGTTTTGAGCTTAATCAATTGGGCTTGCTCGTAATCAACAGCATATAGATATTGAAAATCGGGCGAAGGCTCGATGGAGCGAATGTCCTTTCCGATTTGCCTTTTTGCTACAATCTCTCTTTTCACCAAATCCATTTTCGCTACTTCGCCCGACTGGCTCAGAGCGATATACAGAAACCTATCGGAGGGTCCAAGGCAGATGTGCTGTGGCTCATCACCAACATCGTCGGTCCAGTTCATGGTGAATTCTCCCAGGTTGATGATCGCAATCCGCCTTTCTCCGGCAAGCGAAACATACGCTGTGCGCGATTTAGAATCGATAGCGATGCCCCTTGGGTGTGTGCCTACCGGGAGTCGTTTCACTTCTTTTGCGCTACTCGTTTCAATGATACTCACGTCTCCACTGCACCAATTGGCCACCAACAGATACCTGCCATCAGGTGTGGTGGTCAGGTACTTCGGTACGCTCCCAACTTTGATAATGCGCTCTATGGTTAGGGTTCGGGTGTTTATTTGATATACAAAACTAGGATCATAGCTTGTGGATTGGCCACAATTGTCTTGTCCGGGATTGGAAAATGCGGATCCATACATTTTATAGTTCGCTACCCAGGCGGTTTGTCCATTGGGAGAAAAGGCGATCTCTACCGGGGCTCCCTGTGCCTTTCCCTTGAAACCCTGCTCTTGAAAGTGGGAAAAATCAATCTCGTCTGATATCGTTTTGATTTGCTCAAAGTTCCTGTCATAGACAGTTACCGTATGCATATACATCATATTTTGGGCAAAAAAACGGCCATTGCCTGAGTGGCCAATGCTTTTAGGGCGAATGGCTCCACTAATGCTAGAAACAAGCGTAAGAGTCGGGCTAGCACCCTGCCCCGTGCTTTGCGAGGAAAGTAACATGTCCGTAGAAGAAGACATGCTACCCATCAGGCAAACACTCCCGACCAGTACCCATAGAAGGACATTTTTCATGGGAATAAGGAAAGACATGTGTGGTAGAATGAATGCATGGAAGATCTCCCAAGGTAGGAAAAATCTGGTTTTTCGTCTTTATTTTTGTTCCAAAAGCGAAATCCTTCTTTAGCAATGAAGAAGGGGATTCCCTGCCAATCAGGCTTGATTCTTCTCTAGTAGATAAAGACTGACGAAGGGTTCTGACAAGTCTGTATAACAGCACAATAGCTTGATAGTCAAACACAAAACGCACCACCAACACAGCACTGGCTGGCAAAATGCCAGGCTTGTGTTCGTGGTGCGCAATCAAAAAAACTGAAGGATTATCTCCTCAGACTATGCAAAGGAATAATTGTCGGGTTGATTTTCTCCATCTTATAAATTGCCTGAGAAAACGCTTTGGCAGTCTCCATGTCTTCGTATTCACCAAGCACCACCCGATAGACCAGGGTAGCTTCTACTTCTTCGCAGTAAACAAAGATGCGATCACGCCAAAGGCGCTCGAATCGCTTGACCTCTGTCACAGCCTCTTCATAGTTGATAAAATTCCCTACCAACAACCCAAAAGCTTCGTTGCCACCTGCAGGGCGACTATCGAGTAGGCGCAAACTATAGGATTCCAGGCCGGGCACATCTACGAGCAAACCGGTGCTTTGAGCTCCCCCTCGGCTGGTTTGTCCAGTTTGGAGAAACGATGCATCTGTCACAAGGGCCATTTCATTGGCAGGGGTGTCATCAGCGGAGCGAGAGTTCCCAAAATTAGTCATGTTGGACACCAATACTGGCTTGTCTGCCTGGGAAATCGAGGTAGCATCGGCAGCAGAGAATCGCTCCATACTTCCCACAAGCAAGGGCGGAGTCATGGCATTCATGTCGAACCCTCTGCTAGTAGGTTGATAGGCGATATGGTCATTGCCTCGACTCGTCATGCCGGACATGGCAATCAGGTCTTGTCGATAATCAAGCATGCAAAGGTGCTTGTTCAAAATGGCCGTAAGGGTGTTCGGGGCAAGATAGCCTTCTGATTTGCCGAGAAGGTTTCCCTCAGGTGAAAAAATGAGGAGGGTAGGGTAGCCA
>JANQTF010000186.1:132192-165282 GCA_030731845.1 Bacteroidia bacterium | reverse complement strand
CATCCAGACCGGAAACATTAAACCAGATGCATCAGGCCAGATAAAATCGAACCAAAAAAAATCAATCAAGCCTTCTTCCTTTTCAATGGGGAAACATTCCCTGTCGCAGAAGGTTCTGCTCTAAGATTGATTGCTGAATCAGGCTCAAATGCTCTCCTTTTTCAAAAGGATGAAAAGCACCTGCCAAAAACCGTCTGCTAACCAAGCTCTGGATATCTTCGTCATTCCAGGTTTCTTTCAACATTTTTTTGGCCTGTCTTTTGCTGTAATCATGGATATAGACCAGATAAGGCATTTGGGCCTCATAGGCTCTGTCTTTCAATGCCTGCAAAGACAAATCAGTATGAAACCCTACAGGGTTCCTCTGGGGCTTTGCAGAGATGCACACGCTGCCGATTAGCATCGCTAGGATAAAAGTTGCGTACCTGAAATACATAAGAACAAGGTATAGGTCCGGAAACAACGAAGAACAAAAAAGAACAAAATGCCCTTTGCAAATCAAGACGGGCAGGTTGGGGAAGTTGCACTCGTAGCGGGATAGTTCCCTTTGCGAATATTCGAAATATCTGAATACTCGCGCAGAATCCAGCGGGTAAAATCCAGCATTTTCATTTGAAACCTTACATGTATTTCGTGAATGGTCTAAAACGGCACCTGATCACCAGAAAATGATGGTGGAACAGGAGGGGGAAGATCATCATTCATTCTCGAAGGCAGGGTAATGGAATTACTCGGTATGCCCATTTCGCCTTCTCCGCTTCCTCCGTAGCCCCAGTCCGTAAACTTTCCGTACTTGCCGATAAACTGCATCTTGACTGTGCCGGTCGGGCCGTTACGTTGCTTGGCAATGATGAGTTCAGCCATGCCAATGGTTGAGTTGCCCTCATCATCAGTTTCAAAGCCATAATAGTCAGGGCGATAGAGAAACATAACAATGTCGGCATCCTGCTCAATGGATCCTGATTCCCGAAGATCGGAAAGGACAGGGCGTTTGTCGCCACCGCGTGACTCCACGGCGCGGCTCAGCTGAGACAGGGCAATCACGCATACGTTGAGTTCTTTTGCGATTTCCTTGAGTGATCGAGAGATGTGAGCAATCTCTTGTTCGCGGTTGCCCCCCTTGTTGCTCGGCCCGGTCATCAGCTGTAGGTAGTCAATGATGATCATGCCAATGCCTTTTTCGGCCTTTAGGCGTCTTGCCTTGGCCCTAAGATCCCAAATGCTGAGTCCGGGGGTGTCGTCAATGAAGATCGGCGCTTTGCTCAAGCTTCCAATTCTCGTGATGAGTTGTTTCCACTCGTATTCTTCGAGTCGTCCGGTCCTCACTTTTTGTGCATCAAGCTCAGATTCGGATACGATCATCCGTTGGGTGAGCTGAATAGCTGCCATCTCCAGGGAGAAGAAAGCCACCGGCTCATTGAATCTGATGGCTGAGTTCCGGGCAAGGGTCAGGGTAAATGCTGTTTTTCCCATCGCAGGACGTGCAGCGATGATCACAAGGTCTGATTTCTGCCAGCCAGCGGTATTTTTGTCCAGTTCCATGATTCCAGAAGGGATCCCGGTGACGCCGGTTTCCTTTCCGCGCATTTCTTCGAGCGCCTCCAGGGTTTTCATGACCAATTCTGGCATGGCCATGTAGTTTCGCCGAAGGTTGGTTTCCGAAATTTCAAACAAGGATTGTTCAGCTACATCCAACAGATCGAATACGTCTGTGGTTTCATCGTATGCTGAGTGAATGACACTGTCTGATACCCGGATGAGTGACCTGAGGATAAATTTTTCGGCTACAATCCGTGCGTGGTATTCAATGTTGGCGGCAGAGGCCACACGTGAGGTGAGCTCTGTGAGATAAAATGGCCCACCTGCCCGCTCAAGTTTGCCTGCTTTTTTCAAAGCAGCTTTGACAGTGAGAATATCAACAGGGTCTGAATTTTGGAACAGCTCCAGAATGGTTTCAAAGATGTCGCGATTGGCATCTTTGTAAAACATTTGTGGTTGGAGAATATCAATGATTCGGTGTAGGGCATCTTTCTCAAGCAAAAGCGCGCCAATCACGGCTTCCTCCATGTCGAGGGCCTGTGGAGGGAGTTTGCCTGGAAGTCCCGATACGGGAATGGCGTTGGTATTCCCTTTTCCTTCTCCTTTTTTGCCCCATCCTCCGGGACTAAACTGCTGTTCTGCCATGTTCCTGTAACCTACTTGTTCCTGTTGTCAATCCACATTCCATTCCGTGGGGAAAGTTACTCAGCTTTGTGGGTAATTGCAATGAAGGGATGAATACGATTTGAGGTCAATATATTGATTATCAAAAATTTAGCTGGGATAAGGTATTCTTCCACAATTCCATATTGATATCAACATAGGCTGTGGATACTTATCCACAAAATGTGGAAAATCCTCCCCGGGAGGAGGATAGCAGTGTGAACCTGCCTGCTGTTAACGATGATAAATAAGGTATATGATTTTCACATTTTATTATTTCAAAGAAAACCATCACCTTTGACCCGACTTATGGTTCTGGCATTTTTTTTAAGGCCAGATGAAAAGGGAATCCGGTGTAAATCCGGGACAGTACCCGCTGCTGTAAGCTCCTTCCGCTCCACGCGGAAAGTTTTTGGTCATCGTTCGCCACTATCTAAGTGATGGGAAGGCAACCAAAAATGGAGTAAGTCAGAAGACCTGCCACAAGTCTCCGTACCGCCGCTTTCGGGTGAAAGGCCAGGTTCGATATGCGAGAAAAACCAACACATATCTTGTGGCCAAGTGCCGCTTCTTTTTCCCTCAGGAGTCAATCCACTGAGGGGATATCTCGCTGTCCTATCTTCGTCCCTCATCAAAGCCGGCTTATCACTTTTGATTCCGGCTGGCATGAAGCTCCTTGTTAACTTCCTGATCTTCTTATTTTTTGCATCTCCTCTGTATGCACAGCCCGATAGCTTGAGGCAGTTGCCCGAGGTGGACATTACGGCTGCCCGCCTGTCGGAATTTGGGGTAGGCTATCAGCCTAAGGTACTTGATAGCCTTGATCTTCACGGCTCCGGCTCCTCTTCCCTGGCTGACGTGTTGGCCAAAAACGGCATCGGCGATCTTCGGTTTTATGGCCCGGGTGGTCTGGCCTCTATTTCTCTTCATGGTGGCTCCGCATCACAAACCAGTGTCTTGTGGGAGGGAATTCCATTGCAGAGTCCAATGAATGGCGTGGCCGATCTGGCCCAGCTGCCGGCCCCCCTTCTGGGCCGGGTTTCGGTGCTGGGGGGTGCATCCGGGGCCATGATGGGCAATGCAACCATCGGAGGCGTTATTCATATCTCATCCGATTCATGGGTGAAAGCGGGGCACCATATTGAGGTAAATAGTGGCTTAGGACAATATGGACTCGATTGGCAAGGGGTGAACGCCAAATATTCCAAATATTCAACCCATCGCTTTCAGAGCAGCACGAAGTTCATTCGCCGTCAATCAGCCAATCGCTTCACCTACAGGGAAGCAGGACGGGAAGAAGTCTTGACCCGGCAGCATAGTGATTTCCAGCAGTTTGGGATCATGCAACAGCTCATGTGGAAGCCATCTATCAGGCATCAATGGTCGATGAACGTCTGGGCAGGTACTTTTTTCCGAAATCTGTATCCTTCGGCCAGCCAGGAAGATCGGTTTTTGAGAGGTTCTCTTTCCTATGCTGGTTGGTGGGGAGAATGGAAAATTCGCGGAAGATCTGGCTTGAACCTCGAAGACCTCCACTATGCGGACCTTGCCTCAAGCCTTGATGTGCTGCATCGCACAAATGGCTGGTTTTCAGAAGTTGCTGGCAGGCGGGAATTGAATCGGAGAAACTCCGTAGAAATCTCTTTTCAACACATGTTGACCCAAGCCAATAGCCCGCAATTGGACCGTACTAATCGGCGGTCGATGCCTGGGGTCCTTGTTTCATGGAAAAGAACCTGGGGTGATGACATGAATTGGATGACCGCCTGCAGCGTTCGTAAGGATTGGCCAACAGGAGAGGCCGCACCATTCATGCCAGGAGCTGGGTTGGAAGGCGAGATTTTGCCGGGTGTCATGATGTTTGCTCGCATGGACCGCAGCTTTCGCTTGCCTACGCTCAATGATAGATATTGGCTCCCCGGAGGTAATCCTGATCTTAAACCTGAGACTGGTGTTCAAGGACAATTGGGATTTTCTGGCAAGCTGTCCCGGATTACCTGGCGCTTTAATGGCTATGGTGGCCGAACCCAAA
The DNA here is from genome assembly GCA_030731845.1 of Bacteroidia bacterium. Taxonomy (GTDB): domain Bacteria; phylum Bacteroidota; class Bacteroidia; order J057; family J057; genus JANQTF01. The sequence goes on along the minus strand of JANQTF010000186.1, from coordinate 161,048 downwards.
ACTGGATTTTGTGGCGTCCACAAGGCAATTTTTGGACCCCGCTCAATGTGCGCGAGGTGGAGGTCATGGGCGCTGAGGTCCGTCTGGACAGATCATGGGAGTTGCCACTGGGATTGCTGGAGGCCGACTTTTCCTATACATGGAACAGTAGCGAGGCTATTAAGTCCGATATAGCCCGCGATGCTGCCGTGGGGCGGCAGCTGATATATGTGCCCAGGCACAAAGCTTCTGGTAGCCTCACCTGGTCTTATCTGGATTGGCGCATGAGCTATCATCATCTCTGGACAGGCAACCGAAACATTACTTCTGATGGCGAATATCAGCTGCCATCCTTTTTTCTGGCTCATCTGGATCTTTCTACCACCATCAAGATTCTGCGTTCAGATGCGACTTTGCACCTGAACGCAGACAATTTGTGGAATGTGTCTTATCAATCCGTGGCAGGGCAACCGATGCCGCTGAGGACTCTCCAGGTTGGAATTTCATTCTCTCTATCCACCCCTTAACCATCCCTAAAACCAAATTCATGAATCGCATGATCTTTTTATTGCTGATCCTCAGCCTGTCAGCGTGTGACCGGCCATCTCCTGAACCAGAAGTGGAGCCCGGACGGGTTCTTATTCTCAATGAAGGAGGCTTTCAACAATCCACTTCTTCTATCAGCCGATATAACGACGACACGAAAGTCGTATCTCAGGATGTATTTGCTGCTGAGAATGGCTACAATCCCGGCGATGTTCTCCAAAGCGCTACCCTCATCGACGGTGACTTATATCTCGTGGTGAATAACAGTGGTCGAATCATTGTGTGCGATACGGATTCGCTATCAGAGACGAGGCGGGTAGATGGATTCACAAGCCCGCGCTACCTGGTGCATGCTGGCAATGGCGTTGCCTATTTGTCAGATCTCTTTGGAGGAAGTATCTCGAAGATTGAGGTATCAACGCTTGATGTTCTGGCTAGCATTCCGCTGATGGGCTGGTCAGAAGAGATGATGATGATCGACAATCGCTTGTGGATTGCCAATCAAGGGGCAGGAAAATTGTATGTCCTCGATCCTGCTACAGATAGCTTTGTTGATAGCGTGGAAGTAGGCCCCGGCGCAGCCAATCTGGAGCTGGACGCTGAAGGAAAGGTATGGGTGCTGTGCCAGGGAGATTTTTTTACCAGTGCAGACCCCAGCTTGTTTCGGGTAGATCCTATGACTCGTGAGGTTCTGACCAAGGTGGAGTTTCCTTCTGGAGCGGGTGCCTCAGATCTTTGCCTGACACGAGCCAAAGATCAGCTACTGTTTTTGCAAGATGGGCAGCTGCAACAGCTAGCCATCAGCGCCTCTACCCTGCCTCCCTCTCGTTTATTCGCTTCTGGATCGTCTTTCTTTTATTCTTTGGGGGTAGATCCAGTCAGTGGCGAGATCTATCTTGGGGATGCAGGAGACTTTGTGCAACGAGGAAACGTGTTTCGCCTTTCTCCGGCAGGTGTTCCGATTGATACCTTTCAGGCGGGAATCATTCCTGGCGAGTTCTTCTTTCTGGATAAGTAGAGCGGCAAAGGAAGAAATCAACGCAGAAAGCCTCCGTATTCGGGGGCTTTCTGCTATATTTGCCCTGATTTTATGCGCATGAATGTGAGCTGTAAACCATTTGGATGGTTTCCCAGTACACATTGTTTGCCAAAGCGGAATTCATCCGGCATTAGAACCATTCGTTATAGCGGCAATCATGCTGAATTTTTTCAAACGAAAAGAAAATAAGGACAAACTTGATCAAGGGCTGGAGAAGACCAAAAAAGGGTTGTTTTCCAAGCTCAAGCTTTCTGTTTTAGGACGTGGAAGTATTGATGAAGATGTGCTCGATGATTTGGAAGAGGTATTGATTTCGAGTGATGTGGGGGTTTCTACCACACTTAAAATCATCAAGCGGATTGAAGCCCGCGTCTTGCGCGACAAATACACCAATGCCAGCGAGCTGGATTCTATTCTTAAGGATGAGATTCAGCAGGTGATTCTGGAGAATCATCCTGAGAGTCTTGATTATTTTGATATTCCTACCCATGAAGTTGATGGCAAGCCAATGCCTCATGTGATCATGGTAGTAGGGGTGAATGGTGTCGGGAAAACGACCACGATCGGCAAATTGGCCTATCGTTGGCGCTCACAAGGCAAGCGCGTGCTCGTAGGGGCCGGCGACACCTTCAGGGCTGCCGCTGTGGACCAACTCAAGTTGTGGGCTGATCGTGTGGGCGCAGATTTTTATTCTAAAGGGATGCATGCAGATCCGGCTGCAGTGGCCTATGAAACTGTGAGAGAAGGCGTGACCAAGGGCCATGAAGTCGTCATTGTTGACACAGCAGGTCGTTTGCAAACCAAAAAGGGGCTTATGGATGAGCTGTCCAAGATCAAAAGATCGATGGATAAAATCTTGCCTGGCGCTCCTCACGAGGTATTACTTGTTCTCGATGCCTCTACAGGTCAAAATGCTATCTCTCAGGCTCAGGCCTTTACCGAGGCCACGCAGGTCTCTGCCCTGGCGCTCACCAAGCTCGACGGCACAGCCAAGGGCGGGGTGGTGATTGGGGTCTCTGATATGTTCAAGGTTCCTGTGAAATTCATCGGTGTAGGAGAAGGAATGGACGATCTTCAGGTGTTTGATCCCCGCGCATTTGTAGCGTCTATGTTTGATCCGATTGGCACCTAACCTTCCTCGTTCTCCTCATTTTCGGCTTTAGAAATTTATGCATACCAATACCTACAAGGCTGCGAAAGTAGCCAAGGATCAGATCAACGTCATTACCCTCGGCTGCTCTAAGAATCTGGTCGATTCGGAGGTGCTCATGTCTCAGCTTCATGGGAGTGGTAAGCATGTGACCCACGAAGATCCAACAGGTGGATCTGGGATCGTGGTCATCAACACCTGTGGCTTTATTGATCAGGCAAAGCAAGAATCAATCGACACCATTCTTGATTATGTAGATCGCAAGGAGCGCGGACTGGTGGAGAAAGTCATTGTAACAGGCTGCCTTTCTGCCCGATACAAAGATGAGCTGATGACTGAGATCCCGAATGTAGATGGCTGGTATGGCAATCAGGAGGATTTGCCACGTCTGGTCAAAGATTTGGGGGCTGACTTTAAGAAAGAACTGATAGGTGAGCGCCGACTCACCTCAGATGGGCACTACGCCTATCTCAAAATTGCCGAAGGCTGCAATCGTCCTTGTTCCTTTTGCGCGATTCCGCTGATGCGCGGGAAGCACCAATCCAGAAGCATCGAAGGCTTGGTGGATGAGGCTCGTTTTTTGGTGAGAAAAGGGGTAAAGGAGATCATGCTCATTGCCCAGGACCTCACCTATTATGGCCTCGATCTATATGGTGACCGCAAGTTATCGGAGTTGCTGAAGTACCTCTCTGATGTGGAAGGGCTGAATTGGATTCGTCTTCATTATGCCTATCCTTCGGGTTTCCCGACTGATATTTTGCCTGTCATGCGAGAGCGTGACAACATTTGCAACTATCTGGATATGCCCCTCCAGCATATCTCAGACCGTGTCTTGAAGTCTATGCGGCGGGGAATTAATCGGGAGAGAACCTATGATTTGATTTCGCAAATTCGCGAAGAAGTACCTGGGATTACCCTAAGAACCACCTTCTTGGTGGGACATCCCGGAGAAGAAGAAGAGGACCATGCGCAACTCCTTGAGTTTGTCGAGCAGCAGCGATTTGATCGGGTAGGGGTCTTTACCTATTCTCATGAGGAGAATACCCATGCCGGAGAGAAAATGGATGACCTCATCTCTGAAGAAACCAAAGAGGAGCGGATGGAAGCCATCATGGATATTCAGCAGGATATTTCTTTGGAACTGAATCGGGCCAAGATCGGGCGCACAATCCCATGCCTCGTAGATCGTCTCGAAGGCGAGTACGCAGTGGGAAGATCAGAAGCGGATTCTCCTGAGGTGGACAATGAGGTGATGATTTCTTCGGATCAAGCGTTGAAAGTTGGAGAATTTTATCAGGTGACAATCACCGATGCACTGGAATACGACCTAATGGGACAGGTATGATGAACTGCTTCATTTTCCGCTCTGCTCTTATCATGGCTTTTGGCATGTTGTGTTTGTCACGGGTGCAAGCGCAATGGGTGTGTGCGTTGAAAAATGTGGTAGAATCTGGCCATAATGTGGAGTGGCTCTTGCAGTATCAGGGCGAAGTGGTAAATACGAGAAAGGTTACTGCAGAAATTCGGATGCGTATTCCCGGAAGATATCAGGATGTTTATCGCAAGTCTGTAGAGCTCGATATCGGCTCAAACAAGTCTTTTCAGGTGCCTCTCAACCTCCGGGTGGATAGTTATGATTATGATGTGGAGGTCTATGACCCGCTCACGGGCGAGTCCCAGATCTTGAAGCCTGAGGAGCCATTTCTCGTCAACTCACCATCGGGAATCCGATCTTCAGATATTTTCTTATCTATTTACCCAAGGGCCGAACAAGGGTTTTTGTCGCCAATTTTGAGCCCAAACCTTCCTCCCGGTGTTGATACGATTTATTATTACCTCGCCATTAAATCTGATCGATCCTTTTCCGCTACCTCGGAGGCCTTTTTCTACGAAAACGTAAATAAGAATGACAATTCTCGGGGGGACATTTTGGTCTATGCCTCCTTGCAGGGATCGAGGAAGCAACTTGTGTTAGAAAAGGGGGAAAGAACGGTGCTATCAGGTAAGTTTCCGACTTCGGCACTGAAAGAGGGCGCGTATTTTGTCGAAATTACTATAGGATTGAGACAAGATAATCCTATTCAGGAGACAGCCTACTTTACCATAGGCAGCGATCTTCAGAAATGGATCTATGACAATCTCGACAATGCGATTCGCATGATGAAATATATTTTGCCGGAGGCATCTTTAGATGAATTGCTGGATTCGCCTACTGCCGAAGCGCGGCAAATAGAGTTTAAGCGGGCCTGGGAAGATCTCTATCAGAAGGATACCCAGGAAGAGATGACACAGTATTATGCCCGGATTCTGGAAGCAGATAAGCTGTTTAGTCAGGATGGCGGATGGCAAAGCGATCGAGGAAAAACATTCATGCTTTACGGCATTCCATCTAAAATAGAAGAGATCCAACTGAAAGGGGAGCCTTGCATCAGGTGGCTGTATCCCAAATGGTCTCTTGTATTCTTATTTGTCAAGCGCAACCAAACTTATCAGCTGGTCGAATAAGACACCATGATTGAGCGATTCAAGGCTTATCTCACAAAGCATTTTCCATTTGTTGCGGCCCTAAACGTGCCCTCCCAACCTTCCGCTCCTGTGAGGCGGGTAAAAGATGAGGTATCTAGGGGCATGAAGGTCCTCTTGGCTTTCTTGCAGGTGCTTCCCTGGCTTTGTGGGATCTTATTTGTTCTGGCATTCTTTTCTCCCTTCGACACGCCTTATTCCAGCTCCTTTGAGCTTCTTTCCTGGTCATTCGACCTGGAATTCACCAACATTCTCCGCACGATCGCTGTAGCTGGATTGATCGGGTTTGGAACCAATTATCTGGCCATCAAGATGCTGTTTCGCCCGCTGAACAAGCGGCCAATATGGGGCCAGGGATTAATTCCTGGTCAGCGTGATCGCATTATTTTCAAGTTGGCCGAAGGAATGCACACCCATATTCTGAGTCAGGAACTGATTCGGAAGCGAGTCGAAGAAACAGGTCTCGTGAAGCGGGTTAATGATCTTGTGATGGAAGGCACCATTGGGTTGCTGACCGATGAGGAGTTGAGAACGGAACTCAAATCAGCGTTTTTCGACACCTTGACCCTCTATGCTTCTCGGGAAGATGTGAAAGATGAAATACGGAAAATCGTTGATACTAAGCTGGAAACGAGGCTAGACAAAGGCATCAAGAAATTTGTCCTGCAAACCTATAAGCGATATAACAAGGATGAATATGAGGAAGCGATCAACCAGTTGGTTGGAGAAATTCCCGTCATTGCCATTGAAGTCCTGGAACGAGGGGAAGATCAGCTAAACCGTCTGGCAGCCTACCTTCGCAAAGAAAAGAACCAAACGGCAGAGCGCATCATGGAGATCTTCGTGAAGTTGCTCAATAGTATAGATATCACCGATCTTCTGGCCAAGCAGATGGCCTATCTTGATGAGCGAAAACTAGAAAACATGATCTGGGCAGCCACCAACGAGCAGCTCCTCTATATCCAGTATTTAGGTACACTACTGGGCATGATGGGCGGCCTGCTTATTTGGGAGCCAGTGCTCACAGGGTCCATTTTTTTAATAACCTTTGGACTGCTCTTCGGGTTAGACCACTTACTGTTTAGATTTCAAACACCCCCAAAGCCTTGACTACAACTACTCGAAACCTGCGCTCTGACTACCTCAGTGGCGAGGCTTCTCTTCAGCCTTTTTATCAGTATGCTCCCCAGCATCCCGATTTTGCGTCCATCGCTGCCGACAAATCCACTGATACTATTGATCGCGAGTTGCTCGCCGCCGTGATTGCTGAACAATATGGCGATCTGGATAAAGGCGATGCTGTTACGCGCAATCTTCAGCGCCTCTCGCAGGATAATTCTTACACCATTACCACGGGCCACCAATTGGTGCTGTTTGGAGGGCCATTATTCACGGTGTATAAAATTCTCTCGGTGATCAAGCTCGCAGAGAAACTCAGTGCTGAAGGAAAAAATGTCCTCCCGGTTTTCTGGATTCATACCGAGGACCACGACTTTGAGGAAATCAATCATTACTACCAGGATTTTCAGACCAAAAGGACCTATACTGGTTCCTTTCGAACACAGGTGGGCGCTCACGTGCTCGAACCCTCGATAGAATCTTTACGGCCCGCTGGGTTTCCTGCCCAGCTTTCAGGTTCCTATCGGCCTGGGATCGAGATGAAGCAAGCCTTCAGGGAATTTATCCATCACCTTTTTGGGCAATATGGCTTGCTGATTCTTGATGCCGATGACCCAAGATTGAAGGCGAAATTTTCCGGCATCATCACCCGTGAGCTTTCCGATCATTTCTCGAATGAGTGGGTTTCGCAAACCTCTGCCCAGATGGCAGAGGCAGGCTATTCCAATCAAATCAGCCCGAGAGAGATCAACCTTTTTTACCTCGATGCCGAAGGGCGTAATCGAATCGTAGCCCAGAAGGGAGGCTATCAGGTGCTCGGCAGAGAGTTATTTTTTGAGCCAGCGGAGATGCTCAGGCTGGCCCATGAACATCCGGATCGGTTTAGCCCCAATGTGAGCCTTCGTCCCCTGTATCAGGAGATGATTCTGCCCAATCTTGCCTATATAGGTGGTTGGGGCGAACTTGCCTATTGGTTGCAGTTGAGGGGCCTGTTTGACGAAGTTGGCGTGAACTTCCCCCTGTTGCTCCCGCGGATATCTGGAACAATTTTTACCGAATCCCAGGCTAAAAGCTGGAAGGATCTTGGATTTGACCTGATGGCCATTAGAAAACCCCTGCATCAGCTCTATGATCAGTATCTACCCCAAGTGTGGGATGCATCGGCTTTTGAGGGGTATGAGAGCAAGATTCTTGCGTTGTTGGATGCGCTCGAAGGCTATGTGAAGACGGATGTTTCGGCAACTTTGGCCCGGTCGGCAGATGCCTTGTCCACCAAAACGAGGCATTTCCTTGAAAATCTGGAGAAAAAGGCAGGGAAAATCAAGCGCGAACAGCACAGGGAGCCATTTGATCAAATCCGCACCCTCAAGCAACAAATAGAGCCTGATGGTCTTGTCCAAGAACGGACTCTCTCTCTCGCCAGTTTTGCGGAATGGATTCCTATTGATGATTTTATCGCGTTCCTGTACCGGGAGGGAGACCCATTGTCTCTGGAGCACCGATGTTGGGTGATGGCGACTCCTTAAGCTTTTTGGATTTGGGTGAAAACTTCTTGTAATTTCATCGTACACTCGTGTGTGGGAAATTTCTCCACTCCATTGTCCTCACTTTTATGGCAAACGAACGATACAGAAGAAGAGCAAGCATCGCAGAGGAATTTGATACATCGTTGATGTATGATGATGTAGAAAAAATCCGTGAGCGGGAAGAAGAAGAAGAAAAAGACCAGAACAGCAAGCTCGGTTCTGCGGGGATGATGGCGATGGCAGCCGGTGCAGGATTGCTGATCGCTACCCTGTTTTCAGAAATTGGATTTATTCAGAATTTCTTTGAAGCGATCACGATTGTGTTGCCCATTCTGGGTTTTGGTGCCTTGGGGTACGGTTTTTTCAAAACCATACAACTAGCCTTCCGACAGAAGGAACTGAATTTTCCGGCACTCAACGTGTATCGGAAAACGAGGCCCGCTGCGACCATGTCGGGAGAGGAAAATTCCGAGCAATCTCGCACCTATCGCAACAGAACAGCCGATCGGGAGCAAAACTCCTATCGCTATCAGCGTCGTACTGCATCCCGGGAATCTACCCGCTCTGATCGCACGCAAAGAAAATCCCTCAAAAGATCCCGCACGGATCGTGTTTTTTCAGGAGTGGCAGGCGGCATCGCCGAATACACGGGAATCTCTTCTGCTCTGATTAGATTTGCGTTTATCTTTAGCATTATCCCGACTAGCGGGATGTCGATCTTCCTCTATCTGCTATTTTCCATCATTCTACCCGCCAACTATGACCGTTTCGAGCAAGAATTCCCTTATGGCGAAGGGGATGCAAATAAAACGGCCTAAGCTCTCCCTCCTGTTTCTCCTTTGCTTATCCTCGTTGGCTGTGTGTACCACCGCCTGCGAGGATAAAATGTATGATTGTACCCGCCACGATCAGGAAGGGAATCTCAAATTCACGGTGCCTTGCAATGGCGATGGCGTCTATATGGGCGAATACCTCGAGTATCATAAGACGGGAAAGCTCTGGAAACGGATGTTTTATGTAAATGGTGTTGCAGAGGACACTACCCGTTTGTTTTTCTATAAAACAGGGGATGTGCTGCGCGAAACGCCCATGAATGAAGGGAAGCGCCATGGCGAAATGAGGACCTTCAGAGAGGATGGTTCCGTGGAGGAATTGGTCACATTTGTCGATGATAAAAAAAGTGGTCCCTCGATCACCTATTATAAGAACGGAATCCCGAAAGAAATCTTCACTTTTGAAGCCAACCGAATGACCGGGCCTTATTTCTTCTTCACCGAAGATAGCGTGAAGCTTGTGGAAGGAGAGTATTACGATGGCTCGAAATATGGAAAATGGCAGCATTTTGATTACGAGGGTAACCCTTTGGCCATTTTTACCTATTACAACAATTTCAAGCAGGGTGGTTTTTCTGTGTTTAATCCAGAGGGGATGCCCTACCTTTCTGGCAACTTCGCGCGCGACCTGCTCGATGGGGATCTCAACTATTATGACAAGGAAGGTAGCATTGTGAAAACCGAGGCCTGGACAGGAGGAAATACGCAAGTACCAAGCGGAGGAAAAAGTCTCAAAGATGGGAAAGCCATTATCCCGATTGATGTTCGACAACGAGTCTATATCATGCAAGACACTGTTTGGATTCAGTAATCACCATTTTTTCTCGAAGCATTATGCCGATTTATTATGTGATGAAGGTGAAAGGGAAAGCCAAAATTCCTGATTACATCCAACTTAGAGATGAATCCCTCACCCTCATAGGCTACTTCAGGCCCGGGAGGTCTGAGCGACTTGATAAGGTGATCCCCAATACAGTTCATGCTTCTCAGGTTCAGGCCATCATTGATGGGATCACTGAATACGGCAAAATGACCAAGGTTGACCTGATATAATTATGATCCAGCCTAATCCCATACTTACCCTTTCTGATGTGTCCCTCAGGGTGGGAGGAAACGCATTATTAGAGTCCCTGTCCTTCACCATCGAGAAAGGTGATTTTGTATATCTCGTTGGCAAAACCGGGTCTGGCAAAAGCTCCCTTTTGCGCCTGCTCTATGCCGATCTTGCGCCTCAATTTGGGCAAATAGCCTTGGGTGATATGCCGATCAGCGGAATGAACAAAGCAGAGATTCCAGCCTTAAGGCGAAAACTAGGAATCGTGTTTCAGGATTATCAGCTGTTGCCGGACAGGTCAGTGGAGGATAATCTGATATTCGCGATGAAGGCCACCGGATGGAAAGAAAAAGCCCTGATTGAAAGAAGGCTAGACCTGCTTATCAAGGAATTGTCTTTGCAAGGAAAGAACCTTCAGTTTCCGCATCAGCTTTCGGGTGGAGAGCAGCAACGAGTCGGCATCGCGAGGGCCCTCATCAATGATCCGCTTCTTCTGTTGGCTGATGAGCCGACCGGCAACCTCGATCCCCAAGCTACCAAGCTCGTAATGGATGCGCTCAAGGCCGTTGCCGCACGAGGCACCGCCGTGCTCATGGCTACCCATGAGTATGGCCTGCTTGAGGATTATCCTGGTAAAGTCCTTTGGCTCAAAGAAGGATTTGTGCAAGAGTTTGCCACCACGACAGGATTTTTAGAAGCATTCAGAAAAATGGGGGCAGAGTGATTTTTCGCATTTTCCAAGAATGATATTTCTAGGACAGGGCCTTTTTCGCATTTTTTGCAAATAAAAGATTCGATCTGCTGTGAAATTATTGATTTCTGCAAAAAATAGTTGGGATGATTAAGGCAAAGCCTTTTTTTACATAAGGATGAGATTCGGTGATTTGGGTAATCGCTTTAACCAACTCACCTTTCTTATGAAACATAGACTCATCTTCGTGTCAACCGCGCTCTTGCTTTTCATGAGCAGCCTGGTAGCACATGTCACCTCCTACCAAACTGAGAAAAAGCTCAAAACTCCTTTCTCCTTCGACAGAATGAGACCCGTAATTTCTCCCTGTGGAGACCAATCCCTGTGGCCTGGGATGATGCCTGCCGATCCATTTCCCATTTTAAGCGGCTGCTTTCCAGCCTGATTGGCACATGACCAGATTCACCATTTTGGTTATTAAGCGTGCTCCCGGAAGCGGGAGCTGAAGGGAGCACGCATTCTTTTCTTGCCTCAACTGCCAATCAACATCTCATGGAGACGAACCATTCTGGGTTTGAGTCTATGAAGGGGCAGGCAGGCCCATCCACTCACTGTTAAGATTACCTATCATGAATACGAAAATCAGCTTTTTTACGACCATCCTATTGGTCGTGCTTACTCTCTCTTCAATTGCTCAGGAGACGGTGAGCATCAATCCGATCTTGGGATCGACACTAACTAGCGGAGAATATGAGCGGCTTTACGCTTCCAATCTGCTTTCATTCAATGGGGCAACACCTGATTCGGTGGTGTTTAAAACCATCCTTGCAGGCGGTCCCTATGAAGCAAGAGCCTTTTGGTCAAACCCCTCACGGGAAGAGCAGATTGTTTACAACGCATTCCAATTCGACAACATCAGTGACGCACTTAAAAGGAGAATGGGGGATCTACCCACGCAATGGAAAAAAATTCAACTTGCGCTTGAGGATGGCTCCGGATCAATGGTTTCCCTGGACCTTGTGAATGGAAACACCATGAAGGCAGAGGTCTTATTGCTACAGGGGAAGCAAATGTTGGTAGATTATCTAGGGAATACCATCCATATACCTTGGTGGGAAATTGAGAATATTACCATGATCACGAGAGAGGAATCCAAGTCTCAAAGCCCCATTCTTCGCAATCCCAATTCCACCCGCTACTTGTTTGCACCTTCTGCGATCCCACTTGCCAAGGGGGAGGGATATTACCAAAATGTGTGTGTCTTAATCAATAGTATTAACTATGGCATCACCGATCATGTGTCAATTTCTGCAGGCACAGAAATATTGAGCCTCTTGTGGTCTGCAATCGGTGGTAGGACCAATCTCGTTGGTTTTGCAAATGTGAAGGTCGGAGGAAAAGTAGCAGACAACCTATATCTCGGAGGAGGGGTTTTGGCCGGAGGACATTACTCTTCGTTTCTAGGGAATAGTACTTCCGTTGGTGGTGTCTTGGGTTATGGAATCGTCACCTATGGCAATCCTCAAACCAACGTATCTATATCTGCTGCCTTGGGCAATTATGACAAAACCTGGGGAAAGAATCCTGTGGTTGTGGTAAGTGCGATGCACCAACTAACCCCCAACCTTGGGCTAGTCACAGAGAATTGGGTCCTCAGGATCGGCAACATTGATGGCGCCACTTCCACTGCCACTATTATGGCGTTTAGTGGGGGCGTGAGGCTGTTAGCTCGTAAGTTGAGTATAGACCTGGCCCTTTTAGGGACGGGGGGATATTACGATGGTAGGGTGAGCATGGTCCCGATTCCCCTCCCTTTTGTGGGACTTGTGTCAAAATTTTAAGGAAAAAGGTACTTGGGTTTCACCCTGGTTTATGTGGCGCATCTCCCGGTAGCAAGAAGTTGCCGGGAGAGCGTTTTTTGGAAATGAATCATTGTTTCCCATGACGAGAAGCACCCAAAAAGGCTAATCAAAAGCGTATTTTCCAGATGGATATTCTTCTTTTCGCCTAATCCCCCTTGATATGAAAAATTTTGGATTGTTTTGTTTCGCACTCATGATGCTCTGCAGCGCCTCATCTGGCGTGGCTCAGAACGTGGTGGAGCTAGATCCCTTTCTTGGTCGCAGTGTTCGCACAGAAGAGGGAATGAGACTTGGATTATTTAGAACGCTGGATTTTCAACATTCATCACCTGATTCCGTTGTGTTTCGTTCCTTTTTGGATGGGGCGGCTTATGAAGCCCGTGGGTTTTGGACCAACCCTGTCCATGAGGAGCAGATTGTTCTCAAGCCAGACGAGTTTCAGGCTTTGCAAAAGTCTGTTCAACATCAATTGATAAAAATAAAGAAGAGCTGGCAAGAGATGGCCCAAGGTCTGGAGTCTGGCGAACTACCGCTTGTTTCGGTCGAATTCCAAAGCGGGGACTTGCTGCGAGGGAGGTTGGTCAAGCTATCGGCCAAGGAATTCGTGCTTTCTTATCAAGACAACACGTTGATTCTCCCCTGGTGGAATCTTCGCGCGGTAGAGGTTCTCGATCCTGTGGGGGAGGAAGTACAAACTGAGCCACGAAATCCCAATGCGACCCGCTACCTGTTTGCGCCCTCAGCCATTCCGCTCCAACAAGGAGAGGGCTACTATCAAAATGTGTATGTGGGAGTCAATAGTATCAATTATGGTCTTTCAGACCATGTTGCCGTGTCTGGAGGAATTGAAATGTTCACCTTACTGGCTACGATTTTCACAGATGCAGGAATCGTAGTGGGCTTTGCGAATGTAAAGGGCGGGTGGCAAGTAGGAGAGAACCTTCATGTAGGCGGAGGCGTCATTGTCGGCGGTGTATTCACCGATTCAGATGGGGTCGTGGCCCTTGGCTACGGTCTTGCCACCCTCGGCGACCGATCTACCAACCTCACCCTTTCCCTTGCTACCGGCATGTTGAACGGAGAATTCAGCCGCGCTCCGACCATTGTGTTGGGGGGCATGCATCAGATCAATGCACGGATTGGCCTTGTTACTGAAAACTGGTGGGTGATGCGCCGAGAGGAGGGGGATCTCTATGACTATCCGTATGACCCACAAGTAGGCTATCAGACCCTGCTCGTGGGCTCATATCAAGAGACAAATTCCATTTTGGCTTTTTCTGGAGGCTTGCGCATGATCACCAACAAAATCACATTTGACATCGCCTTGGTTACTGGAGGAGCCCTTGAGTCACGAAAAGCCTCTCCCTCAACCTATAGTAGCAATCGCCACGATTGGATTCCGTTTCCGATTCCTTTTCTTGGAGTCGTATATAAATTCTAGGATTCTTCTGCCATTTTGTCACATTCTGCATACACTTCCGTATATTCGCAGGCGGGTTTATGGGCCTCATAAACCCGCCTTTGTTTTTATTAAGCTGATAAAATTTTCTTGCTCTCGGATGTGTGTTGTGTGACTTGACAGAGGAGATTTTTTTCAGCGAATCAGACGGAATCATGCGCGATAAAATTACCCAAAGAACTTTTGCTCCCGGTACGCTCGAAAGCACCACCGACGAGTCTATCCAGGGATCGGCCTACATGGTGGAGGGAATACAGCCTGCCGTCGGAAGGCTAGCCTATATTGAGACCTATGGCTGTCAGATGAATTTTTCGGATACCGAAATCATCGCATCCGTGCTGGCAGACATGAACTATGGCTTCACCAGCCAAATGGAAGACGCTGACCTGGTCTTCATCAACACCTGCTCCATTCGCGACAACGCCGAGGCCAAGGTCTGGAACCGCCTGCGACAGATGCGCAAAAGCAAAACCGATAAGCCTCACCTCATGGTTGGGGTGCTGGGTTGCATGGCTGAGCGCCTCAAGGGCAAGCTCATGGAAGAGGAGCAATTGGTCGATTTGGTGATCGGCCCCGATGCCTATCGCGACCTGCCACGTCTCATTGGCGAGGTAGAAACAGGCCAGAAGGCCGTGAACGTACTTCTCTCACGCGAAGAAACCTACGCCGACATTTCTCCCGTTCGCCTCAATACCAATGGGGTGGCCGCCTTCATCACCATCATGCGAGGCTGCGACAACATGTGCTCTTTCTGCGTGGTTCCCTACACACGTGGGCGTGAGCGAAGCCGCGACCCACATTCCATCGTGGAGGAAGCCCGTCAGTTGTTTGAGCAAGGATATCGCGAGGTGACCCTGCTGGGCCAGAATGTGGATTCCTATCTTTGGTCGCCTGATGATTCGCTCAAAGGCAAAGCCCAGATCGACAAAGCCATTCGCAATGGCGAAGACATCGAGACACGCAACTTTAGCCATCTGCTCGAAATGGTGGCTCAAGTGTCGCCAGATCTCCGCGTGAGATTCTCCACCTCTCACCCACGTGATATCACCGCAGATGTGTTGCACACGATGGCCAAATATGACAACATCTGCAACTATATCCACCTCCCGGTGCAGTCGGGTAGTGACCGCATTCTCGATGTCATGAATCGTGGATACACTTCTGATTGGTACAGAGAAAAAATTGCCATGATCAGGCAAATCATTCCTGGCTGCGCCATTTCTTCTGATGTGATTTCCGGATTCTGCACCGAGACAGAAGAAGATCATCAGGAGACGCTTCGCATCATGGAAGAAAGCCGGTATAGCTATTCTTTCATGTTCACCTACTCAGAACGTCCCGGTACACCCGCCGCCAAGAAGCTGGAAGACGATGTGCCCGAAGAAGTGAAGAAGCGCAGATTGTCAGAGATCATTGAGCTACAGCTTCGCTTATCTCGCGAAAGCAATTTTGCCGATATCGGGCAGACCTACCGCATTTTGATCGAAGGAAATTCTAAACGGTCTGATCAGGATTGGTGTGGACGAAATGACCACAACAAAATGACTGTGTTTCCTAAACTGGGCAATCATAAGCCGGGAGACTATGTCGATGTGCTGATCACAGAGGCATCGAGTGCTACCCTGCGTGGAGTAATGGTTGGTGAATAGATTTTTCGTCTAACCATTTCCCTTTTCAACTAATCAACCAGAACCCAATGACCGTTCAGGATATAAAGTATAGATATGGCGTAATTGGAAATTCTCCTGAGATCAATTCAGCGGTGGAGGTGGCGATGCAAGTAGCCCCGACTGATGTCACGGTGTAGGTGATTGGCGAGAATGGAACTGGGAAAGATATTTTCTCCAGAATCATCCACGAGTTTAGTCGGCGCAAGCACAAGCCATTTCTGGCGGTGAATACAGGAGCTATTCCTGAAGGAACCCTCGATTCCGAGCTGTTTGGCCATGAAAAAGGATCTTTTACCTCTGCGTATGATTCAAGGAAGGGCTATTTTGAGGAAGTAGCTGGCGGAACCATTTTTCTGGATGAAATCGGAGAAATGCCGCTTGCCACCCAGGCTCGTCTTCTTCGGTTGCTGGAAAATGGCGAATATCTCCGTGTAGGGTCTTCCAAAATTCAGAAAGCCGATGTGCGGGTGATCGCTGCCACCAATAAGAACCTGATGGACATGATCCGCAGGGGAAAATTTCGCGAGGACTTGTACTTTCGCCTCAACACTGTGTCGATCCAAGTGCCCCCGCTTCGCGAGCGTGGCGATGATATAGAACTCCTGTTCCGATATTTTGCCATGGAATTTGGAGAGAAATATCAGCGAGATGCTCTTGAATTGGAGGAGGAAGCAGTGCCCCTTTTGTATAAATACCGCTGGCCTGGGAATGTCAGAGAAATCCGAAACCTGGTAGAGAAGCTTACGGTATTGGTAAAGGGAGACAGTGTGAGCGCAAATGTGCTCCAGCGCAACCTCTTGGTACAAGATAGTTATCTTCCCAGTGTGGTGAGAATGCCAGACCCCTTTGCTTCGGAGGATAATTCCTCGCAATCGGGCGCAGATTACGGTGGCTTTTCAGCAAGAGACCGGGATATGTTGTTTAAGCTGCTCATGGATCTGGGCCGTGAAGTGACCGACCTCAAAAAAATGATGTATCTCGGCATGCAAAACCGGGATTTTGTGCCTTCCGGCAATCTTCCAGCTCCCTTTGAGCCAGGACCCATCGTTACCGATGAGGAGTATCACTCGGCTGAATTTGTGGATCATATCCCCCCGATGCAACCCCAAAGGCGATCCTCGCCACTCTTGGTAGAAGAATCACTTTCTCTGGATAAAAAAGAAAAGGAAATGATTCTCAAGGCGCTGGGCAAATTTGGGAACAATCGCAAAAAAGCTGCCCGAGAATTGGGAATCTCTGAGCGAACCCTTTATCGGAAAATCAAGGCATACGATATCGAGTAATGATGAAATTCTTTTCTGTTTGTTTGTTCGTGATCATGGTCTTGTTGGCGGGCTGCAAAGTTGGGTTCAACTTTAGCGGAGGGGGCGCAGTAGATCCCCGACTTCAGACCATTTCTATCGACAACTTCACGAACGAGGCGGCAGTCGTTGTGCCCTATCTGGCGCAGGAAGTCACCCAGCAGATGCAAGACCGGTTTTTGAATCAGTCGAGGCTGAAACTCACCTCTGGTGATGCAGATCTTCGCATCAATGGTGCGATCACCAGATATCAGGTATCGCCTGTGGCGATCAGTGGTGACACGAGAGCCGAGCAAAGCAGGCTCACCATTGCTGTGCGGGTTTCATTTGAAAATACCATAGAACCAGCCGATAGCTGGGAAAATACCTTCTCCAAATTTATCGATTTTGATGCTACACTGGACTTCTCATCCATTGAACGAGACCAGATCAATGAGGTGCTTGAGCAGATCACTCAAGATGTATTCACAAAAAGTGTAGCAAAATGGTAACTTAGTATGGCTAATCCTTAATTAAGGCAGCATGCAGGAAACGGGCGAATTTGGAATTGCCAGACTTGTGGACCTGGCCACCAAGGGTTTTTGGACCCTCGAGGCAGAATCTTTGTTGCTAGACAAAGAAAAAGAGGCGCCCTATGCGTCATTGGTTCACATTTTGCGAGCTATGCATCATGATGACCCCGAATCCCGATTTCGGGCAGCCATCTTCGCTCCAGATCGGGGGCGCCTGAAGCAGCTCATGACGCCTCACAAAGTGCCCTTGCAAAGCCCGGTCTTGGCTGAGCCAGAGGCCAAGCCCTCTCCACCACAAGTTGATGATCGCATGAATTCAATTGTTGTCGAAGAACCCGTTCAGCTCTCTCTTGCATTGTCTGCTTCCGCAGGCCTCGAAAGTAATGGTTCTATGTTTAGTATCGATATGCCGCAGGGTGATGTGTTGCCCAAACAGACGAGCCTTTCCTGGCGATTTCACATCCATCCACATGAGGGGGATTCTTCATTTTCTGAGGTGTCAGATGTAATGCCAGTTTTCATCAAATTAGAGAAGGAGCTTCAAGATCTTTTATTTCAATCAACGCCCTTGCAAGAGCAAGACTTGATCAATAATTTTTTGGCAAAACCGCCCGTTTCTCGAACTGCGAGAAGAGAAGCGCCTGCCTCACCGCTAGAGGAGGATAGCCGTGCTTCTTCCAGTATTACCTCCGATGACTCCCTTGTTACAGAGACTTTGGCGCAGCTATATCTCAAGCAAAATCACCCTTCAGAGGCGATTCGGGTATATGAACAACTTTGCTTGCGTTATCCTGAGAAAATAAGTTACTTTACAACCCAGATTCAAAAAATTAAGGAAAACAAGTTATGATTCTGTTTGGAGTGATTGCCATGATTGTCGGTGCAGCCCTCGTATTTGTGGTGGTCATACAGAATAGCAAAGGAGGTGGTTTGTCATCTACTTTTGCTGGTGGCGGTGCCACACAGATGCTCGGCGCTCGTCGCAGCTCAGAGTTCATCGAAAAAGTTACCTGGTACCTCGCTGCCGGTGTTGCTGTTCTCGCATTTCTCGCCAACATCGTTGGGTCCGGTGGTGCCACCGAGTCTAGCGGTCTGCGGATTGAGCAAAATGTGGACAACCAGATTATACAGAACCAAGTTCAGGATGTGTCTGGCTTTCAGGATAGCCCAGAAGGGGTAACCGAAGAGTTGATTCCCGCTGAGCCTGAAGCTGAATAACCAGGATTCTATTCCTGAAAAGCATAATAGCCACTTTGGATTTCCAAAGTGGCTATTTTAGGGTTTTACCCAACTTGATACATTTACTTTATGTGAGAATGCAAAGAAAATCTGTTCAGCAGTGAATCAATTTCATTCTAGTGAAATTTTTTTGGTCCACACTACGTTTTTACCCCAACAGTATTTTGGAACCAAAATTTGTGTAAATTCCTCACTCATGCCACGTAATGGCATGTCTATTTTACCATAGTTACCCTACCAGCTATTACCCCTAGCCTATGAAACAATCATTACCCCATAGCCTTATCTGGCTGATCAGCTTTCTGGTGTTGGATACAGCCTTCGTGTTTGCCCAAGATCCAATTCCTGGTGGTTGCCTCAACCTTGGTCCAAACTTGGTTGTAAACCCTGAGTTCGAAGAAGGAAATATTGGCTTCTCCAGTTCATATTCCTTTCATCCAGACTACACCTGTGGCTTTGGGCAGTACACAATCAATACTTCTATCATCAATGATCCTGTTGGTGGTGCCTCATGTTATAGTGGAACCGGATTTGACTTAACCACCATTTGGGCTGCTTCCGATAGAAATGATCCCGGAGTTGGCAATTTCCTGATCCTTGACCCTACAGATACAACAGGGGGCAATTTTGTAATTTGGGAACAAACCATCGACGTCTGCCCCGGTAATCAATACGTTTTCTCCGCATTCGCAAAGAATTTGTTTTTCCTCGAATCTACATTTCCTTATTCGGGAATAGACCCCATCTTTGATCTCACCATCAATGGTGATACCGTTGTGGGATATTATGTGGATGGCGTTTTGTTTCCCGGAGGTACTTTCAATCCCCTGGGCAGGCAGTCGATCAATGATAATACTGTTTGGACACAGATTTCCGGTACATGGGAAAGTGGAGCCAATACCACTGCAACCATCACGATCAAGAACACCGTGCCCGGAAACGAAGGAAATGACATTGCCATTGATGGTGTATTTCTTGGCCTTTGCGGCAGGTCAGTTGACTTTAGCCCAAATACTGACCTCGGTCAATGTGCACAGTTGGGAACCATTCAGCCTGTTACTCTTACCCTTACAGCCCCCACTATTGCCTCAGGATGGCAATCGTATGAGTGGTATAAAAATGGAGCCCTCGTCCAATCTGATCCAGCGCCAACTCCCTTTACCACACCAGCCGATGTGAATGGTGAATATTTTGGAACCTATCAACTAAGGGTGTTTCAGGATCCATTGGGAAGCGCAAGCGGTTCCTGCGGCAGTGTAAGTAAGCAGATTGTGATTTTTGACGATTGCCAGGTGAGTTTTCCTGTCGAGTTGGTTGATTTTGATGCTGAGATCCAGGGTTCAAGGGCTGTGTTGTCCTGGGCCACTGCCTGGGAGAGCCAAAACGCAGGATTTGAAGTGCAAATGGCCAAAGGCAATGACGAGTTTGAGCCTGTGGGCTTTGTAAAAGGTGTTGGAAGCTCACAGACCCTGGTGGATTATTCTTTCCTCAGTGCTGCTCTCACGCCAGATACCTATCGATTCCGGCTTCAGCAAGTTGATTTTGATGGAAAAGCAACCTTGAGTGATGAGGTAGAACTGACATTAGCAGATTATCAGGACATGGTGGTGCAGCTTTTCCCCAATCCTGCTGCAGCTACCGCTACACTTGATATAGCTATGCCAGTGGAAACACGGGTTTCTGCTGAGCTGATCGGGATGGATGGTCGGATAGTCCTCAGCCAGACATGGAATCAAATGGCGGGTACGAAAAACCTGCAATGGGAAATTCCAGTCGCGGATGTTCCTTCTGGTGTTTACCTCGTTCGGGTTCGTGGAATCAGTCAATCTTTGACGAAGCTTGTCGTTCAGCATTAGATCGACTAAGCCGACAAAAAATATAAGGCATTTGCTCATTTGTTTGGGCGAATGCCTTTTTGGGTTTGTATGGATTGACAATTCCTCAAGCCTCTGAGTGCTCCTTCGGGGTTCCCATAGTCACCATAAGTGCCAGGATCAGTCCTTACGTAACCTGACCTCAAGCCAGGGCTTCTTGAAGTGATAGCTCTCCATCTCCAGGAAGTTTGCAAAGCGAGGCAGGAAAATATTTTTCCTGCGGTTGCCGATGTCAATCACAATTTCATCTCCGAATTTTCTCAATTCAAAATCTTCCTCTCCAATAAAGGGGATTTTGATCCTGATCAGATAGTGCTTTTCTGTTTCGATTACTTCAAATGGATTTTCACGGTGAAAAACCAAGGTGGGGTCCAGATCATGGTAGATGGCCTCGCCGATCTTCTCTAGCAATTCCAACCCAAAAACCTCTTGCCCTTGATGTGCCACCTTGAAGATGGGCAGGGGAGCAAATGATTCTTCAATTTCAGCCATGTGGCCTACTTGAGCGTCCAGGTATTTTTTGAAAAAATCACCCCCTTCTCCTTCAGGCAATACTCGATTCACCACAACGGCATCCACGTTGTAGCCATAGAGTTGGAGGTAAGTATAGGCTCTTTGGGCCTCCTTGATCACCATTCGCTCGGGGTTTGCCACAAGGCGAATAGAGGTGATATCAGGATTGAGGAAGATTTTCTGAACCTTCTCCAGTTTGCCAAAGAGTTCTTCCAGCTCTTCATAGCCCTTGTCCACGGGAATGTCCATGGTTCGGCGTAGAATTCCGCCTACGGTTTTGATGGCGAATCGCTGTCCAGGAAAGGCCTTGGTAAGCCAGCTTTGGGTCACCTGCGGCAGGCTGAGCAGGGTCAGCGTTTCGCCGGTAGGCGCGGAGTCGATGACAATAAGATCGTATTCATTTTCTGTGTAAAACTTATCAATCCAGAGGAAAGCAGAGGCTTCCTCCATGCCCGGCAAAACAGACAGTTCCTCCGCCACGATATTATCTACGCCTTGCCATCGAAAAATGGTTCGCATGAGCTGGCGCATGTTGCCCCAGTACTTTTTCATGGAGTAATACACGTCAAACTCTTGCCCGTATAGATTGGGCGCAACGAGCACGGGCTCTGGACCCAGCTCTATATCAAGTGCATCGCTGAGGCTATGCGCTGGATCTGTGCTCATCACAAGGGTCTTGTAGCCTTGCTTGGCAGCATGAAGGGCGGTAGCCGCAGCGGTGGTCGTTTTGCCGACTCCCCCTTTTCCGGTAAACAGAAGAATTCGCATGGAATAATGATCTCTTGCTGATCCAAACGCCTCAGACTGCTAAAAGTTAGAAGCCAGAAGGGAAAGGAACACTTCCGGGCGATAATTCCCTGTTCATTTATCGCAGCTCTGATCAGCTTGTCGTTTCTATGTGCATTCTGAGCAGGGAATGCTGAGTCCTTACACAATATAGAGAGCATGATTGATCGTTGAATATGTCCGTTCGGACTTCAAATCAGAGCATCCAGTCACTTTGGTTGAGTCTTTGAGTAATTGGTTGCTAACTTTGTTGCAGTTCCCAAGGATTTCTTTCATAAATACATGCTATAATTTTGTTCAAATTCATTTTTCCTTTCGTTTTTCTAGCTTCGTTTCTCTCTGTTTCTACTTCTCTCTCCGCTCAGCCAGTTGATTCAGCCCTTGGACTGCGAATCGGCTCAGCAAATGGCATTTCCTATCTACATTTTTTGCCTCATACCAATATTGCAACCGAAGGTCTGCTTGTATATCGGCGTAGTGGCATTCGTGCCATTGGCTTTCTGGTGCAATATATTCCTCTCGGTGGTTCTCGTACCTCAAGCTTTTTCTACCTTGGTGCCGGTAGCCACGTAGGAGTGAATGGCCTGCTTTCGAGTGAAAAGCCGAATATTCCTGCTTATGGCATCGATGGAATGATCGGTCTTGCTTACGTTTTTCCACATAGTCCTTGCATGGTGAGTTTCGACCTCAAGCCCATGCTTGAGCTTCATCAGGGGCGGGTCTTTTCCGGTAACAATGCAGGCTTTACCTTGCGCTGGGAGTTGAATTAATGGTGCTCCTGAATTGATGCAGAAAATCGCAATCATTGGTCCTGAGTCCACAGGGAAGACCACCCTCGCCAGACAATTAGGCGATTATTTCGCTGAACCCTGGGTGCGTGAGTACGCACGAGAATATCTGGAAGGCCTTAATCGGCCTTATGAAGAGCATGATTTGCTGAGCATTGCCCATGGACAGCTTCGGCAAGAAGCGCGCGCAGTAAAAGCGGCTGAATCCTATTTGTTCTGTGATACCAATTTACTGGTCATCAAGATCTGGGCACAGGATAAGTTTCATCGGGTTGATCCTGAGATTCTGAGCCTGTGGGAGCCAGAAGACTATTACCTGCATCTTTTGTTGTATCCGGACCTGGATTGGGAGCCTGATCCCTTGAGAGAAGACCCAAACAGGTTGCTCACGTTGTTTGAGAAATATGAACATGAACTTGAGCGTGCAGGTGTCTCCTATGCGGTGATTAAAGGGCAAGGGGAAGAACGATTTCAGCAGGCACTTTGGGCACTGGAAGTGTAGGTGGTTTATTATTTCGGAAAATGCGTACTTTCCACCTTCTACACAAAAGCTCCCTTTCTATGAAGCACTTTGTTTTCTTGTTGTCAATTCTGCTCATGTGTGGTAATAGCCTGTCGCAGAGCCATCTCCCCAATATTCTGATTGATGACGAAGACGCCTTTTACCCACCCAGTGAGCCTTCAGTTGCTATCAGCAGGATCAATCGGGAGGTGATTGTAGCCGGGGCCATTCTCAACAAAGTATATCATAGCGACGATGGAGGGAGGACTTGGGGCAAGCAAGAATTGACTTCCACACTCGGCGTATTTGGTGACCCGTGCCTTATATCAGATGCTCAAGGGAATTTCTATTACCTACATTTGTCTGATCCCACTCAACGTGGCTGGTCTGATCCTCAGCTGCTGGATCGGATTGTGATACAGAAAAGCGAGGATGGCGGTAAATCATGGGACGACGGTTCCTTCATGGGATTCAATCATCCCAAAGATCAGGACAAGGAGTGGGCCACGATTGATCCACGAAATGGCCGTATCTATGCGTCGTGGACTCAATTTGATAAGTATGAAAGTCAGTCGCCGGAGGATCAGAGCAATATTTTGTGTGCCCGCTCGTCTCGTGGTGGGAAAAAATGGAAACGGGAAGTTTTGGTGAATGACATTCCTGGTGATTGTAGAGATGATGATGGTACCACTGAAGGGGCCATGCCTGCGATTGGACCTGGTGGAGAAGTCTATCTTGGCTGGGCCCAGAATGGAAACATTTATCTTGATAAATCTACCAATCGGGGAAAAACCTGGGGCAAAGATATATTCGTAGCCAATCAGCCAGGTGGCTGGAATCTGGATATTCCGGGCGTGATGCGCAGCAACGGGATGCCCATTACACTTTGTGACCTGAGTAAAGGGCCACATCGGGGAAGTGTTTATGTTAATTGGGCTGATCAGCGAAATGGTGTGGATGATACTGATATCTGGATCGCTGCTTCGAGAGATGGGGGGAAAACATTTAGCGATCCAATTCGGATCAATGACGATCCCGCCGGGCGGCAGCAATTCTTCACATGGATGACAATTGATCAGACCACTGGCTATCTTTATTGTGTTTTTTATGATCGCCGCAACTACGATGACCTACAGACAGATGTCTATATCGCATCGAGTCGAGACGGGGGAGCCACCTGGCAAAATGTAAGGATCTCACATCATCCATTTACCCCAAGCGCTTCTGCTTTTCTGGGGGATTATACCAACATTGATGCCCACGACGGCCGTATCGCTGTTGTGTGGACGCGGATGGATGAGTATATGACTTCCGTTTGGGCGAGTATCTTTGATTCTGAGGAATTGTTCCCTATTGAGCCAGAATAGGAGTTCAAAAAATAATATCCTCCTCTGACTTGATCTCTTGCGCGAATCCGGCGTCAGAAAAATCCTCATTTGGCTCGCTAAAGTCGGTTTTTCCTCCTTGATTTCGTACAGGATCTCTGCGCAACTTCCGGAAGTTAATTTTCTCACCTTCCTAAGTCTTGCCTTCCCCGTTATTTTCTGCCAATTTCACCCTTTCAAGAGGAACTCAAAACTACATGGATCAAAATATAGAAATCGCCCGCATCCAACATGCCATCTCAAAATGGATGGAATTGCCGCTAGACAAGTTGGTGTTTGATTACCTGCGTGATGGCGAGTTGATGCAGCTCAATCTGATCACCATCAACCCTCGCCACGACGAGACTTTTCTGTTTCACACTACCGAGGGCAAGGACAAGCTTGAGGCCCTACAGCAGATGCTCGAATACGTAGAAGCGAAGCACACCAAAAAGCAGTCTTACACCGTGCAATGGGCTCAAAAAGGAAAGGCGGAGCTTCAGGTTTCTTACTTTCGCGCGCGAAACATGTACGAGGTGCTCGATAAGTTTTTTCACGGGAGAAATGCAGATGAATACACCCTTTTCTCAATTCAGCTCAATCCCATTGCCTGATTCGGGGGCTATTCTTCTTTCTCCTGCTTGATTAAAGCGCTAATTCCCACCCCAATTGGCATTTTTGTCCAGTCCCCTTGACTCGTTTTGCGGTACCAGGTCTGATTGTTCATAAATCCGCATTTGAGCATCAGTTTGCCCTCGCCAAAGTCCTTGACGAGTTCGAGGCTAATGAGAAAGTCTCCTTCCACCCGCACATATTGATCCCTGATGTCAATGGTAAGGGTTTTGCCAATATCTTCCTTGCTGTAAGATAGATAAATCGGCTTTTTGAGAATGTTTTGCCCGGGCTTTCCGTCGGTGATCCGGTAAACGTTGAGTCGATAAAAAATCGAATCATAACTGCTGAAGGCAATGTCTAGATAAACCTCTTGCAGGTATGCCACCCGCTTGGTGCTCATCTTAACTCCCATTTCATACCCAAGGTCATTTTTTTCGAATCCAGCCTGCATAAAGTCTGGCGCATTGTCGTTTCCCACAATTTTGTCCCGGTATTTTTTGGGCACAATGACTACTTCCTCCAGGGTGAGTTCTGTGGGAATGAGTTTGACCTGACAGCGATCCTCACAGATGTCCAGGAAATTTTTGACAAGCATCGTTTTTGGCGCATAGCCAATACTTGAAATCCGGATGGAGTCTCCATCAATAAAACCCGCCAATTCTAGGCGAAATTCGCCATGTTCGTCCGATACGGTTCCCTTTTGCCTGTGAAGAACGCCAATGTTGACGTAGGGGATGGGAGATGAATTGGACTGGTCCAGGATCTGTCCCGAAATGACCTGAGAGAGCGAGGTGGCAGGAATAGCCAGCAAAACGAAAAGTGTGATAAAGAGGGAGAATAATGTAGAGGAAGATCGCATTGGCTTTGTTTAAATCCTAAGAATGAATCCAGGCCCCGAAAGTTGCATGGATCTGTCTTTTTTGTGAATAATATGTTTAAATATAGAGAAAAATAGAGGCCTTGGCTTTCATTTGGGAGCTGCGAACATCAAAATTCGAATGCCGTTTCTGATCTTCCTATTTTTTAAAAAAGGAGAAAACCTAATCATTTTTGCCTCAATAGCCCCCGCCAATAGCGCTTGCTCACCAGATATCCATCGCTTTCATTGTGATGCTTGTCACGGGCGGTGATGAGGTAGCTATATTTTTTGCCGAAATACACGTCCTTGTCGAGGAAAAAACTTCCTTGTTCTCTTGAGATACCGATTCGGTCACTGTCTCTGGGCAAGGGTGTTTCCTTGCCTTCAGCCCGATAGATGCAGTAATAGGCAGCATCTGGATTGCGGGCATCAATCCAAAGGATTTCCATGCCTTCTTTGGCCGCACCGATTTCTACCTGTGCCGGAGGCAAGGGTGGGGTAGGGTCGAGCCAGGTCATGGTTGGCGGGAAGCTGTATTGCTGATAATAGTGGTTCTGTAGCGAATCGGCCCAGCCAAGGGGATTGGCTTTGAGCCATTTTGCACTAAAAAATATACTTCCCTTGGCAGTACTTGATCTTCTCACTGCTTCAATCTGTCGGGGTATCTCCCTCGAGGAAGTCCAGTTGGGATCCGCATTGTTGTTGATTTTGTAGGGCGAATGGCCAATGTAAAGGTTTTTACCAAAGCTGTTTCGTTGCCACCATTCCAGCAAAACCGCAAAATCTGCCGGGGCAAACCCGATAGAGAAGTAGAGCTGTGGAGCCACATAGTCGATCCAGCCCAGTCTAAGCCATTTCCTGATGTCGGCATGTAGGCCATCATAACTTGTGATGCCAGCTCGGGTAGCGGATCCCAGTGGGTCATCTGCCTGATTTCGCCAAACCCCAAAAGGACTGATGCCAAACTGTAGGTCGGGCCGTTCTGCAAGGATTCTGTTGTGGAGCTGAAGGATGAATTCGTCAATGTTATTGCGACGCCATGCGTCGATGTCGAGATAGCGCCCGCCAAATTGGCGGTAGGACAGGGTGTCGGGAAATTCTTGCCCGGCAATGGCATAAGGATAAAAATAGTCGTCGAAATGAATGGCGTCAACGTCATAGCGATTGGCGATGTCCATGACTACATCCATCACGTATTCACGTGCCGCAGGAATTCCCGGGTCGATGTATCGGTTGCTCCCATACTTGAGAGTCCACTCCGGGTGAGTTTGGGCCACATGATTAGAGGCAAACCACTTGCCAGGCACATCATCCATTCCTGCTCGAAACGGATTGATCCAGGCGTGCAGCTCCATGTTGCGTTTGTGGGCTTCCTTTACCGCAAACTCAAGAGGGTCATAGAGTGGGCGAGGGGCTTGCCCCTGTCTTCCGGTAAGCCATTCTGACCATGGCTCGAAGGGCGAATCGTAAAGAGCATCGCCTGCAGGTCTTATTTGCAGAATTACGGCATTGAAGCCGTGAGTCTGCAAGCTATCAAGCAGATCTGTAAGTTCTTTTTGCTGAATAGGCGAGGGGAGCCCTGCCTGACTTGGCCAGTCAATGTTTTTGACCGTGGCGATCCACATTCCGCGAAATTCGCGATCGGGTGATTGGCCCCACATGATGGAAGGCAGGGCAAGAAGAAGAAGGAAAATTATTCGCATAGTACGAAACTAGGAAAGAAGTAGCTGATGTGAAACCCCGGGGGGCATCGCCAACGATTTCGATCAGTTTGGATTGGCCAAAGGCCGTGGATGAGATGGTTGTTGTTGGGATCAATTTGAGAATTAAGCACCGGCTTGGTATGCATCCACCGCTGCTCTCACACTCCCTTTTGATAACAACAGTGCTTTTGCTACTTCATACTCCAATCCGGTAGCTTCCTGCACCATGCGCGTGCCTCGATCCACGAGTTTGTCATTGGATAGCTGCATGTCCACCATTTTGTTGCCTCTCACCTTGCCCAATCTGATCATGACAGAAGTGGAGATCATGTTGAGGATGAGCTTTTGTGCCGTTCCGGCCTTCATTCGGGTAGAACCAGTCACAAACTCAGGCCCCACAACAGCTACCATGGGGTAGTCAGCCACGAGTGCGAGCGGGCTGCCAGCATTGCAGGTGATACCCCCGGTGAGAATCCCATGTGCTTTGCATTGAGCGATCGCAGCGAGGACATAGGGCGTAGTGCCACTTGCTGTAATGCCAATGACGAAGTCCTTATCGCTGATATTGTAGGTTTCGAGGTCCTTCCAGCCCTGCTCCGTGCTGTCTTCAGCAAATTCTACGGCTTTTCTGATCGCCGAGTCTCCCCCAGCAATAATGCCAACAACCCAATCATGCGGCACCCCAAAAGTAGGAGGACACTCAGAAGCATCCACCACGCCGAGACGCCCGCTCGTGCCGCTGCCGAGGTAGAATAAGCGGCCTCCAAGCCGCATTTTTCCAAATACGGCGTCGCTGCACCGCTCAATGTCATCAAGGATTCCCTGAATAACCTGTGGCACCTTGTGATCTTCCCGGTTGATATTTTCCAGCAATTCGCGGGTGCTCATGGTCTCCAGGGAGTCATAGAGCGAGCTCGCCTCGGTAGTTTTTTTCATTGTGGTAAGGACCAGAAGTAATGAGGGCAAGGTAAAAAATATTTTGAGCAGAAACGGGCAGTGCGGGAAAAGGCGCGACGAATTGTTTTATCGGAAGATAATCTAACACCGTTATCGAATTGTGGCATGAAATGAGACATCAGAGCAGAATAGGATTATTTTATTGAAAGATAATCTAACACTGTTTGGATTAAGGTGGCATGATGGCAACCTCGGAGAGGCAAGAGGTTATTTTGCCGAAAGATAATCTAACAGCGTTTGGAATTTGGCTCATATCGCTTGCGCGGTAGGGAAGCTTTTTAGTGAAAGATAATCTAGCATCGTTATAGTCAATGTGCTTGGCAAAAACACAGAGTAGCTTGTATTATTGAAGCATGATAATCTAGTAGCGTTCGGGCTAATGGGGCATGTTG
>JANQTF010000186.1:110348-132092 GCA_030731845.1 Bacteroidia bacterium | reverse complement strand
AGCATTGACCAAAACTAAAAATCAATCGGACGATTGGCCAAGAAGAGAGTGGGGGAGGTCGTCAGAGCAGGCCTCGGTGGTTTCTAAGGTCTTGAAATGGACAGATCTCATTACTCGCAAGGGTATGCAATTGACATTCCCCTGGGCGCGAATTTCCCTGTTTAAGCAAAGGAAAGTCGAATGGGGTAGGCGAGGCTAGATATTGAAATATAAGGTAACAGCGTCAAAAGATTGCGACATCACTTCGGGAAACGCGTTGTGATGCGATCTCTCGCCGTGGTTTGCTTATTTTTCTCTTGAAATTTTCTGTTAGCAGCTAAAACACCCTCGCACTTTGACCTTCCGACCATGATGCTAATTATCCAGGATGACTTGCAGCAGGGGGGGGGCGTCATCTTTCGCTACACTCCACATCACACCCCAAATCGTGTCACAGCAGATTTCATGTAGCCCTTTAGCTCATGACTCATGCCAGGCACCTGGCCCGACAGGATCAGAGAAACGTGCCCATGCATCAGTGCCCACCAATTGAAGAATAGCTCTTCGAGTCCAGAGGAGAAGAGGTGTATCTGTTTGAGTGTTTCGATCACACATTGTCCTGATTCGCGCAGTGCCTGGGTATTTGGCTGTGAACAGCGCACCCCATCGAGGTTAAACATCACCTCATAAAGTTCGCGATTGTCGAATGCCCATTCCCAATAGGCCTCAGAGATAGCCAAGAGGCGGGGTAGGGGAGCGGCGTGTTTTTCCGCGATTTCTTCGAGGCGGTAGCGCAACTGCCGGAAGCCGTGCTCTTCGAGGTTGATCAGGATCGCCTCCTTATTTTTGAAATGCTCATAAATCACTGGCGGAGTGTATTGCACTTCCTTGGCAATCTTGCGAATGCTGACCTTCGTCCATCCTTCTTTTTTGGCCATGTCCCTGGCCGAGGCGAGAATGGCCACTTTAAGAGCAGCAATTTCATTGACTCGCCTTTCCTTGTGAGCTTCAAGATCCATAGTGTCGCGTTGGTGCCCAAAATTTGGCGAAAAAGATCAAGAATGCCAACCCCTTATTATGATCGTTCAATTATCTAACGGTGTTAATAGTAACTTTAGCCTAAACTTTGACTCTTGTCTTTAATTCCTGCATTTATTCTTATCTTTGTGCCGTTTTTCAGCCAATTATTTTCAACTGATGGGATTTAAGTGTGGAATTGTAGGCCTACCGAATGTCGGGAAATCTACCCTGTTCAATTGCCTTTCTTCTGCCAAAGCAGAAGCGGCCAACTATCCGTTTTGTACCATTGAGCCCAACGTGGGCATGGTATCTGTGCCGGATCTCAGACTAGACAAGATCACAGAACTCGTCAAGCCAAAGGTTACGATCCCAACTGTGATGCAGATTGTGGACATCGCAGGGCTTGTGAAGGGCGCGAGTAGGGGAGAAGGGCTCGGAAATCAGTTCCTCGGCAACATCCGCGAATGCGATGCCATCATCCATGTGCTACGCTGCTTCGAAAACGAAAACATCATCCACGTAGAAGGCGGCGTGGATCCCGTCAGAGACAAAGACATTATCGACACTGAGCTTCAGTTCAAAGATCTGGAGTCATTGGAGAAAAAGCTCGATCGCACCAGGAAGATGACCAAGGGCGGCAACAAAGAGGCCGCAAAGGCTGTGGCCGTGGTGGAGCGATATATCGCACACATAGAGCAGGGGCTCAACGCCCGCACCCTCGATGTGACGGAAGAAGAAGCAGAGGTCGTGGCTGAACTTGGTTTGCTCACAGCCAAGCGCGTGCTCTACGTTTGCAATGTGGATGAAGATAGCCTCCCTGATGGCAATGAATTCGTAGAAAAGGTCAAAGCTGCTGTAGCCAACGAGAATGCTAACCTGATGGTCATTTCAGCTGGATTTGAGGAGCAGTTGGGAGATTTTGATGACCCTGCTGATACCCTCGAATTTTTGAACAGCGTAGGGCTCACAGAGCCAGGGCTCAATGTCCTGATTCGCGAAGCTTACAGTCTTCTTGATCTCTACACCTACTTTACTGCCGGAGAAAAAGAAGTGCGCGCATGGACCATTCCAGCCGGAACCAAAGCCCCGCAGGCTGCAGGCGTGATTCACTCAGACTTCGAGCGTGGTTTTATTCGCGCTGAAGTGATGAAATACAAGGACCTTGTGCAGTATGGTTCAGAAAATGCCGTAAAAGAAGTAGGCAAGCTTGGCGTAGAAGGCAAAGAATATGTAGTAGAGGATGGCGATATTATGCATTTTCGCTTCAACGTTTGATTTGAGCAGGAAGCTTAATACTTTGCCTATCTAGAAATACATTGACTATGCAAGACATTACTGTGCAGGAACTGAAAGAAAGAATGGATGCAGGCACTGCGCCCATCATGATTGATGTTCGGGAACCATTTGAGTGGGATATGAACCACCTAGATGGTGTCCAGAAAATTTCCATGGGAGATATTCCCGCCAAAGTCTCCGACTTGGCCGATTGGAAAGACAAGGAGCTTGTTATCGTTTGTCGCTCGGGCGGCAGAAGTGGAAGAATTTCTGAATTTCTCCGTCAGGAAGGTTTTTCCAATATCAGAAACCTCACCGGTGGCATGCTTGCCTGGAAACGAGATATTGATAGTTCCTTCAACGTAGAATGATCGCTTACGACACAACCCTGAGGGTTCGCTACGGAGAGACCGATCAGATGGGCTACGTGTACTACGGAAAGTATGCCGAATACTTTGAGGTGGGCAGGGTAGAGCTGATCAGGTCAATCGGGCTTAGCTACAAATCCATTGAGGAGCAGGGCATTTGGATGCCCGTAGCAGATCTTGTTGTCAAATATCGAAAGCCGGGCCGCTATGACGATCTGCTAACCATCCGCACGATGGTTCGGGAATTGCCCAGAAGTAGCTTCTTTACGGAGTATGAGATTTATAATGAATCGCAGGAATTGCTTGTGACGGGTAGTGTTCGGTTGGCTTTTTTTCATGCTGAGCGCGTAGTTCCTGTCCGTGTTCCTGCATTCATCTTAGAGGCGGTCGAAAAGCAATGGCCGCAGCAACCATGAGCGAAAGGAAAAAATGGAACGTCTTGTGGCTGAAAGCCGTTGCGCTGATGCGTAAAGTCCATATTCCAGGATTTCGGGGAATGGATGCCTACTCTGTTGCCAGATTTTTTTTCAGAGGGCTTAGCGATCCCAAGTTCACCCTCATTGCCTCGGCACTTGCCTATCAATTCTTTTTTAGCCTGATTCCCTCTTTGTTATTGGTCTTTGTAGTCATTCCCTGGTTTCCTGTAAAAGGCCTCCGAGATGGCGTAGTGCAATTCATTGCAGACATCCTGCCTGAGCAGTTTATGGGCGCAGAGGGGCTAGAGCTAGTGCAGACACAGGTTGGTGCATATTTTGCCAATCCACCTAGTTTTTGGTTGTTCTTGGTCGGGCTTTTTCTGGCATTTTGGGGAGCCACCCGAGGGATTATTGGACTCATGAAGGCATTTACCAAGGACGATGAAGCCTTCAAACGTCGAAATATCTGGCAACTCTATGGCACCTCCATGGTGATCTTCTTTGTATTGGGCGGGATCATTATCGTATCAGTCACCCTTCAGATCACCTTTGTGCAACTCGTGGCCTGGCTCGAATACGAATACGACCTGGCAAAAGAATGGGCCGGGCTCATTCGCACCGGGGTAATCTTACTGCTTACCTCCTTCACCGTTTTTCTACTTGTCGCTGCCCTTTATCGTCTTGCGCCCGCCACACATACTCGTTGGAAGATATTCTCTCCCGGCGCCAATTTTGCGGGGCTGCTCACCATCGCAGCCATCTGGGGGCTGCGCTATTTCTTCGCCAATTTTGCCAACTATGACCGCATCTACGGATCCCTCGCTGCCATCATCGTAATGCTTGTCTGGTTCTACTACATCTCCATCGTTCTGCTGCTTGGGTTTGAATTAAATGCAGCTATAGAGCTTGCCAGTTGGCGGCAGGGAGAGTCCGAGCTTCCACCCGCCATCGACACACCAGGAGATACCTCGCAGCTCGCTTCTGAAGAGTCCCTGCAAAATCCAGCGAAAGGGTAGAAAGCCGCTTTTGTCAAGGTTCTGACAACGATTCTGTAAATTTGCAGGCATCTTTGAGCAGAATCCCTGAGAAACAATTCTCTTCGGCGGAGGTTGTTCATCTTTAAATTAAGACGATATGAAATGGCAATGGACAACGGTGATCTCCTCAGCAAGAAGAGGAAATCCTGAACCACCCAGAAGGGTAGAGAAGACAGAAGCAGAATGGGAGGCCATTCTTACGCCTGAGCAATTTTATATCACCAGAAAGCACGGAACGGAGCGCGCCCACACAGGCGAATACTGCGAAATCCATCAAGCAGGACTTTATGGCTGTCGGTGCTGCCACACCCCCTTGTTTGATTCTACCCAAAAATTTGAATCAGGTACCGGATGGCCCAGTTTCACTGAGCCGGTTGAAGATCATGTAATCAAGTATATCGAAGATCGAAGCTATGGTATGCAACGCATTGAGGTTCAGTGCAATGTGTGTGATGCCCACCTTGGGCACGTATTCCCTGATGGTCCAGCGCCTACGGGGCTTCGCTATTGCATCAATTCAGCCTCCATTATTCTACAAGAAAAAAAAGCCTGAGTTATTTCCTTGATTCTTTTGTGAACTCTCTGAAGTACTTTGGTCGCAGATGATAAACAACAGATCAATCTGATACCTATGAAACCTTTGTTTTCCACAGCCCTATTGGCTCTGTTTTCGTTGATGATCGCCCCGGCTTCTGCTCAGGTGGCTAAAAAAGTAGTTGCTGAGCACTTTACCAATACACGATGCAGCATTTGTGCAGGCAAGAATCCTGGCTTGAAGCAAAATTATGCCGCCAATCCTGAGGTGCTCGTGCTGACTATCCACCCAAGTGCGCCGTATTCTTCCTGTATTTTTAATCAGCACAATAAAAATGAGAATGATGCCCGCACCAATTTCTATAATATCTACGGAGCCACTCCACGTCTTGTGATCCAGGGAGAAGTGCTGTCCTCTTCTGTTAATTTTGCGGGGGCCAATCTCTTTTCTGGTTATCAAGGAAAAACCACCCCCTTTTCATTGGCGGTAAAGGAAATTCGTAGAGGAACCGACAGCGTAACAGTCGAAGTGACTGTAAAAGCTGTGTCGGCTCACTCAGAGGTGGATGGAAAGCTCTATGTAGCTTATGTGGAAAATAGTGTGGGATATAATGCTCCCAACGGAGAGACTGAGCATATCAACGTTTTTCGTAAGGCTTTCTCTCCAGCGGGTGGTGCTTCGATTACGCTTCCTGTTCAAGGAGATTCTCTCGTTTGGGCAGAAACCATTGATATCAGTGAGGTGTGGGTACTTGAGCAGATGCAAGTGATAGCCATTTTGCAGAATCAACTCAATTTGGTGCTTCAGGCAGAATCCACCACTGAGCTTGACATTGTCGCTGCTACGAGCATCGATAATGACTTCGTATCTCATATTCGACTATATCCTAATCCTGTAAAAGATGTCATGATAGCTGAGGGATTGCTAGGAGAATGGCGCATTTTGGGAATTGATGGAAAGTTGTGGGCAAATGGCCAAGCCACGCTCGGGGCAACCCAATCATTCCTTTCTACCAAAGAATTGCCTGCCGGAGTCTATTTCCTTGAAAATGAAGGGACTGTGGCCCGTTTCCTGAAGGAGTAGCACACAAGACAACCCATGGCTGCGGCCGATAAAAAAACCCCTGACTGATTGACTCAGTCAGGGGTTTTTGTCTCAGATTGAAGCTCCTCGCTACGCTTGTGAGCGAATCACATGAAGTCCACACTCTTTCTTGTTGCTTCCAGCCCATCTGCCTTCACGGCCTTCGCCTTTCACGGTGCAGTTTGTGCACCCGATGGAGGCATAGCCAGTGGCTTCGAGGGGATGAGAAGGTAATTCATGAATGATCCGATACCACTCAGCTTCTTCCTCTGTCATGTTGATGAAGGGGTAAAAGCGCAAGATTTGGCCATCCCATTGAAAGATTGGCATCTTCTTTCGCAACTCGGTGGTTCCGCCAAGCATACCAGAAATCCACACGTCGTGGGTAGATTTCAGCTCATCAAGCGGCATGACTTTGTTTACATAGCAACAAGAGTCGGGATGATGAGCCCAGGTAAAGTCTTGACGGGTGAACAAATGTTCGTTGACCTTCGGTCGCACATCTACAACGTTGAGGCTCCATTTGGAGGCCAGCTCGTTTTTGTAGGCGTGCGTTTCTTTGAAGTGATATCTCGTATCGATAAAATGTACCGGATGCGAAGCCTTCACTTTGTGGAGATGATGCAAAAGAATGGCTGATGTAGTCCCGAAGGAAGACGTTACCAGCACCCTGTCAAACTCTCCGAACAGCTTCTCCAATCGCTGTGTCGGGGTCAATGGCGAATAATTCTCGCACAGGGTTTTTGTGTTCATAGTCCTTGTGTTAAGGGTGAACGAAAAAGAGAAAAAATACGAATGAGCTCCATGAGGAGCCATTTGTCCTTTATTTTCTGGTTGTGACCCACATGTCAATGATCAAAAGTCACCAAAAGCAGTCATAGTTGGACGCTATGTACGACTTTTCTTCGGCAAAAGATACGGAGGTGTCGCATCAGAATCAACCTTGCAAATATCGAAAATTTGCTAGCCATCTGCTAATCCCAAATCCTGATGGATCTTCTCCCCGAATAAGACGAGGTTTCGGGCTGAGCACTTCTTCATATTCCTCCAATTTGCCGTATCTTTCCCTATAATCAGGATACCAATACCACTCATGAAGCGAAAAGACTTTCTCAAAAAAGGAGCTGCTGCGGTAGCCGGAAGCGCTCTTCTTGCCTCGGGCTGCCGCCCTCCTGGCTGGGACAAAGAGCATGTAGCCTACGAAGAGGGGGATGCCGTGGCCCAAGGCAGGAAGTATGAGTGGACCATGGTGACAACATGGCCGCCAAATTTCCCGGTTTTGGGCGAAGGATGTCAGCTTTTCTCTGATATGATATTTGCCATGTCTGGTGGCAGAATGAAGATTAAGGTTTACGGCGGCGGGGAGCTCCTCCCGCCTATGGAAGCTTTTGACGGTGTGAGTGCAGGCACGGTGCAGATGGCCAATGGCGCTGCCTACTATTGGGCAGGGAAGATAAAAGCAGCTCAGTTTTTTGCTTCTGTGCCTTTCGGGATGAATGCACAGCAGATGAATGCCTGGATCGTGCGAGGGGGAGGGCAGGAGCTCTGGGACGAGCTTTACGCGCCCTATGATGTAAAGCCCTTCCCGAGTGGAAACACTGGCGTTCAAATGGGCGGTTGGTTCAATAAAGAAATCAACAGCCTCGCCGACTTGCAAGGCCTCAAAATCAGGATGCCAGGACTTGGTGGCAAAGTCATCAGTGCTGCTGGCGCTTCGGCCATCAACATCGCCGGACAGGAGCTCTACACAAGCCTGGAGCGCAGCATCATTGATGCAGCTGAATGGATCGGACCTTACCATGATTATCTCATGGGCTTTCACAAGATCGCCAAATACTATTATTATCCCGGCTGGCATGAGACGGGCACCATGCTAGAAACCATCGTCAACAAATCTGCATTTGAAGCATTGCCGCTTGATCTACAAGAAATCATCAAGGCAGCGATCTATTGGCAGAATGTTTTTACCATCTCAGAGTTTGAAGCTCAAAATAGCGGATATCTCACCAGGATGATCAACGAGGGCGTGACCTTGCGGCAATATCCTGATGAAGTGATTGCGGAGCTGAAAATAAAGACCAAGGAAGTATTGCAAGAAATGATTGCTGATGACGAGCCAAGCAGAAAAGCTTACGAGGCATTTTCTAAGTTTCAGAAGGAGGTTTCTGGTTGGGCAAATTACTCGGAGTCTGTGTATTACCAATCCCTGATGGAAAAGGTGAAAAAAGCGGATGTGATCGGCTAAGAAAGAATTCCCATTCCAGTACAAACAAAAACAGCGGAAAAGAGCAAGCTCCTTTCCGCTGTCTATTTTTATAGACATTTGCTATCGATCTCCGCGAGGACCTGCGGTGCTTGGCAAGCTATTCTGCTGACGCACCACCTTGAGCTCTACCCGGCGATTCATCGACCGTCCTTCTTCTGAGTCGTTGGTGTTGATCGGCTCATTGGAGCTGTATCCGTCAGAAGAAATCCTTGCCATCCGAATCTCTTTGTCATACACGAGGTAATACTTCACTTTGTAGGCTCGCTGGATCGCCAAAACAATGTTGTTCTTTTCACTTCCAGTCGCATCGGCATGGCCAAGTACCTGAAGCTCGATGTCTGGATACTCTTTCATGAATCGTGACACCTCATCCAGAATAGATTTTCCTTCCTCAGTTAGTTCAAAACTAGCATTCTCGAAATAGATATTCTGCAACTTCCTGTTGATCTCATTGAGTTTGCTGTCGGTCAGGGTAGAAGGAACACGTGAGGCCTGGTCCTGAATCTGCGAAGCCGAGCTTTGCTGATCCATCGGGCGACCAGTAATGACTGGTGCATTTACGATAGGCCCTGCGGGAGTAACCCCATTGAGAGGATCGGGCTGCTTGGTCTCCTGGGGCTGAAGTTTGGGCTTCGCAGCAGGCTGATTAACTTCCGTAATCTCAGCAGTAGGCTCCTGCACAGGATCCGGACAACCCAGGTACATCTGCTTGCCTCTTTCATCAGGGCACTGATCGTCTCTGTCGGGCACTCCATCGCGATCTCGGTCTGGTAGTTGAGAGACAGGATCTTTTGCAGTTTCCTTTACCGGTTCCTTCATAGGTTTGGTATTGAGTGCAAACACAAACCCTACCATGTGAGACACAGGCTGATATTGTCCAGCACTGATTCTCTGTTGCCAGGTAGATTCCCACTGCAACCCAAAGGTTTCAGTAAAGCGAAGTCTGAAACCCACTGCGGCAGGCACATATACCCGAAGATTGTTGGCGGCTGTGTTGAGTCCAACTCCAGTACCGATGTATGGTACAAAAAATTTGTCTGGATGAAGGATGGTCCATCTCGCCATGGCTTTCACATCCAGTAAGGAAGTAGAAATGGTGGTGTTTTCCGTTGTCGGATAAATCACCTCCGGAGCGAAAGTCGTGTTGAGAGAGTAGTTGAAGGAATTGTTGATGTAGCCATAGCCAGCAAAAGCAATCCCAGGATCAAACAGCCTGTACTGACCGAAATTTCCGGTAAGGGGGCCTTGATAATCAAAGAAGTTGGCAGAAAAGCCAGCCATAAACGGCTTGTCGGCAGTCTGCGCAACGCTAAGGGTTGGCAAAAGGGTAAGAGCAAGGAGGAAAAGGGAAAGGCGCAACTTCATGGACATTAATAAGCCTTTGGGTTCTGTATGAAGAATTACAAATATCCGGCCATGTTTTGCGGGAATGGAACAAAAACATGCGGATTATTCGCAATCGGTAAGATTTTTGGGGTGAATGGTCCAAAATCATGAAGACCAGGCAAAAATTACTGCCCTGCGCTCCAGATTAGTTTTTGAGGAACCACTGCCTTTGGAGAAAATTCTCCGCTGGCTGATTCCCTTTTCATACACGAGGTAGTACTTCACATTATAAGCCCGGCGAATGGAGAGAACGAGATTGTCATCCTCATTGCCTTTGTCATTGGCAGTTCCTTGAAGTACAAGGATGAGATCCGGGCAGGTCGCCATGCTACTCGCCAATTGATCTAGCTGTCGCTTATTTTCATCAGACAATTCTGACTCTCCGGCTTTAAATGCAAACAAAGGCAGCGGATAAGCTGCGCAGGGAATCACTGCTTCGGGCTCCTCTGGCATTGGTCGTATGGGCGACTCTATCACTGGCTCTTCGATGTCAGCTTCGGCGATCGCTTCCTCGTTTGTTTCTGGCAGTGGATCTGAAAAGAAATCAAAGTCTTCTTCCTCGTTTGGCAACGTTAGCTCTTCTTCCAATGAAAGATCGTCCGCCAGGTCTGGTAGATCAAGATCTAGATCAAGCAAGTCGATTTCCTCCTCTTCTTCTTCGGGCTCGGCCTGCATTGGCTGATCAAATTCCATGACAAGATCCTCGATTTCTTCGCCTGCTACCACTTCTTCCTCGATGATTTCAGGAAGCTGCGCCAATTCCTCCACCGGACAACCATTATTTTGGATAAATCCTGCTTCGTATGGACACTCATCAACCGCATCAGGTACTCCATCTGCATCGCTATCAGCTGGTTTTTGGGAAGCAAGCAGGTCATCAATTGGTGTTGTTGGCT
This sequence comes from Bacteroidia bacterium, assembly GCA_030731845.1. GTDB lineage: Bacteria > Bacteroidota > Bacteroidia > J057 > J057 > JANQTF01. The sequence continues at coordinate 121,831 of JANQTF010000186.1, read as the reverse complement.
CCTGGTCAGCAGGATTTTGCTTGCTCGTGAGATTGAGACAATAAGAAAGGGAAAGGCTAATAGGCTGGGCAGATCTATTCCAGCTGAACTGACGTGTAGCATCCATTTTCAGCTCCCCTTTCTCAGAAGTCTTGATGCGCAGGCCAAGGCCGAAAGGAGAGTAAGCGTCTGGGCGATTGGATTGATAGCTCCCTCCAGCCCCAATCAAAGCATAGGGGGCGATCCTTGTATCTTCTCGCAGAAACAACCCGTTATTAAGCTTAATGGCGAGAACATATTGAAATGCAAAGTAGTCGGCTACCACGCGTTCAGAAGCTAGCGGGTCCACAATAGATGGACTATAAAATGCCTCAGTTCTGAAGTCAAAGCCTGGACTTAGGTATTTACTCACCCCAATTTTGGCCGCAGGATACCAGGGAGTTTCTCCCACAAAAACCTGTTCGCCGGCAGGGCTATATTTTTGGGCAGCAGCCCCAGCATAGATTGACCACTTGGCAGTTGAGGTCTGTGAAAGGAGGAATACGGGAATGTGAATCAAGAGCAAAGAAACCAAGATAGAGAAACCCGAAATTCGATTCATTGGAATAACTTCAATCAAAAAGAGCAAAGAAGGTGTTGTCTTTTCACGAACAAGTACAAATTACGGGCCGAAATCTGGTTCTCGTAATTAATCAACCGGCAAGTCCTACATGCAATTGCTGAAAAGGAAAATCCCCAACATCTCCTTTTAAGAGGTTGGGGATTCCCTTAGTCGAAATTCTTGCAAGCGAAAACGGATCTCCTGATTATGAGTCAGGCAAACTATTGCCGTTCATAGATATAGGAGATTTCTGTCCCGTCAGTGGTTTCTACCAGGATCAAACGCGTAGCAGAAAGACTATCGATGCGTTGTGGATTATCCCAAATATTAGATTTGAGCATGTCTCCGTTTTGCGAGAGGGTGCTCGTATCAGGGGCAAATCCTTCGGGATAATTGGCGACTTTGCCGCTTGCAAGGAACTCAAGGTACTGAACAGGGATTTCCTGCGCCATAGGCTCATTTCCCAATCTCATATCAACCCATTTCCAGGTTCCGATCAGTTCCGGTCTCATCGCCGAGGTTTCCAATCCACGGCTGTTTTCTCCCGGGATAAAGGCAAGCGAATCCTCGAGGACGGTTTCAGAATTTGATCCGTTGGTTTCTTCTTCGCAAGATATTAGGGTGAATGATGTGCAAAGAAGGATCATGCTTATGAAGCGGGAAGCTGCTATTTTCATTTTAATACTTATTTGAGACAAAAATACGCATTTTCCTTCAGATTGACCATTACTCCTCTAAAAAGCTAGCCACAGACATCTGAAATGCTTCGGGTTGGTCGGCGTGCAGCCAATGGCCTGCGTCAGCTATGGCTTCAAATCGAGCTTGGGGAAACCACATGAGGATCGAATCATGATCCTCCGGGCGCACGTAGTGCGAATTGACTCCAGTGAGGAAGAGGGTAGGGCCCTCAAAAGGAAATGGCATGGACAAGGGAGCCAACACTTCCTGATAGTGTTGGGAAATAACCTCGAAGTTGAATTTCCAACGAAACCTCTTCTCTTCATCACGACCGAGACTTTTGAGGAGAAATTGTATCACCCCTTGATCATCAAGATGTGCTGAGATGATTTCTTCTGCTTGTTGGCGCGAGACCAATGTATCAAGAGGAACAGCCGCAATGGCTTTGAGTACCTCCTCATGGTGAGGAGGGTATTGTCGAATTCCCATATCAGCCACGATGAGCTTGTCGATTCGCTCCGGATACTCGCCTGCGAAGGTCATAACCGTTTTGCCTCCCATAGAGTGGCCCAATAGGTGTGCCTGCATGATTCCATGTTGGTCCATGAAGTCATGGAGGTCCTCAGCCATGAGACCATAGTTCCATTCATCAGTGTGGGGTGACCTGCCGTGGTTTCGCTGGTCGATGAGATATACACTGAATTCCTCTCCAAATTGTTTGGCTAGACTGGCCCAATTATCCAGTGATCCGAATAATCCGTGTAGGATTAAAAGGGCAGGGCCTTGCCCAAAGCTCTTATAGTTTAGTGTTAACATACTTGATTTTCAACAGTTGAGTCTTGGAAAAGTACCGTTAGGTCCTCTAAATAAAGGATTTGGTGAATGGTACATCAATTTCTGGCGGCGCTGGCTCGGCCTTTGCCTAGCTATAAACAGTAATCACAAGTCTTCTGGAGCCTCCATGATTCCGAAACTCACACAAATAAATGCCTTGCCAGGTACCGAGGGCCAATTGTCCTTGGCTAATGGGAATGGTAACCGAAGTTCCCACCAGGGAAGATTTGATGTGAGCAGGCATATCATCAGGGCCTTCGTAGCTGTGCACATATCCTGCCGGGCCTTCGGGCACAAGCCTTCGAAAGCTTGTCTCGAAATCCTGTCTTACAGTTGGGTCAGCATTTTCGTTGATCGTGAGCCCAGCAGAAGTATGTTGAATGAAAACATGAAGAATGCCTTCCTTCGGCCATTCTTCGACCATCGAAACAACCTCCTCTGTGATTAAGTGGAATCCCCGCCGAAATGGGGATAGTCTGCAATGATATTGTCTAACCATCGATTACCAACTAATAATGAGCCCTTATCGTCAACAAGCCTTCACCCTTGCCCACGAACTTACCAATTTTGTTCTGGATGAATCTACAGAACACGCTGATCTTATGGTTAAATGGCCTGAAAGCGATGAGGTAGGGCCTGTTTTTCGTCAATTACTAGAAGATCTCATGGTGATGGATGACCATGAATGGAAAGATGCGACCAAACTCCGCGACGATCTGGGAATGGATTCACTGGATATGGTAGAGCTTGTCATGAATTGCGAGAGGGAGATGGGCATTGTGCTGCAGGATGCCGAATGGCAGGGGCTTTCTACGATTGGCGAATGGATAGCCTTGCTCAAAGGGCATGTTGCCAACCGGAAATAAGTTCCTGAGGACGGGAAACATCCTCATTCGTCAATAGCGCCAGACGTAGTAAAGGATCTTGGCATATTCGTTTACAACGAATATAAGACCATCCTCGTCGAGCCACCATTGATCTGCCCGGTACTCGATTGGATCTGCCCCTTGTACGTTCACCTCGATTCCGGCATCCCTGAATTTGTCGCGAAACACGTGACCGATCCTTCGGGTATGGTGAAGAGAGGAAACGATCATGACACGATGATATCCCTGGGCCAGGCAGTAGCCTAGAATTTCTTCAGATTCCTCAAAGGTGCTTGTTCCCCTGGGGATGATATTCACATGGCTACTGTCCACCCCGCCCATCAGAAGCGCATCGCGCATGACTTCTGACCCGGTATAAGTCATTCCCAGTGCCTGCAAGGCCTGGGCAACCATTCCGCCTGTCGTGACGAGTTGTGGGGCAAATTCCGGATACAGCTCCAATGCTCTGATCGTGCGCTCCTTCGCAGCGCCTGAAAGCACAAATGCAGCATCTACTTTCACTGGCACATCTGTCTTGGCCAGAAAAGACCCAGCGCCGCGTAGAATCGGGCGCCGAAGGAGGTACACAGCAAAAACCATTACCAGGAAGATTCCCAGCCGGATTCCCCATTTTTTCAGTGCCTTTTTCATAGTGAAATGTAGTCAGCTTCCCATAAAAAAGAAAGAAACCGCTTCTTCTTCGTCCTGATACGGGCGCGAGAAGCGGTTTCTGTTCTCGTTAGTCTGGTTTAAGTACCAGCCATTTCAGCAAAATATTGATGGAAATAGGGAATGGTTTCAATCCCTTTGTAGAAGTTGAAAATTCCATAGTGCTCATTGGGGCTGTGAATGGCATCAGAGTTGAGGCCAAACCCCATCAGAACGGTTTCGAGCCCAAGTACCTCCTTAAACAAGGCCACAATTGGAATAGAGCCTCCTTCGCGTGTCGGGATAGGCACCTTGCCAAAGGTGGTTTCCATGGCACGAGCGGCTGCTCTGTATCCTGCGGCTTCGGTAGAGACCACGGCTGCTTCTCCGCCATGGTGAGGCATCACCTGCACCTTTACCGATGCAGGTGCTAATTTCGTGAAGTGAACTTGAAAAAGCTCAGTGATCTCTGCCGAGATCTGGTTTGGAACCAGACGCATGGAGATTTTGGCATGCGCGCTGGAAGGCAACACGGTTTTGGCTCCCTCGCCAATGTATCCTCCCCAAATTCCATTCACATCGAGTGTCGGACGAATGGAGGCTCTTTCCATGGGGCTGTAGCCAGCTTCACCATTAGTGTCTGCTACTCCGAGATCACGCTTGTAGGCTTCATAATCAAAGGGGCGCTTGCCGAGCTCTTCCCGTTGGGTTCTGCTGAGCTCCTCCACTTTGTCATAGAAGCCTGGAATGGTGATCCGACCGTCCTCATCCTTGAGAGAAGCGATCATCTCGCAGAGCACGTTGATCGGATTATCAATTGCGCCACCATACACTCCAGAGTGTAGATCCCGGTTTGGACCCGTGACTGCGACTTCCAAGTAGCTCAACCCTCGCAAGCCAGCGGTAATCGAAGGGGTGTCATTTGCGATCATGGAGGTGTCGGAGATCAGGATAATATCTGCTGAGAGCATGCCTTTGTGTTCGCGCACAAAATCACCCAAATGATCGCTACCGACCTCTTCTTCACCTTCAATGATGAATTTCACATTGCAAGGCAGCGGGCCTTGAGATTGTAATATTTCAATGGCTTTGACGTGCATGTACACTTGTCCCTTGTCATCACAGGCACCACGGGCGTAGATGTTGCCGTCTTTGATCACTGGCTCAAAAGGAGGACTGTTCCACAGATTGAGGGGATCTGGCGGTTGCACATCGTAGTGTCCATATACCAGAATGGTAGGTTTGTCAGCTCCAACCATCTTCTCAGCATATACAATTGGGTGACCTGCTGTCGGGAATTTCTCTACCCGATCCATATCGAGTTGGTTCATTTTGCCGATCAGCCAGTCTGCAGCTTTGTTTACCTCATCTTTGTAGGCAGAATCGGCGGAAATGGAAGGGATTTTCAAAAAATCCACCAACTCTTCCAGGAAGCGATCCTGGTTATTCTTCAGGTATTCTGTTACAGTACTCATGCTTTTTCTTCTTTTTGAATAGAAGCAAATGTATGGGAATAGAAACAGAGTTAAAAACAGCGAGGCCGGTTGTTTTGGCGCGAGTGAATCTCTACTTGGACAACAAGATGCGCTGATAGGTCCTGCCTTCGGGGCCGAAAATGCTGATCACGTACAATCCTTGTGGGAATTGCCTCATGGAAATAGACAAATCTGACTGGCCGATGATTGTTGTCTGGTAGATGATCCCTCCAGAAAGGCTGTACATAATGAGATTGCAGGGACCTTTGTTTGGGTTGATCCCGGCTATTTCCAGTTGCTGCGATTCCTCGTTCACCCAAATCTTGTATGCTGCTTTTCGCTCGAAAGTTGGCGATACTGAGTTTACCGATGTTTCTGCAAACCAGCGAATGCCCCCCTGCAAGGTTCCCATGAGCCAATCCCGATTTCCATCGTTGTTGAGATCTTGATGAATGGGGCTGAGCATCGGAATGGGTTCAATATGTCCGTAGCTTGTGTCTAGCACGGTGAAGCTGCCCTGGAGATTTTGCTCAATGTTGCCGATATGTACAAGGTTTCCTGCTTTTGTTCCCAGAAAAAGCTCCCATTCTCCCAGATTATTTTCAGAAAAAAATGGCACCCAAAATTCGGAACAACAGCCACTTGCCGAAAAGTCAAGTTGACCAAAATCGAGTAGGGGAGCGGTAAACTCGATGCTGCCCAAAGTAGATTCATTCCCCCAAAAAGTGAGTTGGCCGGCTTCATTGCCTGCGATCAAATCTACTAGTCCGTCGCGATTCAGGTCTGCTAAAGTGGGGGTAGCTCCTTCCCCCAGGTCTATTCCTCCAAGGTTGGGATATTGAAGGGAGAATTGCATGGCATTGCCAGCGCCAGCGCTATTGATCAACACATGAAGGTTGCCGTTCTGATCGCCCAAGACCAGATCTTGGTCACCATCGCCATCTATGTCGCCAAAAGCAGGGCGAATGCCAAATAATGCAGGATTGAATAAATTCCCGAGATCGAGCCAGTTGTTGTTTACAAGGTCAAAAGCTGGATTTTGGGCTGTGCCTGTGTTTTGAAACAAAGCCAACCCACTTTGCCCGCCTTGATTATTGTTTCGAAGGGCATAATTCCCGACGATGAGATCGGGCAAGCCATCGCCATTGACATCCGCCAAAGCAGGGTGGCTTCGCTCTCCAAGGTCGATCATGTCACCAACCAAAAAATCCTGAGATTGCAATTGAAGCGAAATAGGAAGGCCACTACTTTGGTTTTGGTAATACCAGCACTGATCTGCATTTCTGCCAGCCACGGCATCGTTGGGGACCGCGAGCATATCGAGGTCGCCATCCTGATCCAGATCCAGAAAGTATGGAGCAGGAAACTTCCTGAGGTTTACGGACTGGGTAGTCGTGGGGTAATTTTTTTGCACAGCATCCATGCTGGCAAATCCGGCTACACCACCGTTGTGAAGATACACGAGGGTGTTTTGGTTGAGATCACCGATCACAACATCCTGCAAACCATCTCCGTCAATATCTGCAAGCCCGAGGGAAGACCCCGCATGGCCAGCACCATTTTCCTGCGGAAATACACCTCCCCCAGTTAAGCAACTGGTATTGAGATAGATGTCGCTATTGAGCCCTCCTTCTGCAAATTGTCCCCAACAAGCGCTTCCAACCACAAAAGCGAGAGAATCACAGGAGCCAACTTGCTCATAAAAAACCACCTGTGTGCCTGCGGGGTTAAAGCTCAATATGTCGATGTCGCCATCATTGTCCACATCTCCTACAGCTGGAATGTCAGTATTGAGTACATAAACGGGGTTTCCACCTGCCAACAAAGGCGCTGCGGCGAGCTCCCAGGAATATGGTCCATTTCCGAGCCATACTTCCACGTGATCATCGGAGGCGGAGAGCAGTAGGTCTGGCCAGTGATCGCAATTGAGGTTCGTGGTAAGCATCCACGCCATTCCTCGTGGAAATGCTCCGCCGAGATTGGGGAGCCACTCCCAGGCACTGTTAAATGCACTCCAGCTATACACCGTAGGCGTGCCTGAATTTCTGTCATAGAGGAGAAGTTCTGGAGCGCCGTCCTGATCGAAATCGGCGATACTTGCCTGAGGCTGATTAAGGCCTCCTGCCCATGGATTGGTGAGAAAATTTCCGTTTTGATATACCGGAGTCGATGAATCACTGACCAGAAACTGCCCCATCACCAAATATGGCAGCAGAAGCAAAACACTCAAGAAGAAAGAGACCAGTGCCTGCATGAAGATTCATTCCTTTACTCCTAAATGTATCTGCCGAGCAATTTCCCCATATTCCCGCTCCAAATTTGAGGCGAGGATCACAATGCGGGACTGCTGATATTGGCGAATAAGAGAAATGATCAGCGCGGCATGCTTATCGTCCATGTTGCTCGTGGGCTCATCGAGCATGAGAACAGAGCTGTCAGCCAGGATGGCGAGTCCGGTTTTGGCGCGCTGCAACATACCCGAAGAATAAAACCGCAGCGGTTTATCGGCTTCGTCTGCGAGAAGAAGTGTCTCGAGAAAATCATCTTCTTTGAGGAAGAAGGACCCAAACCGTGCCTGAAGTCGATATTGTTCTCTGAGGGTGAGCTCAGGAAAGAGACTGATATAGGGCGCAGACCAAGAAATGTGTCGATATATTTCTGTTGAAGGCACACGTTTGCCGCTTTGGCCATAGGTGACCTTGCCGACGGAAGGAGACAACTGCCCAGCGATCACCCGAAGGAGGGTGGATTTGCCAGACCCATTTTGCCCCACCAAAGCCAGAGACTCTCCGGCTATCAGAGACAGATTCAGGTCGCGAAACAGCCATCGTTGATAGTACTGCTTCCCGACCTGATCGAGTGTAATGGTAAATGAATTCGCCAAGGGAAATCAATCAGCCTGATTAGCGTTTGAAGACTCTGAAGCAGGGCTTTTGATGATTCCTCTGGTGCAATTTCGTAGGAACGTGATCACCTCATCGCGCTCTTCTGTAGGAGCAAGATGTGCTTCGATATAAGACAATGCCTGGGAGTTATTCATTCCCGACAAGAATACGCGGCGATAAATATCCTGAATTTGGTGAATGGTTTCGTTGGAAAAGCCCTTGCGACGAAGCCCGATGGAGTTGACCCCTTCAAACTGCACAGGGTCTCTGCCAGCCTTGACAAAGGGAGGCACATCTTTTCCGACAAGAGCACCACCTGAAATCATGGAGTGCTTCCCGATTTTGACAAACTGATGAATTCCGGCAAGACCACCGATTCTTACATCATCACCAATTTCTACGTGGCCGGCCATGTTGACTGCGTTGGCGATCACGACATTGTCACCGACAATGCAATCGTGTGCCACATGCACATAGGCCATGATGAGGCAGTTTTTACCTACCACTGTTTTTCCGTGATAATCGGTTCCCCGATTCAGGGTAGCACACTCCCTGATGGTCGTTCCATCGCCAATTTCGAGTGTTGTTCGCTCCCCATGAAATTTCAGGTCTTGGGGAACAGCGGAAATGACAGCACCTGGAAATATTTTCACCTCTTTTCCAATTCTGGCTCCGTCATGTATGGTGACATGCGAACCAATCCATGAGCCATCTCCTACTGTGATGCCTCCATGCAGAATAGAAGAGGATTCAATGTGGACCTGATTGCCAATATTGACAAGCGGCTTGATTGAGTTGCTTTTATCTTCTGGAGAGAGCCAGTATTCAAGCTGTGAGGGGTCAGATGAAATAACGGAGCAAGGCATAACCCTGCATCCTTTACCTATTCTTACGCCATCATAGATGGTTACATTGGGGCCAATATGCGAACCTTCCCCAATAACAACGTCGTCGTGGATGGTGCAAAAAGGATCTATACGGACTGAGGGGTGAATATCAGCTTTTTCGCTGACATAGGCTTGGGGGTAGTGACGATTGGTTTTCTCTGGCAACATGTAGGCTTATTTTTGAACTACACTGGCTACCAAATCAGCTGAACAAACCAAAACGCCATCGACATATGCTCTGCCGGTCATTTTGCAAATGTTTCGCTTCATGGCGGTCATTTCAAGTTCGAGTTTTAAGGTATCTCCCGGTTTAACTGGTTTTTTGAACCGGGCGTTGTCTATCGCTAGAAAATAAACCCAGACTGTTTTGGGATTTTCTATGTTATTGAGTAGTAGTATTCCTCCGACTTGTGCCATGGCTTCGAGTTGAAGCACCCCTGGCATGATGGGATTTCCAGGAAAGTGCCCCTGGAAAAACGGCTCATTGATGGTGACATTCTTAATCCCAACGATGGTATTCTCGTCAAAATCAATGATTTTATCAACCAACAGGAATGGATATCTGTGTGGCAGAATCTCAGTAATGGCATTGATGTCAAACACAATTCCTTTTTGCTCTTCTTTCATGAACCTTCTTGAAAGTTGCTGACGCTTGATTTTGGAGCGAATCTTTTTCGCAAGTTCTACATTGGCTGCATGCCCCGGTCTGTTCGCATGGACCTTGCCTTTAATAGCCATTCCGCACAAGGCAAGATCTCCGATCAAATCAAGAAGCTTGTGTCGTGCGGGTTCGTTTTCATGGCGAAATCCAGTAGCGTTGAGAATTCCCGCTTCTGGATTTCCTTCATAAGGACCGAATTGATCCTTTAACCGTTGCATCTCTTCCTGGCTAATGGGGCGATCCATAATCACCACAGCCGAGTCAAGGTTGCCTCCCTGAATGAGCCCTGCGGCATACATCGCTTCCAATTCATGGAGAAAACAAAAGGTGCGGCTATCGGCAATCTCTCCAGAATAATCACTGCCTTCTGAGAAGCTTGCCATCTGCGATTTCAGCACTTCAGAGTTGAAGTCAATGTTGACCTCAAGCTCAAAAACAGAGGAAGCAGATATGCTCAGGTGGACATCGCGCCCTTCATCAGAGTAAGAAAGGGTTTCATCAACGACAAAGAACTTTCTCTCGGCCTCCTGCTCGAGTAGGCCAGCTTCCAATAAGACGGAAACAAAGCCCAAAGCGCTGCCATCGAGAATGGGAGGTTCTGGTCCATCGAGAGAAATGGTCACATTGTCGATCCCAAGACCAGCGAGGGCAGACATAACATGTTCTACGGTGTGAACCTTTACGCCGTTGATCCCCAGGGTTGTGCCACGCGAGGTGTCAACCACATAGTCCGACAAAGCCGGAATCATGGGTTGATTCTCAAGGTCTTCTCTTTGGAAGATCCGGCCATGATTCTCAGGGGCTGGATGGAAAGTGATTTTACTGGCATGGCCAGTATGCAATCCTTTGCCTTCCAGAGACACGGCGCGCACGATGGTATGTTGTTTTTGACTCATGCTCCGAGAGAGCTATTCTTAAGGTAAAACATGAATCAGGTCAGGTCTTTTTCCTGAAGCACTGATTCTAAAAACCGAATTCTTTCCTCCATCTCAACCAACTTGCGAAACATCAGTTCAGATTTAAGTTGGTTGCGATGTGGTTGAATCGGGGAGCCTCTAAAAGCCTGCCCCGGTTCTTTTATGGTCTTGTTGACCCCTGATTGGGCATCAACTTTGGTTCCGTCTGCAATAGAAATATGGCCTACAAATCCGGCTTGACCGCCTACCATGACCCCTTTGCCTAAGACCGTGCTGCCGGAGATGCCAGTTTGAGCTGCGATCACGCTGTGTTCGCCTATTTCTACATTGTGGGCTATCTGCACAAGGTTGTCCACTTTGGCGCCCGCTTTGAGGTAGGTTTTGCCGGTGGTGGCACGGTCGATGCAACTATTGGCCCCCAACTCGACGCCATCGGCGAGCTCTACAATTCCCAATTGCGGGATTTTTCGGTAACTCCCATCAGCCTGGGGGGCAAACCCAAATCCATCGGCTCCTACTACGGTGCCTGCATGCACGATGCAGCTTTTGCCGATTTTGCACCCGTGATAGATCGTGGCGTGAGGGAAAATGTGAGAGTTATCTCCCACGACCACCCCTTTTCCAATATATGCGTGAGGATAAATCCTGGCTCCCGGGCCGATGATGGCTCCAGGACCTACATAAGCAAAGGCTCCCACAAAAGCATCTTCAGCCACAACGGCATTTGTCTCAATGACTGCTGATGCATGCACACCTGTACCGGTTTCGGCCATTTGGGCGGCAACCATTTCCAGAATTTGGGTAAAAGCCAGATATGGATCCTCCACCCTCAAGAGGCTTGCAGGCACTGATTGCTTTGGCGAAAAGGCATGAGACACCAGAACAGCAGCTGCATGGGTGCGATACACAAGCTGCTCGTATTTGGGATTGGCAAAAAAAGAAAGGGCCGAAGGGCCGGCTACATCCAGCCCAGCCAGATCGTCGATCATGGTGGAAGGATCTCCTTCGATGGTTGCGCCCAACATTGCTGCAATATCCTGGAGGCTAGCCTT
>JANQTF010000186.1:27712-110338 GCA_030731845.1 Bacteroidia bacterium | reverse complement strand
CCTTCATGTAGCTTTTTTCCTGTATGAAAAATAAATCACGGGCTAAAGGTAAATCACTTTAGCCTCATTCCCAACCAAGATGCGTGACCAGATCAATAGTTGAGGTGGAAGTACCCTTTTACGAAGACTCCGAGGGATTTGCCAACCATGGTTGCTTCCAGATGTGGGCTGTTTTTGGCTCTAGAGGGGATGCCTGACTTGGTGAGTGTCCAGGTTTGATCTGGAGAAAACCAGGTAAGCTCTTGGCCGCCAACCATGATATTTGATTGTTCCAGCCCAAATCGCGCTCTTGGTCCCGTAGAAATCATGCGTACCCAGTCTTCCAGGGTGATGATCCCTGTTGAAATGAGTGCCTGCTGAACTTGGGAATAGGCCGTCTGAAGATTGAGCATACCGGGAGCCGCTTGCATGAATTCCACATGCTTTTCTTCTAGCCCTTCTGCTCTGTGTCCAGAGCAGAGGATATCAATGCTGCCTGAAGCGAGGAGAGCGCTGATTTCGGATACGATGGCTTTGCTACGGAGTGGGGGAATCAACTTGAGATTTTCGTCAAATGACACCATATCCTCGTCGGTCCAGGCAAAGAGGTAGGTGGGTACCCCAATGCTCACGTCAAGGCCGCGTTGGCGCGCCATCTGCACCTGTTCAATGGCTTGTGGAGTCGATAGTGGATGAAAATGGATTCTTCCTTTTCCTACATACTCCAGTATTTCAATGTCACGTTGAACCGCTATTTTTTCCATCACTGCGGGTATCGCCGGCATACCCAGCCGGGTTGACATTTCGCCCTCGTGCATAAATCCCTCTGTTGCCCATTGAGAGCTAATGCCCCCGGTCATCAGGAGGCCATCAAAACCCTGTAGGTAGCGGAGCACACGCGTGAGGGTGCCTTCTTGTGAAAAAGCAGTGGGGCCATCAGAAAATGCTTTAATCCCGACGGTGTGCATCTCAAACAAATCGGCCATCTCCTGACCGTGCCTGTGCTCGGTAGCTGCACCGATTGGGTAAATGTGAATGGGGAGCTGACCCATTCTTGCATTCAATGCAATGATCGTATCTGCGTTGTCGGCTATTGGAATGGAGGTCGGGTAGGGCAGAAGTGTCGTGAAGCCGCCTTTGATGGCTGCCATAGACAGGGCCATTTGGGTTTCCTTCCATTCCTCGCCGGGATCGCACAAGGATGCGCCCACATCCACCCAGCCGGGAGAAACAAAAGTGCCGTTCCCATCTATGATTTGCGCTGCACCAGACTGGAAGGTTCCTGTTGCATCAATACGGGATATTCCTGTGGCAGAAAGTTCAATATCGACTACCTGACCATGAAATTGGCTCCCGGGATCTACCACGGTGACGGCTTGGAGGAGTGTAGTTGGCATCTACAATGATCTATTGATCTGTGGAATAAAGTGCTGAAAGCTTGCTTTCAGCCGGGGTTCATATCAAGGACGCAAGATACATCTCAAGCCGTAGCTTTGGCTGATTTTTTCAAAGAAATCCCGCCTCCAACCACAAAAGCTTCGATCAATAAGCACAAGATCCCGATAATCAGAAACCAACGCCACAGGGACCATCCCTCTCGGTCCACCTGTACTTTGTCGGTCAGTACCTCCACGGAGGGCTCAAGGATTGTCACCTGGTCTTCCAGTCCATATTCTGTCACCAATTCCTTGAGATCATCTTCTGATCCAAAAGCAAGCATAGACTCTTGATCAGCTACATTGAATGATAATGACAGCAGTTGCTTGTCTTCCTGAATGACATCATAGTTGCCGGCTACGAGGGCCATGTTGTCAAAAATGAGTCGGGTTTCTTCATTGCCATCGTATCGTTCTGGGGTAAAAATCTCCCCCGCTTCATTTCTCAGATCAATTCTTTCCTGGACGGAGGCTTTCACAAGCAAAGGAGTAAAGGAACCAATTTCCTGATCGAGGCTCACATCACCCGACTGATTCATCAATTGGGTAATTCGATAGAGCAGGGGAGGGAACAGGGTTTTTACCTGCAAATCGGTGGATTTGCCCCCTGGAAAAACACTGAATAAGAAGAGGTGGCCTTTGCCATGATTGCTTTCGGTGAGAAGCGGAAACTGGTTTTCCATCTGAATGATCTTGTTCTGGGCCACATTGCCAGACAAGCTAAGGGGATAGTATGAAAACACCCGAATGGGATCGGGTTCGGCCCGTTTTGATTTGCCTGAAAAAACGCCCTGAAAAACAGGATGGTCCAAATCAAAAGATCGGGCCAGCAAGCCTTCATCGGCAGTTTGTGGGGAAGCAATGCTTCCGTAGCCAATCTGCTTCAAAAACTGATTCCATTCTTCCACATTGATTTTATCTCCCGGAAAAATCATGATACTGCCTCCCGCATCCATGAATCGGATCAGTTGATCGGCGAGCCCACTACTTATTTTTTCTAATCCTGTCCAGACGATTCCGCGATAGTCAGCAAAGTTGACACTGGCCAGGCTTCTGTCTGAAATGATCTTGGTTTCAAACTGCTTAAAAATATCCTGATACAGGAGCTTTACATTCGAAGAAGAAGCAGACTCTATCAGGAGAATGGGCTCTTTGGCTGGAACATAAAAGGAGAAATATCGCTTGTTGTCAAAATCAATGGGCCTGTCGTCTATTTCAATATATCCATTGAGCCATCCGCTTTGCCCAGGTGTGAAGGTGAGTTCTACAGGTTTTTTCTCTCCTGCGTCAAGTGATTGGCTGGAAATGGCGGCCACCTTGCCTTCCAACAGCACCCTGACATTGAGGTCCTTGACGGGAGTGGGACCATCATTTACCAAGGTGAGCGTGAGGGTGAGCGGTTGGTCTGCCTCCAGTATTTTTGAGGAAATGCCATGATCCGCCACAAATACATTGGCAGGTTGACGGGTAGAAATCGGGATGAAAGTGATGCGAAGGCTAGAGTCTGAGATCATGGTTTGGAGGGAATCAGTGAGCATGGTTGACTTTTGGAAGTCGCTAATCACATAGAGCTCTTTGACAGAGCCGGTGGCACGCTCGAAGAGTGATTCACTTACACTGAGGATCTCAGGGAGGCTTCGGGTATTCTGATTGATAGAGATTGATTCGATCAGATCGAGGGTTTCGTCTTTGCCAGAAAAGCCCGATTGTAGGGCCAGGTTGGAGTTGCCAGTCACGAGAAACTCGTCTTCTTGCCCATAGGCCTTCACGAGATTTCGTGTGAGAGAAATGGCTTGTCGCAGGTATTCCCCCCGTTCGTTGCTTGACTTCATCGACTCGGAGTTGTCGATCACCACGACTACGGAGCGAGCGCCCTGAAGAAGCTGCTTGCCGGAATCCACAAGTACGGGATTGGCGAACATGAGGACGAGGGCAGAAAGCCCCAACAGACGCAACAACAGCAGGAGCCATCGTTGGAAATTCACCCGTCTGACAACCGTTCGTTTGACTTCTTTGACAAATGCGACATTGCTAAAAAGCACCAACCTGGGTCGCTGAAGATTGAAGAAGTGAACAATGATAGGAACCGAAAGTGCTAACAAGCCCCAAAGGGCCGCAGGATTTAGAAATGTCATCCAAAGGGTGGATTGAGTGGAGAAGCTGTTTGGAACAAATATAGATAGAATCGAAATAAAGACCGGAGGCAAATTTTGTCCTCGCAGCCTCGGATTTTACGCGGGAAAATATATTTTCGTTATGAACAAAAACCTCTTGACTTTCATGAGAATAATGATATTTTTGCGCCTCGCTTAAAAAAACTTAATAAAGCGCCATGTATTGGACATTAGAACTTGCCGTATATCTCGAGGATGCACCGTGGCCTGCCACCCGTGACGAATTGATCGACTTTGCACTTCGCTCTGGTGCTCCTATGGAAGTGGTAGAAAATCTTCAGGAGCTCCCTGACGATGATGCTCCCTTCGAGAGCATTGAGGAGATCTGGCCAGATTATCCTACAAAAGATGATTTTCTCTTTAACGAGGACGAATACTAGGGTGAAATATACCTGGCAATCATAAACGCCTTCTGTGACATCCACAGAAGGCGTTTATGATATAGAGGATACCCAGAAGCTGATCACTGCTTTAGCTGCCTCTAGTGGCAGAGTCTCGCCAGCTTCCACCGCTGCTTTTTGCTTTGCATACTCCGTGCGCATCCCTTCTTTGTCAAACATCATTTCTTTCATCTGCCCTTCCAGCGCAGATTCGAACCAGTGCACCTCCTGCTGAAGCCTTTGATTGGTCCAGCTGCCATTGCGCTGGCTCTGTTGTTGAAATGCCTTCATCGTAGCAACCACCTCCCCAATTCCCCTGCTTTGCAAGGCAGAGCAGGTGAGCACCTGTGGCCTGATCCCACTTTCTGACAAAGGGAAAAGTCTGAGGGCTTGCGAATACAAAGCTTTTGCCCGGTTGGCCATCTCCATGCTCTCTCCATCAGCTTTATTGATCACGAGCAGGTCTGCCATTTCCATGATCCCTTTTTTGATGCCTTGGAGGTCGTCTCCGGCATTGGGAAGCATCAGAAGAAGGAATACATCTACAAGATGGCGAACCGCGATTTCGCTTTGCCCCACTCCGACCGTTTCTACCAAAATCCATTGAAAACCAGCCGCTTCGCAGAGGATCATAGTTTCCTTTGTTTTTGAAGCCACGCCACCAAGAGTTCCGGAAGATGGCGAAGGGCGAATGTAGGCTTGTGGAGCATGAGCCAGCCGATTCATACGGGTCTTATCTCCGAGAATAGAGCCTTTGGTTTTGGAACTCGATGGATCTACGGCCAAAACGGCGACCGGATAACCCAATGAAATGAGTTCCATGCCGAAGGCATCAATGAAGGTGCTTTTGCCCACTCCTGGCACGCCTGTGATCCCAACCCGAATAGACTTGCCAGCGTGAGGGAGACACTGCCTGAGAAGTTCGCGCGAGAGCGCGCGATCCTGCAAGTTGTTGCTTTCACAAAGGGTAATGGCTCGACTAAGGATCACACGGTCACCGTTCAGAACCCCTTCGAGATATTCCTCGACTGTCAGTCTTCTAGCCATGCCCGGTTATTCGCTGGGGGTGTGATTGACTGGAACATAGGTGATGACAAGCATTCCGTGACGGCCCTGTGTTTCAAGAATCAGGCTATCGCTTGACATTTTCCTTAGCACATACACATGACGCCCAGAGCGTGGGGCCACATCAGGTGTGATGAGTTGTCCATTCCTTATTTCGTACCGTAGGGAAAGAGAGCTATCGACGGAGTTGATAAACCACTGTCCAAAACTCTGGTTTACGGAGTCATGCTCATGAAATATACCGTTTTGAGCGAGTTCTAGATATTCTGGATTGCCTTCATCGGCGGGGTAGGCATGACCTTTTTCGTAAGGATCAAAGGTGGAGTGCCTCATCCACATGACGACCGAATCGGGGCGATCCTTCATCCATGATCTGGCGATATCACTCCTGCGGAGTGCTGATCCGGCCTGGTCCTGACAGGCCTGGGCCATGAGGAGCAAAGAAAAAACAGAGAGGAAGAGGAATCTCATACCAGCTTTTTTGGTCAAAATACAGATGTTTTCACAGATTGCAAGCCACTATGAACATCCTTTATATACACGGCCTCGACAGCGCCCCACATGCCGGGCGGATTGACTGGCTCGAAGCACGAGGGCACAAGGTGCGGGCGCTTCATATAGACTACCGCACAACCCCTGGCGCCTATTGGGAGCTTCGGTCGGAAGCCATTGATCATCAGGTAGATTACCTGATTGGCAGTTCGCTAGGGGGAAGACTCGGCTTTTGGCTTGGAGAAGATCTGGGGATTGAAGGGTTGTTTTTTAATCCTGCCATTGCGCTCGAAATTCCGGGACTAAAGCAAGTTTCACTCCAAGAATTACGTTGTCAGCGTCGTCATATTATACTTGGAGCAATGGACGAAATCGTAGATCCACAGAAATCCTGGGCCTGGTTGGCCACGCGGGAGCGCGAAGGGCTATCGCAGCGGGTAATGATGTGTCAATGGCTCGGACACCAAATAGATCAGGAAACTTATGAACAAAGTTGCCGATGGGCAGGGCTAGACACCTGACAGGTGGTAACCAAATTGACTTCATTTATTATACCTTTGACATGGCACTGGTTCGGCCATTAGTTGAAAAACAGAAAATCTTATGGAAATTGCATCCCTTTTCGTTGAAGTATTAAAATATGTGTTGCCAGCCGGTTTGGTGCTTCTTGCTATCCGCATGATGCAGCAAAGTAGGGCAGAGGAGCGAAAACTGGAAATAGAGGCTGCCATGAAGCAATCGATTGGGAAGGAGCAGGCGAATCTCTTTTTCCACGCGTGTGAGCGAGCGCTATTATTTTTGGCGAGGTTAGAACCTGATCAATTGCTCAGCCGGATTCAGTCGGCAGGCCTCAGTGCCAGACAGTATGCGAAATTGCTTGACCAAGACATACAGGAAGAGTTTGGTCATAATCTTGCTCAGCAACTCTACATCATTCCCGAAACCTGGGAGCAGGTGGTGAGAACACAAGTCGCTGTGAGAGGAATGATTATGGAATCGCTCAAAGCTCTGCCGGAGGGCGCAAAAGGCCCTGATTTGAATCGGATGATCTGGGAAATGTGGACCCAACAGGAGCAACCCATCACACTTCCAGCCATGCTTATGTTAAAGAGAGATGCCCAAAGGCTGCTCTTGGGTCAAAATATCTCAACCAAAAGCAAAGAATAAAACCCTTAGCATGGGTATCGGGCATATTTCAGTAAACGGTTCCGGAATGCCGACAAAAATATTGACCAAAAGCGCATGGTATTCGCTGCGAAAATCCAAATACTTGTTAAGGCAACTATTTTTTTTTCATAAAACCGAAAACCCAGATACTGCCAGCAATTTTCACTACTCAGCTGATTATGAAAGCATTACCAGATAGTTAAAATTCATTACGAAAACCCAAAAAAACAGATCTAACGGTGTAGGAGCCTGTTTTGGGGGATTCTGATGTAATCACTTGAAAATCAATTTGTTATATTTTTTTTCTTATCCCGAAAAACGCCTGATTTAGTCAAGTTTTTTTTTCATTATTTTTTCAAGAGCTTTAATCCTGCGCTTCTGAAAACAGGGGTGCTGTTTTTTCAATCGAGGAATTCATTGCAAACAGTATTAGCTAGAATGATGGCAACAAACCACGTTGACATATGGGATGCTTGTCTTCAAGTGATAAGGAATGAAATCGCTCCACAAAGCTTTGAAACCTGGTTTAAACCAATCAAGCCTTTGCGTCTCGATAATCATATTCTTACCATCGAAGTGCCGAGTCAATTCTTCTATGAATGGCTGGAGGAACACTACGTTTCTCTCCTCAAACAAGCCATTATGCAAACCATGGGAGAAGTTGGTCGCTTAGAGTATTCCATTGTAATAGACAACAATCAACCCGGTAACCCTTCCTCGGTTCGCATTCCTGCTTCTTCCCACAACGCATCTTCTTCCCGTAGTCTCAACAACCACATCCAATCTTCTGGGCCAATCCCCAATCCTTTTGTGATCCCTGGGATCAGAAAGTTTGAGGTTGAATCCAATCTCAATAGCAGCTACACATTCAGCAATTTCATTGAGGGCGATTGCAATCGCCTCGCAAGGTCTGCTGGATATGCTGTGGCGAGCAAGCCGGGTGTCACGGCCTACAATCCGCTTTTTATATATAGCGGTGTGGGTTTGGGCAAAACCCACCTTCTTCAGGCCATTGGAAACGAAATCAAAGCCAATACGCCTCGTAGAGCTGTGCTCTATGTTTCTTCTGAAAGATTTATCAGTCAATTCATTGAAGCCGTTCGTAAAAGCACGGTGAATGATTTCATGAACTTCTATCAGATGATCGATGTGCTGCTTGTGGATGATATTCAGTTCCTCTCCGGAAAGGATAAAACCCAGGAAAACTTTTTCCACGTATTTAATCACCTACGTCAGTCTGGCAAGCAGATCGTTCTGGCTTCAGATCGATCGCCCAACGACATCGAAGGTATGGAAGAGCGTCTTCTGTCGAGATTTAAATGGGGCCTGAGTGCACATCTTTCCACGCCTGACTACGATACCCGTAAGCAGATTCTGATGAGCAAAATGTACCAAAATGGTATTGAGCTCCCGATTGAAGTCGTAGATTTTATTTCCCACAACATCAATTCCAACATCCGTGAGCTGGAAGGGGCGATGATCTCCCTGCTTGCACAAAGCTCCTTGAATCGCAAGGATGTGAATATGGATCTCGCGCGAGCCATGCTCCAAAATTTTGTGGACACCGTTGCCAGAGAAATCACGATCGAGTCGATCCAGGAGATTGTGGGCAATCACCTGGAAATAGATGTGGCGCAAATGAAGAGCAAAACTCGCAAACGAGACATTGTGCAGGCCAGACAAATCGCCATGTTTTTTGCCAAAGAGATGACCCGAAATTCCCTCAAATCTATCGGAACTCATTTTGGAGGAAGAGACCACAGTACCGTGATCCATGCTCTACAGACCGTGAGTGATCTCATGGAGACCGACAAAATGTTCAAGCAAAATGTATCTGAAATCCGTAAGCGGATTTCACTGGAACTTGGATAAGAATTTTTCCTTTGCTCATAAAAGTTATCATGAGTCCATCGCGAACCTTCGTGATGGACTCATTGGTTTTATGACTTTTCTGTTTCAATAGAAATAGAAAAGCTGATAACTTGCTGTCATTCAAATTCGCTTGCTATGAAAAAACATCTACGATTTATTACTGCCTCCCTGATCGTCCTGTTGTTGAGTGGGATGATGCTCAGTTCTTGCCGTGCATTGATGGGGGACCCACGCAAAAACTGCAATCACCCCAAACATGGAGAGTACATGATGGAACAGCGCGCCAAAAACATGCGTAAGGCAGGCCTCTAGCCCTACTTGTAAGAGAAACGGCCTGGTTTTTCTTTCGAAAAACCAGGCCGTTTATGTTCTGTGGATAAGGAAAGAGCTACTCAACCACGATCTTCTGCGTGTGGCGACCTTTGGTTGCAGCGACCTCGAGCAGGTAGATCCCTGCAGGAAGGTGAGACACTGAGATGGTCACTTTGTCAGAAAGGATATTGGATTCCTTGCTCACCGTTCTGCCAGCGAGGTCCATGATGCTAACCTGCTGGATAGGATGAGCCAAATCAGCAGTTTCGATTCTGATCATGTCACGGGCAGGATTTGGGAATACGCTGAGGCTGCGGCCAAGGATCAGATCTTCGATATTGGTCACAGGCAAGATGCCCGTGGCCCACATGATGCGTGGGGCAAGATACTGCATGGCAGTGTCAATGAAGAGACGAGACCGTACTGGATCGTTGTCGCTTCCCTGGAGAGAAGAACAGTTTTGCATGGCACCAGTAAAAGGGGGGCTAGGGTTGACAATGTCCCAAGTGGCAATGAAGGTAGCCTCATTGTACCAGTTCCATGGGCCTGCATCGGGCAATCCCTGTGTGGCTGGAAAGCCGGGAAATGGATAGCAGGCTGTATCGTCTTTGGCTGGCAGGGGATTGAAAGCATAGAGACCCTCCATATCGGAGTTGCTGCTTAGGGTAACGGGATCGTTGAATCCTTGTTGCTCCCAAATGTCATTGTTGCCGAATGCATTTTGACGTTTTTGAACCAGGCCTCCACCTGCTGCATTTCCAATTACAATTTCGCCGGTCGTTGGTACGATCACGTTTCCAAGGGCAAAAGGAGCAAAGGGATCGGTAGGCGCGTGGATAGACACCACGGGCATTTCACCATCATTCACCCAGCTTGAGTCGCCAAGTGCGCCACCAAGGTGGAAGGCCATGGAAAAGCTGGAGCTGTAGGTAGGGTAGTTGGCAATGTTGAAGGGAGCCATGGTTCCCATTGTATCAATCGGGATGAAGGTGTTGTTGGTTCCATCAATGTTGCCGTGTACCTGTGGGATCACATAAGGCTGTGAGTTGGACAAGTTGATGAACTTGGCGAGGGTAGCCACTTCGCTGTAGTCGCTCAGGAAAGCAGCCCCCAGTGAAATGTAGCCACCAGTGCCCATTCCTCCAACTACGATCATGCTGGTGTCGATACCATAGGGATTTCCGTCTTCGGCTACGCTCTTTTTGAGATAGCGAATGGCAGCACGACAATCGTGGATTCCACGGTAGGCGGCCTGAAGAATGGTGCTTCTCCTCACATTGTCATCGCTGGAAACAGGGTTCCAGCCAAGGCGATAGCCAACCCCCATAGCTACGTAGCCACGCTGTGCAAATTGATTACACATTTCGACGACAGCACTATCTGTCTTGGATCCAAACGGACCTCCGTTGATGATAGCAGGTAGAAAGTTGCCTGTGTGAAATAGCAACACGACAGGACGGAGGGTCTCAGTATCACCTGTTGGGGTATATACATCCATCCTGAGATCAACCTTTACCGGAGCACCGGTAAGAACCTGGATGTTCTCGCCGTATTTTTCGTTGGATTGTACGGTGACATCAGTAAAAACGGGATCCAGATAGCGGACCTGGGCATTTGCGGAAAGCGTGAGCGCAAAACATGCCAATAGAAACAATTGTAGCCTTTTCATCATTTTAAAAGGTTTGGTAAATGTAACTGGAAGTGGGAAAAGTGAACTTAATTGAGGTCAAATAAAGCGGAAAGATAGACCAGACGCCCGATGGTAGGCCCACCGTAGATCTGGAAAATCCTGTTATTGAGAAGGTTGGAGCCCCCAAGTTTTACCATCATATCGACGTCATTGATCGAGAGTTGTTTGTTGATTTGTGCATCAACCATAAAGTAGGAGGGAACAAAGCCCGTGAACTGTGGAGATCCTTCAAACTGGAATCCACCCACCCATTTGTAATTAACAGAAAATCCTAGCTGATCGAAGTTGCCAAGGGCGAGGTCAAATCCATGAAAGCCAAGATTGTACTTGTGTTCTGGGGTGTTGAATGCCGGGATAATGGGGTCATCTGATTGTGTGTTGAGTACGTTCCAGGAATAATTGCCCGAGAGTTTAAAGTTGTTTGCATCGCGCTGGGTGAGGTAGTAATCCATCCCGATGGTAACTCCCTGGGTCGTCACGATGTCTCTTGCGTTGGCCGCCACACGATAGGGTTGAATATTGGACGGGATTCCAACCCCAGGGATGAATGTGAGGTCAAGTCCAAGGTTATACCCAATAAAATCGCGGTAGAAGCTGTAGTAATAAGTAGCATCGACATAGACCCTGTTATCAAACCAAAATCCCCTGTAGCCGAGCTCAAAAGTCCGCACTCCTTCGGGCCTGATGGGATCTACATTGAAATAGGAAAGGTCGTTTCTATTCAATGTAGAATCAAAAATCCCAAATGAATCAATATCAACCAGGCTATCTACTCCCCCAAGATTGCCGATCAAGATGGCACGGCCTACGTTATAATAAAGATATTGATCGGCCAGGGTTGGGTTTCTGATCGCCGAGGAAAAAGAAGCGCGGATAATATCCGATCCCTCTTTGTTTTTGTCCATCACCCAAACAGCAGTGAGGGCAGGTGAAACAAGCGGGGAGAAGTTCTGATTTTTATCAAGACGAACTGTAGCGCTCAACGTCACAGCATCATTCAAAACCTTTTTTTGAATTCCCGCATAGATGCCGAATTCGCGGTTTAGAATTTTGGTGCGGACACTGTCCAGCACAATGCTCCCGTCTGGGAGGCTACGCTCAGTGATGGCAAGGGTGTCGCTAAAGATCGTGCCTTCGGTAACCGGGCTAAACTGCCTCACGTTGCCTCCTACAGTGATATTGGCCCAGGTAGGCCTGAAAGAATACTCTCCATGAATATGATACAGGGCTGAGCGGTCCACGAGGCGTGTGCCGCCGCCATCCAAAAGGCTACGTGAGGTAATGTCGTCGAATGCAGCCTGAAATTCTGGAGTGCCGGGAACAAGCCTTCCTGCATCTGCGACCTGCCGTGCCAATTGGTGGTATTTTTGAATGCTGTCGGGATATGCCGCCATCACCTCTTGTGCCTTTTCAAAATCATAGACAAACCTAACTGTCATGGTAACAGGGTCGTAAATGACCTGCTCCTTAGGAAAATCGGGTAGTTTTTGTATTCTGGGTACAAACCCTCGGTAAGTATCCCGATAGTTAATGGTCCAGTCCACGTCATTGGTGCCGTCTTGCAGGCGAAGGGCGGTGAATACCGCATCATAAGAGTCTCCTGCATTTTCGTGCGTGGCATAGGCCCTGATGAAGCCGCGGTCTGCGTACTTCAATTCTACCCGATGCTGAAAAAAGCGGATGTTTTTAAGGCTGTATCGGTTATCTCCTTGTAATATGGTGGTACCTCCACCAAAATTGGAAGCTCCGATCAGGGTAAGATCTTTGGTGATTCGCCAGTGAGCTGCCGCTCCAAGTTTTGCATTCCAGGTGCCATAATCCACAAGGTCAGTCTCATTGTATCCGGTTCTGTGAAACACTCCTAGCCCGGGAAAATCAAATTGCCCCGAAAGATTGGTATTGTCCCGGCCGCTTCTGACAGGATTTTCGTCGCCATAGCGATTCACGGCATCATAGCCACCAAAGTTATTCACCCCAACCTGATTAGAATTAGAGGAATCTACTTCATTGAGGTTGTTTGCCTCCCAGTCATTGACCGTGAGGTAATAGGCATTGACCTTGAAGGCAAATACCTGCTGCCCGTTTCGGTTGCCAAATCCCTTTGCATAGCGGAGGGCTACTTCACCAAGGTTGCGCTCGCCGCCTTTTAGCGACACAGAAAAGCCCTGTTTTGTGGTTTCAAACGGGCTGATTGTCTGCATGCTAATCACTCCATTAAAGGCGTTGGGACCATAGTAGGCAGAGCTAGCCCCCTGAATGATTTCTACCTGCTGAATATCGAGATCGGAAGCACCGAGAAAATTACCCAGAGAAAAATTGAGCCCCGGAGATTGGTTGTCCACGCCATCAATAATTTGAAGAGAACGGACCGGCGCTGCAGAGTTAAATCCACGAGTGTTGATGACTTTGAAGCCAATACTGCCATTAATATCCACCCCTTTCATGGTCCCAAGGCCCGCAAAAATGCTTTCTGAGGGATTGTTGCGAATACCCTGGATAGACATGGCATCTACTGATTTAGGATCCTGCTGCAAGCGCTCGCCCATTCCCTTGGCGATAATATCCACCCCATCAAGCTCAAGGGCTTCCTGGCTCATCTTAATTTCAAGGGTATTGGTGGGGCCATCCACAGGAACCCGGATTTGGCTGTAGCCAGTGTAGGACACAATCAACACAGCTGGAAAGGAAGGAATCGCTAACGAAAATTGTCCAGATTCATCTGTATTGGCGCCAAGGCGCGTATTTTCGACAATGACCGTAGCCCCTTGCAACGGGGATTTGTCTTCACTTGAGGTGATGCTCCCTCGTAGATTTACTTGCGAAAAACCCGCAGAGAAAGGGAAACACAGAAAGAAAATCAGGGTACAACAGGAGAGAAGCCTCCTCTCGCATTGGGAAAAGTTGCGTAGCATAGTAGTAGTAGTTCAGTCCAAATTAGGCTGATAAACCTGCTCCTAGCGGATCTTAACAAGGTTGGATCCAAAAGTAAAAAGGTATGCTTGCCTAATTATTATAGAAAACAACTAAATCTAAGGCAGATTAACAAGACCTTATTTATGGGAAATTTGCAAACAGCCCTTCAAAAAAGGTTGAAAAACAAAGGAAAGATAGTGGAGTAAAAATAAATGTTTAGATTTGTCTAAATATATTTTTAGCATTGCCTCATGCTTAGAATTCTGCCCATTTCTCTCTTTCTACTCTTGTTATCCACCAGGGCGACTGCGCAAGATCGTTTGTTGCAGGTGGTGACCACCACTAGTTTTCTGGAAGACCTTGCCGCCCAGATTGTTGGGGTGGAAGGGGAGGTGCACAGTGTGCTTCCAGTGGGCACCGATCCCCATATCTATGATCCTGTTCCGGAGGATGCTAAAATCATTGCAGAAGCAGATCTTCTCATCAAAAATGGCCTTACTCTGGAGGGGTGGCTGGAGGAAATGATGGCCAATGCTGGCAAAATGGCTCCTGTGGTCACTGCCACCGCAGGAGTGGAAGCGATTCACTCTTATGAGCATGCCAATGCTTCAGATCCACATGCGTGGATGAACCCGCTCAACGCGGTGATCTATATCGGAAATATTCGTGACGGGCTTATCACCGTGAGACCATCTAAAGCCGCATATTTTGAGGCAAATTATCAGGCATACAAAGCCCAGCTTGAAGCACTTGATGCATATATTCAGCGAAGAATCAATCAGATTCCACCTGAGAAGCGCATCTTGGCTACTTCCCATGATGCATTTCGCTACTTTGGAAACAAATATGGCATCGAGGTACAATCAATCCTCGGAACAAGCACGGAGGCAGAGCCCACCTTGGAATCGTACCAGAAATTGCTTGGCAGCTTGTCAGGGAAAGGGATTCCAGCAGTGTTTGTAGAATCTACCATTAACCCCAAACTACTCACACAGCTCGCGGGAGACCTTGGTATTGTCGTTGGCGGAAAACTCTACGCAGATTCTCTCGGGGATGAGGAAAGTGGGGCAGACAGCTATCTCAAAATGCTCCGACAGAATACCGATGTGATTGTGAATGGCCTCCTGGGGCTCGTTGGCACATCAAAGACCGAAGACAGATATTTCCTTTTGCTCATCATCTCCTTATTCGCGATTTCATTTGGCTTTGTGGCGTGGCGACTTCGGCTCCCTGCTACACCACCCATAGATTGGAACAATTATCAGATCAACATTCGGGGACTTTCTGTTTCGTACGACAAAAAGACAGCGCTTTCCAATGTATATCTCAGCCTTGAGCCAGGTCATGTGTATGGATTGATCGGAGGAAATGGCTCGGGAAAATCCACCTTGTTCAAATCTATTCTTGGGCTGGTAGAGCCAGATAGTGGCAGTATTTCCGTGGACAAGTATGAGATCAACGATATCCGAAAGCACATTGCCTATATCCCTCAGAAGGAGGAGATTGACTGGAGTTTTCCGGCTACGGTGAGCGATATTGTGCAAATGGGGCGCTTTCCGCACCGAAAAGTATTTGAGCGGCTCACGCGCACTGATCACGAGCGCTCTCTGGCTGCGATGAAGCAGCTCGGCATTGAGGACTTGCACCACAAGCAAATTGGAGAGCTTTCTGGCGGGCAGCAACAACGAGTATTCATTGCCAGGGCCTTGTGTCAGGATGCTGAGATATTTTTGTTTGATGAGCCCTTTGTCGGTGTCGATATCACAACCGAAAACCGGATCATAGAGATCGTGAAAGAATTGGCGAAGCAGGGGAAGCTCGTGATCATCATTCACCACGACCTGGCAAAGGTGAAAGACTATTTCGATCGACTCATCATGATGAATCAGCGGGTGGTGGCTATAGGAGATACCAACCTGGTTTTCAACGATGACAACATCCGAAAAACCTACGGGGGGCAGCTTACCATGCTTCAAAGAACAGAAAGTTATCGCTAGCCATGGACATGTTAATCGATTTTTTCCAATATCCATTCGCCATTCGTGCCTTGCTGGCATCGAGCATGGTAGGGTTGATGTGTGGCGTACTTGGGACCTTTATCGTGCTGCGGAATATGGCCCTGATTGGCGATGCGCTGTCTCACGCCATTTTGCCTGGCGTTGTAGTCGGGTTTCTGGTAGCTGGCTACAGCATCATTGGATTCTTTGCCGGATCGGTCATTGCCGGGCTGATTGCAGCCATCCTTATTACCTGGATTCAGCGAAATGTGAGCACGCAAGAAGATGCAGCCATCGGAATCGTATTCACCTCCATGTTTGCCCTCGGCGTGATGGGGATTTCCTACCTCACCCATCAGCAGGGTGTGCACCTCGACCTCAAGGATTTTCTGTTCGGGAATGTGCTGGGAATCGGGGATCAGGACCTATGGCTCACCTTTTCGGTGATGACCTTCACCATCCTCTGTGTAGCAGCATTCTACCGGTTTTTGTTCATCACCACATTTGAATCGGTGGTTGCCAAAACGCTCGGTTTTTCTGTCGGCACGATCCATTACTTTCTCATGCTTCTCCTTTCGTTTGCTGTAGTGGCGTCCCTGCAATCGGTAGGCGTGATTCTGGTCGTAGCAATGCTCATTACCCCGGCATCCACGGCCTATTTGCTCACGCAGCGCCTCAAAAACATGATTTGGATCTCAGGTGCAGTGGGTTTGCTTTCTGCCGTGCTGGGCTTGTTCGTGGCGGTTTGGCTAGAGACGACTCCCGGCCCCGCCATGACCGTGATGGCCAGCTTGATTTATTTGCTCGCAGTGCTTTTCTCTCCCCAAAAAGGACTCCTAAGCAAAATGTGGCGAATGCAGAGAAAGCGCCTTCGCATTTACCGGGAAGACATTCTTAAGCAGGCCCTCAGATTGTATGAAAAGCAAGCCTTAACTTTTGAGAACCTGCTCGAAAAAATGGACGCCAACAAAGCAAAGCTCCGGTGGCAGCTTCGCAAGCTGGTGCGCATGGGCCTCTTGCAAGGACAGGGAAATGAGCTGATTCTCACCGAGAGTGGCCTCAAAGCCGGCTATCAGCTCGTTAGGGCGCACAGGTTGTGGGAAACCTATCTTGTGGAAAAAGTAGGGCTAAATCAGGATCAGATTCACGCAGAAGCAGAGGATCTCGAACACCTCCTACCAGAAGATTTCCTCGAAGAAGTTTCTAAAACCCTGGGCAATCCCGCCCGAGATCCACACGGATCTCCCATTCCGGGGCCGGAGATGGACTCTACCTTTGTGCTCACGGATTTGCAGGTCGATGAATCTGCCAGAATTAGTTTCATGCAACTGGATCATTGGGTGCGGTCGCAATTGTGGGAGCTTGAGCTATCTCCGGGAGAAGAGGTGCAAGTGAAGCATGTTTTGCCAGAAGGCATAGATATTTTGGCCGAAGGGCGTGCATTTAGCATCCCGAGTGAGTTGGCGTTGCTGATCAAAATTGATCGGGTAGGGGAGAAGCGTCTCTAAAAAAATTGGTCTGCTTTCGTAACTCTCTATTATCTTCATCTGTTATTCAACATCATGAAGAATTTTCTCTTTGCTTGTTTTCTGCTCCTCATGGGGCAAAGCTCCGCACAATCTCTCGACGGTCGCGTGCAGTTGGATTATTATCTGCCGGCTGAATCTTATCTGGAAAACATACCGACGCCATCTGTGGTACTCGGGCACGAGATCGGGGAGTGGCACATCAGCCACGACAAGTTGGTGGAATATATGCGCCGACTTTCGGAGGCATCTGAGCGCGTAAGTCTCAAAGTGATTGGAGAAACCTACGAAGGTCGTCCGCTCATTCATCTTGCGATTACCTCTCCAGAGAATCAACAAAAACTAGAAGAACTCCAGAGAAGACATAAAGCCTGGGCAATGGGCAAACTTCCCAATGGAAGCAAAGATATCCCATTGGTGGTAAACCTTGGATATAGCGTTCACGGAAATGAAGCATCAGGGGCAAATGCAGCCCTGCTTGTTGCTTATTACCTGGCAGCAAGCACCGACCCAGCTCTGCTCTCCTTTATGGAGAAAAACATCATCCTGATTGATCCTTCGCTCAATCCGGATGGAATGCAGCGATTTTCTACCTGGGTGAATATGCACAGAAGTCGGCACAATCTGAATGCCGAGGCATACAGCCGGGAGCATCAGGAGGAATGGCCTGGAGGGCGCACCAATCATTATTGGTTTGACCTGAACCGAGATTGGTTGCCACTACAGCACCCCGAATCTCGCGCCCGCATTCATGAATTTCACGCCTGGATGCCCAATTTTCTCACAGATCACCATGAGATGGGCAGCAATGGAACCTTTTTCTTTCAGCCAGGCATCCCGAGTAGCAACAATCCCCTCACCCCACCTGAGGTATTTAGCCTCACCGAAAAAGTAGCCCAGTTTCACGGACAGTTTCTGGATAGTATTGGATCCCTGTACTATACCCGCGAAAGCTTCGATGATTTTTATTACGGCAAGGGATCAACCTATCCAGACCTCAACGGCGGTGTAGGAATCCTGTTTGAGCAGGCATCAGCTCGTGGTCATCTTCAGGAGAGTGTATATGGCCCCTTGAGTTTTCCTTTCGCCATCAGAAATCAGTTTGTGACTTCTTTGTCCACGCTTGCCGCCATGCGAAGCCTTCGGGAAGAATTGCTCCAGCATCAGCGCAAGTTTTATCAAACGGCAATCGAGGAAGCGAATCGGGATACCAGAGCAGGATTCATCATGGGCAATGACATGGATCCGATTAGAGCGTGGAGCCTGGCGCAGATCATTCAGCAGCATAATATTGAGGTGTATCAGGTAAATGGTCCATTGAATATTGAGGGCAAAAGCTATGACAATGGCTATCTCATTCCTCTCAAGCAGCCACAATACCGCCTCATCAAAACCATGTTTGAAACGGTCACTACGTTCACAGATAGTCTTTTTTATGATGTCTCCACGTGGACCATGCCCCTGGCCTTTAACCTGCCTTATCGCTCTGTTTCTCAAAAAGAGTTGAATTCGTTCTCTTTGCTTCCGGTTAGTGAAGTGCAGCCTAGTGGCAAGGATCTTAGGGGCTATACGGCTCATTTGGTGGCCGCAGGTTTTTCCTGGAGTCATTATTTTGCACCCATGCTCGTTCATGATTTGGTGAAGGCTGGCGCCATGCCAAGAGCAATCACTGAGCGCATGCTGCTTTCAACTGGAGACATTCTCGAACCCGGGTCCATTGTGGTTTCATTCCCTGTCAATCAAGAGGAGAAAATTCGGATCAGAGAGCTTCTCGACGAAGGAGCCGCTCGCTATGGGATTGATATTTTGCCTATTAGCAAGGGGCTCAATCAAGGCATTGACCTGGGCAGTCCGGCTATCCGGCCTGTGGTTTTGCCAAAGATTCTCTTGTTGGTAGGCGACGGTGTCTCATCTTATGATGCCGGCGAGATCTGGCATCTTCTGGATGAGCGATTTGAATATCCCGTTACGTTGGTGGATATTGATGATTTTCGCAGGGCTGACCTATCCAAATTTACGCATCTCGTCATGGCCAATGGAAATTACAGCAACCTCCCTGCAGAACAAATCGCAGATTGGATGCGGGAGGGAGGAACCCTCGTCGCGATGAAAGGAGCTGTGAGATGGCTTTCCACTCAATCATGGGCAGATATTCAGCTGCAAAACGCCCCTCCCAACCGCCATAGCACACCCTTGCCTTATGGTGAAAAAGATGACAGAGACGGGGCACAGGTAGTGGGAGGCCTGATTTGCAACACCATTATCGACACCACGCACCCCCTAGGATTTGGATTCAGTCGAAATACATTGCCGGTTTTCAAAAACGCCTCTTATTTCCTGGCAGGAGATCATTATCCGTATGGACACCCGGTCAGGTACACTGCAAGCCCAATAGCAAGTGGGTATTTATCCTCAGAAAACATGGAAAGACTAGCAGAAAGCCCAGCAGTTACCGTAGTGAAAGTTGGGCGTGGCAACCTCATCGCGATGGCCGATGATCCTGCCTTCAGGGCCTATTGGTACGGCTCTCAAAAGCTACTGATCAATGCGCTTTTTCATAGCTATCTGTTAGATTAATCGACATATTTACAGAAAGCCAAAGCATTTTATTCTCGTAGCTATGAAATCCACTGCCATTCTTACAATCGCTCTGCTCAGTATGAGCATGGCATCCTTCTCTTGTAAAGAGGTGCTTTTTACAGAAGCGCAGCCCCAAGGAATCGTTGCCTCTGACCAATTTCCCGATCAGATTCGGGGGGTTTTTCGTGCGCTTGACACAGAAGATCCTGGTTCATCTGAGCAGAAATTTGTCCGAGTCACCAACCGGGAGGTTCAGACATATTCTCATCGGGTAGATTCAATGCCCTATGACATTGATGCCGATCCCAACCGCCTCCCCTCCGATCTTGCTACCCTCAGCGATGGCGATAGTGTAGCTGTCACCTTGATGGGTGTCCCTGTTTCTGGTATTCTCAAGGGAGAATACATATATTATGAGGTAACCGAAATTGAAAAATTCGGATTGTCCGACTCGGTTATTTTTAAGTCAACAGGGCCTTGGTCGGTCTTGAACTTACGCGAAAAGAAGGGCGGGAAATACTACTGGACTTCGCTGGTAGTGGAGCAAATACGCAACGAAGACATTCTTGTCTGGTTTTTGGATTATGGGGAGGAAGAGGGTGTTTCCACTTATTTTGATGTCAAACAGACAGAAGAAACCGCTGATTATCAACCATTTTATTACGCAAGCCCTTCTCAAAGTGCATTCAAAAAGTATGTGGATGCTGGTGGTTTCAAAACCTTGGTCTTATGGCTCAATGAGGTGACTGATCCTCAACTTGTGCCCTCAGAATGGAAATGATCGCCTTTGGCGAGGATGTCCCAAGTATGGTCGGCCAAGAGCTTCACCGTGGCCAGAAAAGCCTCATGCCTGAAGGATCGCCCCCAATCTTCGGGGCCGATCATGGAGAGGGTCCACTCTCCATCTTTCTTAAGATAAAGATGATAGGTGTGTCCAATCAGGGGCTCAAAATTTACCTCCGCCTGATAAATCTGTTCCGAAATTTCCACCCGGTCTTGTAAGGCTCTTGCTTGTTTGGCCAGGAGCTCGATCTGCTGCCTGATCTGATCCATCTGCATGTGGGTCTGTTCTTCCATGGCTCTCAGCGCCCTTCCTTTCACCTTGCCCTTATCTATGGGTTTAATCAAGGCGCTTCCTGCATGATGTGCGTAGGGGAGGGTAGAAGGCGAGTCGGTAACTTTATCTGGGTCTATCGGATTCTGTATCATGAGCGTAAAACAAGAAAGCTACCAGAGTGTTTCGTGAAAAAAACATCCTTTGATAGAATTCATGCGAAGTGTTGTTGAAAATCGGGGAATTGATCGCTTGATTAGCCTTATTATCGCATCAAACGAAAACCCCGCATGATTACCTTTGAATACCTCGACTCAGAAACCAGGGAGCAATTAATGGACCTGATGGATGGGGAGCATGACGAAATCATTGATCTGATTGACACGCTTATTGAAACCAATCCGATGTATATCGAAGAATTGGAGGCTTCCCTGGCAACACAGGATAGCAATGGTGTCCGAAATGCAGCCCATGCGCTCAAGTCTGCCTTTGCCCAAATTGGCGCGCTTGCCATGGCAAGTATCTTGAAGGAAATCGAACATGCAGGAAGGGTAGGGGACATCAGTGGAGTTCCTGCCCTTTGGGAATCAGCTAAAAAAGAAGGTGAAAAAGTGGCACAAGCATTCGAATCCTGGAAAACGGAGCTTGCTTCGTTGTAAAATCATAGATTAAGCACTGAGGAGCGGCCGAGAGGTCGCTCTTTTTTTTATTGTTAGAAAACCTACGATATTCTATTTTTTAAATAATACAAATTATTGAAATTTGTTTCAGGAAATCAATCACCATTTACATGAAAAAACTCATCTGCTTTACCTTTACCACGCTCTTCCTCACCTTGTTTTGTAGCAATCTTTCTGCTCAGCGAAGCTCAGCTGCCGGAGAGCGAATCGATCTCAAACCAGCGCAAAGCCAAACTGTCATCGGCATGGTCCCCAAAACTCAATCTGAGAAAATAAGCGAGGATCTCGTTCTCTATTCGCTATATCCCAATCCAGCAGACCAATTTACCGTCATTGCTGGAACCTATCGTGGAGAGCCTTGCGATGATTGCCTGGCCGTGACAATTTATTATGCGGAGACAGGCGAGATGTTTTATGAAAGTTCCATTGCTCTCACCGAAACCATTGAGCATATTGTGGATCTGCGCGATATCCCGGAAGGACTCTTCGTGGTGTTCTTTGCCACCACTGACGGCAGCTACCTACAACGTGACCTGCTGTTGATTCGCCGATAAACAGCAAAGACGAAAACAATAAAAAAGGGCCTGCAAAAGCGGGCCTTATTTTTTTTGTTTGGGTATAGGTCTAAGCCCCCAAATGGCCAAACCGATTCCCAAAATGATACATACAATTCCAATGACTAACCTTATTTGTTTTCCCTCTTTTGCTTGATTTCTTTGTTCCAAGAAACTACTCCTGATAGATAAATACTCGTTCCCTTTGGATCTAAACCCATGAACAAACAGATGTTTGGAGGTTGTCCACCTCTGCCATAATGATCCTTGTGAAGATCGAAACACTATCGAATCAAGAGATTCAGTTACAAAAATCTCCACAGAATCCCCCGGAGAAGCGTTATTGACCAATTGGGGGACAAATGTGTAATTCATCAGCCTATCTGGAATTTCGAAGACGATTCCTTCGTATTCAGAGAGGGGAAAGACAATTTTCCTATTTGTACTAGGTCCATGTTTCCCTTCTCGATACTTCTCTACTTCCAAAGGCTGAGATAGTGTGCCGATTACCTTCAGGTAATCACCTGGATCAAATTCTTTTAAAGCTTGTTGATCCAAGTCGTTCAATCCAGATATGACGTATATCCCAAGAAGAAGCAAAAGCAAGCCTAAATACTTGAAAAATGCTCTTGTTAATCGCGCTTCATACTCAACATCTTCTGTTTTCCCTTTGGTGATTGCAGCGCGGAAGTCCTCAGGTATCACGTAAAGACTTAATGAAAGGTGGTATTTTTTATTTTCCGTAAACAAAGAAAGATCCTTTTGTCCATTCTTGGCGTTTTTGATCTCGGCATAGCTCAGAATTTCTTCAAATGGGATGATCTTGGGCTCCTTTTTAAGAGGGATCGAAATATGCAATTCATTGTCTTTAATTGTCCAGGTCTCGGTAAACCCCGCGGCGATGATGCCTAATAAAGTAAAACTCCAGCACAGGCACGCTACTACAATATGGAAAAGAGGAGCATGAGGGCCATCAAAGGCCGTATAAAACATCGCTGTTCCGGCAGCAGCAAAAAACCCAAGCGAGAGCCAATATGCAATCAATACTCCCACTGAGGCCTTTGCCGATAGAGTGTTCTCTTTCTTTCTCATTTCCTTAAAAAGACTAAGATACAGACGATAGCGACTCCACCAAAGCAAAATTCACATTTGTTACATAATTTATATTATGTTAACCAGCTTGGTAAAGTATTTCACAACCATTCCTTTTTGTAACATCCTTTCTTGTGTATCCTTTCTTCTTAGGGGCTTCTAGATACCGCTCAACTGCGTGTGGATAACCCGGAAGTTAAAGGATGATCATCACAAAACATCATCTTATATTCCCGTAGAAAAAAGGAATCACGATGAGAATACTTCTGCCTCTGCTGTGCATATTATCCTGTAGCACACCTTCTGAAACACCGCTCTATGCCGACAAATCATGGCCGGTAGCCTTGGGGCCAGGAAGCAACCATGCCACTACCCTATCGCAAATCACAACTGAGAACATTTCGAAACTCGTACCAGCGTGGGTTTACAAGGCTGGCGATGCAGGAAAACACACCCAAATCCAGTGTAATCCATTGATTATCAATGGGAAAATATTCGCCACTACGGCCACGCTCGATGTTGTCTGCCTTGATGGAGTCACCGGCGTAGAAATATGGCGCAGCTCCCCATCCGCCAGCATGAATCCCGACGATGTGCCTTCTCCTGGCATGGGCGTGAATCGTGGGCTTGTGTATGCCCGATCTCCTAACGGTGATAGAATTTTTGTTTCCAATGGCCCATATCTATTTGCAATGTTCGCAGAGACAGGAAAAAGCATCTCCGATTTTGGGAAAGAGGGCAAGATTGATCTGAGAATTGGCCTCCGTGAGGGGGCTGAAAATGCTTTTGTGGTAGCCAATTCACCCGGCGCTGTTTATGGCAATCAGCTGATTATTGGTTGCAGGGTCTCTGAGGGTGCGGGGGCTGCTCCGGGGCATATTCGCGCTTATGACATTCAAAGCGGCGATATGACCTGGATTTTCCACACCATTCCCGAACCGGGCGAACCTGGCTACGACACCTGGCCTGAGCAAGCCTGGAAAACCAGTGGCGGCGCCAATGCCTGGGCAGGCATGACGGTAGATCATGACAGAGGACTGGTATTTGTGCCTACGGGGTCGGCATCCTATGATTTCTACGGGGCCGACAGGCCCGGCGCAAACTTATATGCCAATTGCCTGCTTGCCCTTGATGCTGCCACTGGTCAATTAAAATGGCACTTCCAGTTTGTGCACCATGATTTACTCGACCGAGATTTGCCAGCTCCCCCCAATCTCATCACGATCCAGCGGGGTGAAAAAGACATTCCTGCGGTAGCACAGATCACAAAAACAGGCCATGTATTTATTTTCCACCGGGAAACGGGAGAACCAATTTATCCGATCAATGAAATACCCGTGGCAGCGTCCACCATGCCAGGTGAGGCATCCTGGCCCACTCAACCACTGCCGAGCTCTCCCCCACCCTTCTCGCGGCAGCGTGTGGAAGGCATTCACGAACGAGCCGAAGGCAAGGACTCATTGGCAAAAGTATTGGCTCGCCTGCGTCAGCACAGCATTTTTGAGCCACCAAGCATGGAGGGAACCCTTGTTTTTCCGGGCTATGATGGCGGCGGGGAATGGGGAGGCGCTGCTTATGACCCATGGAAGGGGCTGATGGTGGTTAATAGTTCACAGATGGCGTGGACCTTGAACATGGTATCGACTGCGGCCAATCATCCCGGTAATCAGGTATATTTAACCAATTGTGCGAGTTGTCATGGCGCTGATCGCAGCGGAGGCGAATTTATGGGAACTATTCCATCCTTGCTTGGGCTGGAGAGCCGCTATGAGCTGCCCGGTTTGCAGGCACTACTAGAATCTGGCAAAGGCAGTATGCCTTCTTTTGCCTATCTCAGTGAATCCGACAAAGCCGAGGTGTCTCGTTTTCTCCTTGGCCTCCCTTCTGAGGATCAGCCAGGGAAGGGTGATCCGACATCGGCCTATGTTTCATCAGGATACAAGCGCTTTCTCGACAAAGCCGGGTATCCTGCCATTTCTCCTCCATGGGGTCTTCTGACCGCGATTGATTTGAATGCTGGCGAAATCAAATGGCAGATTCCGTTGGGAGAATATCCTGAATTGGTGGCCAAAGGAATCCCGGTTACCGGCACCGAAAACTACGGCGGCCCACTGGTAACTGCTTCAGGCCTGACGTTTATTGCTGCCACCAAAGATGAGAAAATCAGGGCCTTTTCTACGGCCACAGGAGATCTATTATGGGAGGCCAATTTGCCAGCAGGTGGATATGCCACCCCGGCCATGTATGAGGCAAATGGCAAGCAATATTTGATTGTTGCCTGCGGAGGAGGTAAAATGGGGACGAAATCCGGAGATGCCTATGTCGCCTTTGCTATTCCCTAAGTTATTTCCTCTGTCACTCCTGTGCCTGATGTATCTGGGTGCACAGGCGCAGCTCAGCCCATCTATTCTCAACATTGCTGAGCAAACCTACCTGGCAGCCCCGCAAAATTGGTCGATCGACGTGACCTCGCGCGGCGTGGTAGTTGGCAATTCTGATGGAATGTTGACCTTTGACGGGGAGCACTGGCGCATCTTTCCCTTGCCGGGAAATCATCGCGTGAGGGCTGTAAAGGCAGTTGGAGACCGAGTCTATGGAGGCGGTTATGGAGAGTTTGGCTACTGGCAGCCATCCTCAACAGGAAGCTATGAGTTCCATTCACTGAGTCAGGATTTGTCCTTCCCTTTGGTGAAAAATGAAGAAATATGGCACATTGAGTCTTGGGAAGATGGCGTGTTGTTCCAGTCTTTTTCCACCATTTACCTCTCCCAACAGGATTCGATCAGCATTTTTCAATCCCCATTTTCATCGGGGATCATGTTCACCTACCGATGTTTGGATAAGTTTTTTCTGCAAGTGCTCTCGCAGGGACTGGCGGAGTTTGATCCCCGCATGGGGTTTCGGATCCTTGCTGGGACCGAAGCACTTGCAGAAGCCACCGTAGTGGGAATTGTTGAATACAGCCCAAACAGCCTGCTCATTGCGACTGACAGAAACGGGCTCTGGATGTATTCAAACGGCGTTCTTCAGCCCGTTTTTCAGGAGATTCTGCCTTTGTTGAGCAGAGATCAAGTAAACAAGATGGAACTTGTGCCAGAGGGCATTTGCATTGGCACCATTTCAGGTGGCATTTATCTGATAGATAAGCAGGGAAGCGTTCTGGAGCACATTTACCGACACACCGGACTCGCAGACAATACGGTGTTGTCATTGAGCTCCGACAAGCGCGGAGGTGTGTGGGCAGGGCTCGATCAAGGCATAGCTTATCTTGATTTTCCCTCTCCTGTCAGAAAATTTGAAGACCAAAGTGGCGAATTGGGAATCGTGTATTGTGCGATTGAGGACCAAGGAAGGCTGTATATCGGAACCAATCACGGGTTATTTTCACGATCATGGCCCGATGGGCCCGAAAGCGCAGCTTTTGAGTTTGTGCCTGGCACGCAAGGGCAGGTATGGAGTCTAAAAAACATAGCTGGCCAATTGCTATGCGGTCACAATGCGGGGACTTTTCAGGTGATAGGCGATAGGATTCGAAAAATCAGTGACATCACAGGTGGCTGGTCCTGGATTGCTGGAAATCATGATGAGACCTGGATCCAGGGCACCTACACAGGACTGGTTCAGTTCTCTGTGGTCGATGAGCAGATCAGGGTAAGCAAGATCAGTGGAATCAACAGTCCGATTCGCGATCTCTGCAAGGATCGACAGGGAAATATCTGGGGAGTACACCCGTATCGGGGCCTGATGAAAGCCTCGATGGCACCAGATGAGTTAACCCTTTTGTCTTTGCATTCCTCCGAGCCTGACTGGGGCCTTCAGGATCTGAACAGGTTGGTCATGGTGCAAGCCGACAGCAACATCCTGGTCAAATCTGACTCCGGCTGGTTTCAGTTGAATGAGGATGGCGACAAATTCGAGAAGGTCGATCAATGGAATGGCATTCCTCTGACGGCGAAGCTGCGTAGGATAGAGCGCTTCGAAAACGAGTATGTGGGGATTGAGCATCAATCCGTTGATTTTTTTGGGCAGGGTATGGCCCATTCCTTTGCTGTATCAGATATGCCGACAGATCCCGGGATTTACAGATTTGAAGACGGAAATTGGCTCATTGGCTTGTCGCAGGGCTTTCTCGTTCTGAACGCAAACACGTCAGATTCCCTGTCATGGAACCCCATGTTTTTCTCAGGAATCGAAATCATAGGGAAAGAAGACACACGCCTGGCTCCCCTACCCTTCCCTGGCGGCGAAGTGCGATTGGTGGTGGATGATCAGGGACTGATCATATCAATTGCCTCTGGCTTTCATCCACAAGACCTTCATTACCGGTTTCGCATCCCTGGGATTCAATCCAATTGGTCAGACTGGTCCGGGGAGGCTAGCATCCGCTTGCCCATCATACCGTCTGGTGCGTATGGGATTGAGATTGAGCGAAAGGAAGATGGCACAACGCTCAGCCTGCAAGTAATCAAAGAAGAACCATGGTTTGCGCAGGACTGGGCCATCTTCCTCTTCTTCGTTATCGGTGGAAGTCTGCTCATAGTCGCTACACGATGGTATCAGAGCCAACTGGAGCGAAGGTGGCGAAAGAAGCAAATTGAGCAAGACAGAGCCCGTCATGCCCGGGAGATCGAGATCAAGAACCTTCAGCTCGAACAAAGTATTGAAGAGCAAAATCAAGAATTGGCAGGAATCACGATGAATTTGGTGCGGAAGAATGAAATTTTACTGGAATTAAGGCAGGACCTCAAATCCCTTCAAAAGAGCAAAGAAGCCGATCATAAACAGAAGTTGAGACAAATGCTGCTACAGCTCAATTCGCAATTGTCCAGTGAAAAAGACTGGGAAGCATTTGAATATCACTTCACCCGTGTGCACCAGAGCTTTTTTCAGCGACTCAAGCATGATTTCCCCAGCCTCACCTCCGGCGATCTCCGGCTTGCGGCATATCTGCGCATGAATCTCAGCTCCAAAGAGATTGCCCCTTTGCTCCACATCTCCCTGAGAAGTGTAGAAAACAAGCGATATCGGCTTCGCCTGAAGCTGGATTTGCACGCGCATGAGCAACTTATCGACCTCTTGTTGAAATATTAATAGCGAAGCTCTTCATGGTTGTCATGAACATGGCTATTTTCCTGCTTATGAGAGAATTAGAAATCACTTTGCTGATTTTCAGGTGATTAATATCATTTGGGCTACCCAAACGCTGAGTTATTCGTTTTAAAATATGGCATTGATGAGGTAATGATGAGGTGGAAAATAGTGCATATCAGCGCCGTACTTTCTTACTTGAAACGATGTTACACAGAGAAACTACTACACATGCTACTTCGATCTACCATCTTCATTTTGATTGGTTTGTTATTTGTCCCTTCTGATCTGCCTGCACAGGTGGTGACTTTTTTTGCTGATAGCCCAGATAGCGAATACTACGATACTGGTCTTGCCTTTCTCTCAGGGAGCAGCACCTTTACTCGGACTGGTCCCTCGGGAGATAAAATACCGGTGACAGCAAACTCCTACCGTGGCAAAAATGCCCTTTCATTTACCTGGAACTCCAAACCCGGCGGCAATTGGGATGCGCTTGTCATTGCGCCTGGCTTTCCATTTCTAGACATTACCCAAAGTGATTCTCTTTCTTTTTGGGTGTATTCTGCCACAGGCTTGAGCAAGTCACGCCTGCCCAAAATCTCTATGGAGGGCGCGCCCGGCGCCACCAAGACCCTGAAGTATTCGCTCAAAACCCTCACTGACGACATTCCCGCCGCTCAATGGCACCGGATCAGCATTCCTTTGACGGTATTCACCAATGATCCTGCTCAAACCAACATTCAATTCACTCAAATAAAAGCCATCATCTTCAGTCAGGACAGTGCTGACCAGACAGATCACACCCTCCTGGTTGATGAAGTAAAGACCGTTCCCGCTTCTAGCGGATCACCCGTGATTCCAACTGGTTTTTCTGGCAAGGGATATGAACGCCACGGCGAATTTCACTGGAATCTCATCAGCGCCAACAATCTGGATGGGTATCACTTGTATTTTTCGGAGGACAATGGGCAGAGCTTTCAGTTTGCCAAGTATATTTCACAAAACGACAGCATGACGATGGACTTCTGGGGAGATCCCGGAAGCGGTATTTCCAGGCTCTATCACCTGCGGTCAGTAGGCTTTGGCGGAGATGAATCTGCTCCATCTGCATCAGTTAGCGTGTCGGGGAATATCATGACAGATGATGAATTTCTGGACATGGTGCAGGAGGCCACCTTTCGCTACTTCTGGGATTTTGCCCATCCGGTTTCGGGTCTGGCAAGAGAGCGCAATAGCTCTGGCAACACGGTAACAATTGGCGGAAGTGGATTTGGCGTAATGGCCATCGTAGCTGGGATTGAGCGCGGCTACATCACCCGCGAAGAAGGATTGGCCAGGCTCCTCAAGATCACAGAATTCCTTCAAAATGCAGATCGGTTTCATGGTGCCTGGTCACATTGGCTCAATGGGAACACAGGAAATGTCATCCCATTCAGCGCACAGGATGATGGTGGCGACCTGGTCGAGACCGCATTTATGGTTCAGGGGTTACTGTCTGTGAGGCAATATTTTGATCAGGCCACGCCAAACGAAACCCTACTCCGCGACAGGATCACCACGCTGTGGAACGGCGTGGAATGGAACTGGTATCGCCGACTCACGCAGCAGGTAATGTATTGGCATTGGTCTCCAAACTTTGCCTGGGCGATGAACTTTGCGCTTCGCGGCTTCAACGAAGCCCACATCGTGTATTTGCTCGGGATTGCCTCCAATACCCATGCTGTGCCCGCCAGCCTCTATCCCAACGGCTGGGCAGGAAGTAATTATACCAATGGCCAAACCTATTATGGCTACAAGCTCGACGTGGGACCGGGCAACGGAGGTCCGTTGTTCTTTTCTCACTATTCTTATCTGGGCTTTGATCCAAGAGGCATTCGGGACGCTTACACCAACTATTTCGTGAGAAATGCCCACCAAACTCTGATCAACCGGGCGTGGTGCATCGCCAATCCCAAAAACCATGCTGGCTATGGCGAAGATTGCTGGGGGCTCACCGCTAGCGACGACCCACTGGTCGGATATCTGGCCCACGAGCCTTCTCTCAGCCGAGACAATGGTACCATTGCCCCCACGGCGGCCATTAGCTCCATGCCTTATACGCCCAAAGAATCCATTGCTGCGCTCAAGCATTTTTACCGCGAACACGGAGAAGAACTCTGGGGTCCCATGGGATTCTATGACGCCTTTAATGTGTCTGAAAATTGGGTGGCTGACTCCTATCTGGCCATTGATCAGGGGCCGATCATTGTGATGATTGAAAATTATCGCAGCGGCCTGTTCTGGGAGCTATTCATGTCGAATCCCGAGATTCAACCTGCCTTGGATGCCATTGGCTTTGCGGCTGATAGCACCGCCATTACAGGGATCGCCTCTGACATAGAGAAAACCAGGTGGGCTGTGAGTCCGAATCCAGTAAGTGAAGGGGCTTTGACCATTCAGTCATCGGCTTCATTCCGCGAGCTTCAGGTTTGCCTTTTTACTGGAGAAGGAAGAATGATTTTTGAGGAAACCACCCAGCAAAATCAGGTAGGAGAATCGAAGGTGAACCTTCCCCCCCTGCCTGCTGGCATCTACTACCTACGTATCCTTCAAGATGGGCAGACGCTACACAGTCAGCCTGTCGTATTCACTCGTTAATCGTTACCAAACCAAAACAATTCAAAATCATGTTGCGAATCTGGACTACGTTACTCCTCGCATGTGGTCTCTGGGGAACCGCCTTTGGGCAGGTTGTCTATGAAGACTTCGAATCGGGTGCCATGCAGACATGGAATGCCCTTAATGGTACCTTTGACGGGGTTTTTGCCAACCCCGACTCTTCTGTCGCGAACCCAAGCGACAGCGTAGGCTCTTATACCAAGAGCAATGCTCACGCTTTTAGCCTGTTTCTGACCGAATTGGCAGCCCCGATGGATTTGAGTGTGAACAATGAGTTTCACATCATGATTAACTCCCCTGTGGCTACCCAAATTCTGATGAAGCTCGAAGGGCCATCCGGCGGCATTGAGCGACTCCAAAATATTGCCGTCACCAATGCGTGGATCGACTACACGTTTGATTTTTCCGGAGCCTCAGGCGCCACTGACTACAATAGGATTATTTTGTTTTTTGATCCGGGCGTGACCACAAGCGGCGACACCTACCTCTTCGACAACATTATTGCCTACCCTGCTGGCCCTTGTGCAGGAACGGTTCCCGATGTTACCATCATCGACGACTTTGAGTGTCAGCGCAATGCCAGCTATGGCGGCGGATACCTCCGATTGGAAAGGATCGCCAATCCTGACGCGTCAGGGATCAACACCAGTGCCAACGTTGGTAAATACACCGATCCAGAAGATCAGTGGTCTGCCCTTGCCATCGACTACAATAGCCCCATTGATCTCAGCACACTCAATACCTACAAAATCAAGGTATGGGCTCCAATAGCAGGCGATGTGCTCCTGAAGCTGGAAGGTGGTCTTTCTGCTCCATTCGAAGTATTTACCCCCATCACGGTGACGAATCAGTGGGTCGAGATTTCGGTCGATTGTTCCAGTCAGGCAGCGGCCAATCATAAGCGACTAGCGATCTTCATGAATGCCGGCGTTCAGGCTGGTGCCAATGACGTGTATTACCTCGATGACATTACCCGTGAGGAGACCCCTTCTGGCATGGTGCTGGAAGATTTCGATCCCACCAAAATGTTTTGGGAGCCACTTGGTGGCAACAATGCTGTGCACGGCACCCTCACTGTAGTTGTCAACCCAAACTCAAATGCAGACAATAACAGCCCCAATGTAGGCTCTTACGTGAAAGGATCTTCTAGCTTGTCCACATTGACCGGCACCCTTTCAGCTGCACTTGATCTATCCACAGAAACGCAGATCAACATCCAGGTATTTCCTCCAACTGGAGCGAGCAGTCTCACCATGCAACTCAGCAGCCCTACCCAGGGCAACAAAGAGGTTAACGTATCTTTCGCAGGCTCTGGTGCCTGGGAAACCCTGTCTTTTGATTTTGCCAACTTCAACGGCATCACTGATTTCAACGGCATCAACTTGCTATTTGATCCTGGCGCAGCAGGATCGGGTACCTACCTGTTTGACAATCTTGTGCAGACAGGTTCTACCGTTGATCCATGCGCAGGCACAGTATTGATTCCCAACTTCCTCGATGACTTTGAGTGTCAGCGACAAGCGACCTATGGCGCTGGTGCCAACAATCTCGCTGCCATCAATAATCCTGATATTTCTCCGGTCAATTCAAGTGCGAAAGTGGGAGAATATACCGATCCACTCGATCAGTGGTCTGCCTTGGTGATTGATTTTGGCGCGCCGATTGATTTGTCTCTGTACAATCAGCTTCTCATCAAGATCTGGTCACCTGGCTTGGTGCCATTGAAATTCAAACTCGAAGGCGGAACCTCCCTGCCGGTTGAAATTGACCAAACCGTTACCACTGCCAATCAGTGGGTGCAATATGCAGTGGATTTCAGTGGTCAGGCAGGGGAAAACCACCAGAAAATCGTGATTTTCTTCAATGCCGGGGTTCAACCAAGCCAACAGGATATCTATTACATCGACGACATCAGGCTGTCCAGAGCTCCCTACACGGCTTGTGTAGCCACCTTTGAAAATCCAGATTTCACCCTCAAAGGCTGGAGATATTTTGCCAACGGAACCCTGGAGAACACCGTGTTTCAAGTCATTGAAAACCCAGATAAAACTGGTATCAACTCCAGCGACAGTGTAGGCATTTTTATTGAATCCAGCGATGGGCTTGTATTTGCAGGGATGTACACCGACGTAGAGGCTCCCATTTCTCTTCCTAATGGCAACAAAACCATCCGCATGAAAGTATGGTCCGACCATGCTGCCACCATGGTCATGAAATTGGAACGCCCAAGAAACGGCGCACCCGGCTCCGGCGATATCTCGGCAGAGTTTACCACGCCAAACCAATGGCAGGAACTCACCTTCGATTTCAGCGGAATTGTACCAGACGACGCTTTCTACGATCGTATCACTTTGATCCTCGATATTGCCAATGTTCCAGCAGTAACCACCGAATACTACTTTGACGACATCGTCATTGCCGATGGAATTTGTGGAACAACTGGACTCTTTGACCAGCCCGTGATCACCAACCTCGTTGTGTTCCCGAACCCAACCACAGGAACTCTGCGCGTAGAGAGCAGTGCCAACATGACCCAACTGCGCCTTACCAGCCTCATGGGACAAACCGTGCTGGTAGAAAACCTGCCCCGTCAATCGGTTACGGAGCTTGACCTCTCTGGCCTGAGCGCCGGTGTGTACTTCCTTTCAGGATTTGATGGAGACCGTCTTGTGTCTCGCACCAAAGTCATTAAGGAGTAATCTCATCTTGGGGAGGAGCATAGTGGCTCCTCCCCTACTCTTTTACAATCACAAGTC
This sequence comes from Bacteroidia bacterium, assembly GCA_030731845.1. GTDB lineage: Bacteria > Bacteroidota > Bacteroidia > J057 > J057 > JANQTF01. Next base: position 76,873 of record JANQTF010000186.1, on the reverse strand, counting down.
ATGCGACCGATCTTCTACTTCCTTTTTGGGCTTCTGTTACCGATCCTTATCGGATGCGCAGAATCCCAAAATGCCGATGCTTCAGACGACTTTTCATTACCAAAATTGAAAGAAAGGACCTTTCAGTTTTTTTGGCAAACAGCCGATAGTCAATATTTTCAAATACCGGACAGATACCCCACACGACCATTTTCCAGCGTAGCTGCCACAGGCTTTGGACTGAGTAGCTACCTTGTAGGGGTAGAAAATGGATACATCACCCGAAAGGAAGCCGCTACCCGAGTAGAGGCTACTCTTCATGCTCTTTGGAACATGAGACAGGGCCCTGAACCAAGCGGAGTGAGTGGATACCGTGGATTTTTCTACCATTTCCTCACCATGGATCATGCCCAAAGATTCAAAGAGGTAGAACTTTCTACCATCGATACAGGCCTGCTAATGGCTGGCGTTTTATCTGTTCAAAGTTATTTTGATCAGGATAATGAACAAGAGCAGGCGATCCGTGCCTTGGCCGACAGTCTCTACCTTCGGGTAGAATGGGATTGGGCTATGCAGGAAGATGGCTACATGAGCATGGGTTGGCACCCTGAAAAGGGCTTTATCCCAGCCAGGTGGAAAGGCTACAACGAAGCCATGGTGCTGCTGCTCATGGCCTTAGGGTCTCCTACCCACCCCATTGCAGATAGTTCCTGGGCTATGTGGTGCAAGACCTATGAATGGGAAGATTTCTATGAGCCACACCTGAATTTCGCCCCCTTATTTGGCCATCAATACAGTCACATGTTTGTTGATTTTCGGGGAATACAGGACGCGTATATGCGAGAAAAGGGCTCCGATTATTTCCAGAACTCTCGTCTTGCCACGCTGGCCAATCAGGATTATGCCATTCGCAATCCGGCTGGATTCACGGGCTATTCCCACCTACAGTGGGGATTGAGCGCTTGCGACGGACCCGGCCATGGCACTAAGGCCATGATCGGCGGACGTGAAGTGAACTTCACAGGCTACATGGCAAGAGGTGTTTCCGCACAGGAAATTCGCGATGATGGCACGCTGACACCCACAGCTGTGGGTGGTTCCATTCCATTCTTGCCCGACACCTGTATCCAAACACTGGCTTATATGTGGAATACTCACCACGATCAATTGGTGGGCGAATTTGGATTCAAGGATGCCTTTAACCTCTCCTTTCCGGGTCAATGGTTCGATTTTGAATATCTGGGAATCGATCAGGGCCCGATCCTCATTATGGCAGAAAACCATGACTCAGAATTGATCTGGAACCTGATGAAAAAGAACCCTTATTTGGTAAATGGACTGCGTAAAGCAGGCTTTACTGGTGGGTGGCTACAAGAACGTAATTAACCGACTGATGATAAAAAAACTACTACTCAGCTTCTCTATCTTGTTGCTCTTGTCCTCCCTTTCAGCGCAGCAACTCTCAGATCGGGCCTGGGCCAGGGCCGATTCCTTGCTCGGGCAGATGACCCTGGACGAGAAAGTGGGTCAGATGACCCTCTTCACGAGTGATTGGGTGGTGACAGGACCTACCCTGAGACCTGGATACAGAGATGACATCCTCGCCGGCAAGGTGGGAGCTATTTTCAATGCTCACACAAGTGAATACAACCATCAACTGCAAAAGATGGCCGTGGAGGAAACCCGCCTAGGGATTCCGCTCCTTTTTGGCTACGATGTCGTTCATGGCTATCGCACCATTTTCCCAATTCCGCTGGGAGAATCTGCCTCCTGGGACCTCCAAGGGATCGAGCAAACAGCGCGGATTGCCGCCGTTGAAGCCTCCGCTGCGGGTCTCAACTGGACCTTTGCCCCGATGGTGGACATAGCCCGCGACCCTCGATGGGGCCGTGTGGCCGAAGGTGCAGGGGAAGACACCTATCTTGGCTCCCTCATCTCGGCAGCTCGTGTGCGTGGCTTTCAAGGACAAAACATAGGGGATGAAAACACAATCCTTGCTTGTGTGAAACACTATGCAGCCTACGGAGCAGCCCAGGCGGGTCGAGACTACAATACCGTAGATATTTCTGACAGAACGTTGAGAGAAATATATCTCCCACCCTTCAAAGCTGCCAAGGATGCCGGAGTGTATAGCTTCATGACCGCCTTCAACGATGTGGATGCTGTGCCATGCAGTGGCAACTCCTACCTCCTTCAGGACATTCTCCGAAAAGAATGGGGCTTTCAAGGAATGGTCGTCACCGATTATACTTCTATCAACGAGATGGTGCCACATGGCATCGTGGCTAACAATGCCGAAGCTGCCACACTCGCCGTGAATGCAGGGGTTGACATGGATATGCAAGGAGCCGTTTACTACGATTACCTTGCTAAGCAGGTGAAGGAAGGATTGGTTTCAGTAGAAACGGTGGACCAGTCGGTGCGATACATTCTCGCATTGAAGTATGAACTCGGTTTGTTCGATGACCCATATCGATATGGAAGCAAAGAACGGGAAGCGGAAGAAGTATTTTCTCAAGCTCACCTCAATGTAGCGTTGGAATCAAGCATCAAATCTCTGGTCCTGCTCAAAAATGAGCGAGGAGCCCTACCTATTTCTGCCTCAAAAAGTATTGCTGTGGTAGGCCCGTTAGCCGACAACAAAGCAGAGATGCTTGGCAACTGGTTTGGCGATGGTCGGGCCGACGATGTGATCACACCGCTAATGGCGTTCAGAGCAATTGGTGCGGATGTGTATTACGCTAAAGGTTGTGAAACTTCTGGGGAGGATGAGTCTCGAATCTCTGAGGCAGTGGTGGCAGCCGAGCAGGCAGATATAATCGTGGCTTTTGTGGGAGAATCTGGATACATGAGCGGAGAGGCAGCAAGTCGCTCCGACATTACCCTGCCGGGCCCTCAGCGCGCACTGATCTCGGCACTTGAAGCAACGGGAAAACCCCTCGTTCTGGTATTGATGAATGGTCGCCCACTCGACCTCAGCTGGGAGGTAGCGCATTGCGATGCCATTCTGGAAGCCTGGTTTCCCGGCACCATGGGCGGGCCAGCCATCGTGGAGGTGCTTATGGGCGAAGCCAATCCTTCTGGCAGACTCCCTATTACCTTTCCCAGAAGCGTTGGTCAGGTGCCGATTTTCTACAATGCCAAAAATACGGGCAGGCCCTTTGATGCCAACAACAAATATACGAGCAAATATCTCGACGTGGAGAATACGCCCCTTTTTCCCTTCGGATTTGGGTTGTCCTACGCCGAGATTACCTACGGAAAACCCGTGCTGAGCAAAACGGAATTTTCGGCATCTGAGACGGTGAAAATATCGATTCGTGTGACCAACACTGGCGATGTTGCTACCACCGAAACGGTGCAGCTCTACGTTCACGACCTCGTAGGAAGCGTGACAAGGCCTTTGAAAGAGCTGAAAGGATTTCAGCAAGTGACACTAGCGCCGGGTGCTACCCAGCAGGTAGAGTTTGAGATCGGAGTCAATGACCTTGCTTTTTACACACGCGACATGACATGGAAGGCTGAGCCTGGAGATTTTGAAATCCAGCTAGGGCCAAACTCACGGGATGTGCAAACTGCTACAATCAAACTTACAGATTAGCATCCCCAATTTATTCATCAACCCAATACCCTTGAGATGAAACGAAAACTGATACAAACCCTGCTGTTGCTGACTTTGGTTGGTAGTAGCACCTTCCTGATTGCCCAGCATCGGGTAACAGGAACCGTCTATGATGAAGAAGGCACCGCTTTGGAAGGCGCCACGGTGCTGGTAATCGGCACCACGACCGGCATTTTTACCGACGAAAACGGGTCTTATACCCTGAACCTACCCACGCCAAACGATAGCCTTCTGGTAAGTTTCTTTGGCTTTAAGGACATGAGCGTGAAAGTAGCGGGTCGCAGCGTAGTGAATGTGACGCTGCCCCCAGACGAATATACCCTCAACGAATATGTCGTGGTGGGCTATGGCGTGCAACGAAAAAGCGATGTGACAGGATCGGTTACGAGTGTGAATGCTGAAGAACTTGCCCGTGTTCCCAATGCATCGGTTGCCCAGATTTTACAAGGAAAAGCAGCTGGCGTGCAAGTGACGCCCTCCTCCGGTGCGCCGGGTGCCGGAGCTGTGATCCGCATCCGCGGGGTAGGAACCCTCGGCGATGCTTCTCCCCTCTTCGTGGTGGATGGCATGCTACTCGATGACATCAGCTTTCTCAACCCCAACGACATTGGCTCATTTGAAGTGCTTAAGGATGCCTCCGCCACGGCTATTTATGGCTCCCGTGGCGCCAACGGTGTGATCATCATCACCACCAAGGCCGGCGTTCAAGGTAAGAGCACTGTCACAGTCAATGCTTATGAGGGCTTTCAAGAAGTGGTGCGGAAGATTGACCTGACCAATGCGCGGGAATATGCTGAACTCTCTAACGAGCTTTCGGCAAACGAGGGTCGTCCTCCAGTGTTTGCCGATCCCAGTATTTATGGAGAAGGCACAGATTGGCAAGACGTGATTTTCCAGCAGGCTCCGATGCGGAATTATCAGGTAGCCGCTTCGGGCGCTAGCGACAAAATGTCGTACCGCGTATCTGGTGATTATTTTAGCCAGCAGGGAATTATCCGCAACGGATCTTATGACCGAATGACCCTTCGGATCAACAATACCTACCAGATCAACAAAGCTGTGAATGTAGGGCACAATGTGGCGCTGATTTATTCGCGAAACATCGGTACGCCCGGCATCCTTAGCAATGCCTATCGAGGCGATCCCACCATTGCCCCGTTCGATACCTTAGGGAATTTCTCCAATACTACACTCAGGGCGCCTGTTGGCAACCCAGAGGCATCCATTTTCTACAACAACAATCAGTCTTTCAATTATCGGGCTGTGGGCAATGTGTTTGCCGACGTCACCTTTCTGAAGGACTTCAGGTTTCGCACCAATCTTGGGATTGATGTGGATGCAGGATTTTTCAAAGATTTTACCCCGGTATTTTTCGTTTCTCCTATTCAGCAAAATCAACAGAGTCGTCTTAACGCAGGAATTGACCGCTCGCAGAATATCCTTTGGGAAAATACCCTCACCTACCAGAAAGAGTGGACCAACCAACGACTCACCGTTTTGGGAGGTGTGACCGCCCAAACCTTTGATTTTGAGAATCTTGGAGGCTCCAGGATCAACTTTCCTGCGGAGACAGAGGAGTTCTTCTTTTTGAATGCAGGAGAAATAGAAGGACAGACCAACTATAATAGTGCGTTTTCCTGGTCCATGGCCTCTTATTTGGCTCGTGCGAACTATTCGCTGATGGATCGCTATCTATTCACTGCCAGCTTTCGCGCTGACGGAAGCTCAAGATTTGGGGCCAATCAGCGATTCGGTTACTTCCCTTCCTTTGCATTTGGCTGGAACATCGCCGAAGAAGCCTTCATGAAGGGGATGAAGGATATCAACCGCCTGAAACTAAGAGCAAGCTGGGGACAAATAGGCAACGACAAAATTGGTGCCTATGCCGGAAGGCCCGTGGTTACCTCTAACCTCAATGCCGTGTTTGGCCCTACAGAGTCTCTCAACACTGGGGCATCCATTATTACCCTCGCCAATCCTGACATTCGCTGGGAAGAAACAAGCCAAACCGATATCGGCCTGGAAATAGGCTTGCTCAACGATCGCTTTACCGCTGAGGTTGATTACTACAACCGAGTGACCAATGACATTCTGGTGAATGTGCCTATTCCGGCTTATGTGGGAGCTGCGAACAACCCCGTGATCAATGCAGCTAAAGTGCAAAACCGGGGCTTTGATATGAGTCTCGCCTGGCGCGACGAGGTCGGAGATTTTGATTATTCCTTTAAGGCTATGGCATCCACCGTGCACAACGAAGTGCTGGAGCTCGGAGAAGGAAACGAAGAGATCTTCGGTGGAGGTCTTGGCGTAGGCGGCTTGCTGGGCACACGTACGGTTCCCGGCTTGCCCATTGGTGCTTTTTATGGTTACAAAGTGGAGGGCGTGTTTCAGACGCAGGAGGAGATTGACAATTCTCCCAATCGGGGCATTGAGAAGCCCGGCGATCTGAAATTTGTCGATGTAAACGAAGATGGGGTGATCACAACCGCAGACAGGACCTACCTCGGCAGTCCCGTACCAACGCTGATCTATAGCGGCGACTTGTCTCTGGGCTACAAGGGACTTTCGTTGGTGGTGTCTCTTTATGGACAGCGTGGAAACTACGTCATCAACTCCAAGAAGATGGCCCGCTTTGGAACACCCAACTTTGAGGCTTCCTATCTCGATCGGTGGAATGGTGAAGGAACGTCCAACACAGAGCCTCGCATCACCAACGGTGGCCACAACTACGAGCCTTCAGAGCGTTTTCTGGAAAACGCAGCTTTCACCAGAATCCGCACTGTATTATTGAGCTATGATCTACCAAGGAGCTGGTTATCAGCGATCAACATGAGCCAGGTTCAACTATATGTGAGTGGAACAAACTTATTCACCTGGCAGCAGTATTCTGGTTATACCCCAGAGATTACGAGTGGATCTGTGATTGCTGTGGGCATTGACAGTGGCGTTTATCCCATTTCCAAAATATGGACCGGTGGCATCAACCTAAGTTTCTAATGTTGACAAGACAAAAAATTATCATGAAAAATTTCCATCTCTACAAAAGTCTCATGGTAGCGGTCATCCTTCTGCTATCTGGTTGTGAGGGGTTTTTGGAAAAGAAACCCCTGGGTCAGCTCACCTCAGACAATTTCTTTCAAACAGAAGAGCAAGCCGTTTGGGCTGTTAATGCCATTTACAACCATCTGCGCGACTGGAATGTGCACGTGTTTAGCTACATCGGCCTGACCGATATCGTGTCGGACGACTCAGATAAGGGCAGCACAGTTACCGACGCCAACTTCCTGCTGGAAGTGGACAATTTCAGCTTTGATCCAGGCAACATAGCCTTTCTTGGTGTGTGGGGAGGCTATTATCAGGGAATTTATCGAGCCAATCTCGTGTTGAGCGAAGTGCCCCTGATGGAAGAAATTGAGCCAACACTTCAAGCCCGGTTGATTGCAGAGGCTAAGTTTCTGCGGGCACATTTCTATTTCAACCTTGTGCGCTGGTTTGGAGACATTCCCCTTATTGATCGGCCCCTGAATCCTGATGAATACAAACAGGAAAGAAAGCCCGCCTCAGAGGTATATGCCCTCATCATTGCTGACCTTAGCGAAGCTGCAGCTGTGTTGCCACTTCGATCAGCTCAACTTGCTGAGGATCAAGGCCGGGCCACCAAAGGGGCCGCACAGGCTTTGCTGGCCAAGGTGTATCTCACAAGAGGTGAATACGCCCTTGCCGAGCCCTTGCTGATGGAGGTGATTGCTTCTGCCAACTATGCTCTACTCCCGAATTTCAACACCATCTTTATGCCTGAGGGAGAAAACTCCACGGAATCTATCTTCGAAGTTTTCACGGTGGCTTTGGAGACAGGTGGCGGTGGAAGCCAGTACAATGAAGTGCAAGGCGTGAGAGGAGACCCGAATCTGGGCTGGGGGTTCAATCGACCCTCTGACGACCTCGTGACTTCATTTGAGACTGGCGACCCACGCCGAGAAGCTACCATCCTCTACGTGGGGGAAGTTCTCCCCGATGGCAGCGAAGTGGTGCAGGACAATACTGATATTCTCAACGAGCGCTACAACCAGAAAGCCTGGGTTCCTGAGCATACAGGCGGAAACGGCAATGGCCCGGGCAACATTCGACTCCTTCGCTATGCCGACGTGCTGCTCATGGCTGCTGAGGTGCTCAACGAAAACGGCAAATCTACCGAAGCACTTCAGTACCTGAATCAGGTTCGGGCAAGGGCGAGGAGAAACAACCCCTTTATTCTTCCTGATATCACGATCACCGATCAGGCTGAATTGAGAAGCAGAATCTGGCGGGAGCGCCGCTCTGAGCTTGCGCTTGAGCAACATCGCTGGTTTGATCTCCAGCGCCAACAGCGCGCAGGGGAAGTCATGCGGGCAGTTGGCAAGCCATTCATTGATGGTAAACATGATCTCTTCCCCATTCCCCAGGCAGAAATTGACCTCAGTGGAGGTCTGCTGGGTCAGAATAGCGGATACTAAGAAAAGGCAGTAAAAAGTCACGCCTCACAAGTAGCCAAGCGGGCAACTTGTGAGGCGTATTTTTTGGGGGTGGTTAAGGCGCTTTTGGATGTGAAATCCTTTAGAAGAGGTGATTGACAAAAACGAAGAAGGCCACCCCAATACTGGAGTGGCCTTCTTCGTTTCAGGTTTTTGCAGAAAATTATTGCTTTTGAACCATCACACTACCATGTTCGGAGCGAATGAAATAGATTCCTGGCTCAAGGGTCCTGAGGTCAAGATCCACTTCTGTTTCCTGCCGATTCTTTTGGGTAACCAAAACACTCACCTCTCTCCCGACGATATCAAAAACCATGACGCCCGCCATCTCATCGCCACTGACTGTGATCAATCCGGTCGTTGGGTTGGGGTAAGCCTTTAAGATTGCCGAGAAAAGGTTGCTTTCCAGCCTCACGGATTTGGTTTCTGAATACGACACAGTTCCATCAATGTCATACTGAGCAAGGCGATAAAACGAAATGCCGGGAAGCGGGCTGTGGTCCATATCAGAATAGTATGTTTCTTTTCTGGTGTTGCCAGCTCCTTCTATCCTTGATTGCTTGCTCCAGATTACGGCATCTGAAGAGCGCTCAATGACAAAGTAATCGTTGTTGATTTCGGTTGCAGTGATCCAATCAATCTGGACAATATTTCCTAATACTTCGGCAGAGAAATCGACCAATTCCACAGGGAAAGTTACTCCAACCAGATCCAGGTCAAGCCAGTTGATGTTAAGGCCTGTTGAGTTCATGAGAAGGGTAAGTGTCTGACAACCAGCATTCAAAGGAATGGTTGTTGACACGGTGCTCCAGGTTTGCCAGCCGCCAGTGGCGGGAAAACTAACGGTTTGAATGGTGTTACCGTCTGATTGAATATCGATGGTTTTGGTGCTTGTACCAACTGCGGCTACCCTTAGATCTAAGGTGTAGGTGCCTGCTGTAGGCACTGAAATCTTATAGTTGAGATAATCACCTGCATCGACAAAGCCTACATTGGATCCTCCCCCGACATCAGTCGTACTGCCGTTTTGTACCCCCAGCATGGAGGAATAGTCTTCTGCTTCAATCAATGCAGGAAGCGTAGTTCCTCCTACACATGCGGTAGGATCATAGTAGCTGAAATTAAGCCAGTTGAAATTGAATCCAGATGTATTGGCCTGAACCCTGAGAGTATGGCAACCAGCAGTCAAAGCGATGACTTTCGAAACGGTGGTCCATGTCTGCCAGCCATTGGTTGCAGCAAATTCAAGTGTGCCAAGTGTGGTCCCGTCGGAGAACAGCTCAATGGTTTTGATGCCAGTGCCTGCACCCGCTATTCTGAATTCTACCAAAAAGGAAGTATCTGCGGCCACCTCAATGAGGTATTCCATGTAATCACCCAGGTCGATGAAGCTTACATTCTGCCCACCGCCGATGTCTGAAGTGGTTTCGGTAGAAACACCAGACATGGTAGAAAAAGATTCAGCTTCTATCTTGGCGGGAAGGTCGGTGTTATTAATGCAAGCGCCCGTGAACGCAACTTCGTAGGCGCCCATTTCATAGCCCAGGCCTTCACTCCGGGCATTTCCGAGGTAGTCATCTACCACATCGGCAATTGTCACTCCCTGATCGATCACAGAGCTATTGGCAGAGGTTTTGTAAGGCTCAGCAGAGCCGTTGTCCATGTTGTCGAAGGTCATGCCTGTACTGAGACAGCTCGGGCAAGAAGCCCCACCAATGGTAGCATTGATGTTCCCTCCAGATTCGTAGTTATTGGCGTAAGTGATATCGGTGTTGGTTCCGGTGACGTGGTGAACCTTTGTTCCAATGAAAACATTGTTTTGGATGTCAAAATGATCGCAGGTACCGATGCGGAAGTCTCCATTGCCATTTCCCCCACCGTTTTGGGTGGCGTTGTTCACCACGGTGTTGTTGTACACATAGCAATAATCACTCAGGTAAAAGTGAAGTCCGCTTCCACCATTGTCAGCGGTGACATTATTGGTAATCAGGGTCTTACCAGTGTAGGAAGGGAAGGTGATCGAAGGGTTTTTGTACTGAAACGTTTGGGTATGCTTGAAGTCATCCACGATAATTCCGTTGCCGTCATAAAACTGACAGACAGGAATTTGGGGGACAAGCAATTGGTTGCTGTACACATGGTTTCCAGAAATCACGTTGTGAATCCCGGTGGTTCCATCGGTGTTGATGAGCTGGTATAGATTGATTCCGCTTGTGCCATAAATGGTGTACCAGCAATTGTTATAAACCTGACAACCTCTGATGGTTACATAATCAGCTTGTTGGAAAGCAATCCCAGCACTGGTACAATCAAAAACCTCGCAGTTTTCGACGAGAATGTGGTGTGGCACTTCGTTGCCAGTGGTACTGGGATCAGACCAGCTGAGGTTGGGTCCTACGGCGAGAATTCCCGTACCGTTGTAGATCCCTTGAGCATTGCCAGCCTGGCCTTGCGCGCAACTTCCAGGTTGATTGAGGGCGTTTGCAAGGGTGACAGAGGTCCTTGCCCCCTGAATTTTCAGCCCCTTAAATGCAATATAAGAAGCGCCATTGACCAGCTCAATACCGGTCCAGGAGTTGAACTTTAGGATGGGGCTATGCCCAGGATAGTTTTGGAGGGTGATCCAGTTTGAAGCCGTGCCCGACTCAGAAATAATCATGAGTTTTTGACCGGAGCGCTCATAGGTTCCATTTAAGAAGTAAATATTATCCCCGGGTTGCAGCGCCTGCGCATCCATTCTTGAAATGGTTTTGAATGCCTGACCAAGGGATGTTCCGCTGAATCCGTCATTTCCATTGGTAGCATCCACATAATAATTGGCTGCAAATGTGGAGGCAGCCATAAGTAAGAACATTACTGTCGCAACAACAGTCTTCATTGTAAAATGACCCATAATCAGATACTGGTAGTTTTTCAAAAATAGAGAGATGTAATCTTGGGAAATTGGATGTTGCAATTTGACCATTTGTCTCTCGGAATTGACGAAAAAACTAGCCACTAGTCACTCATTGTGAGCGACCTAGACATTCCTTTGCGTTAATGGTATTTTATGAAATGTAATTAACTGGGATAATCAATATAGGATATATTCGATTTTCAAAACAAAAAGAACAATACAAATCACATTCTTCCCTATTTCTTATTTTCTAATTTCATTCTAAACCCAGCGTACACGTTGGTTCCCATGATTGGGCCCCATACTTGTGCTGCATCAAAATAGGCACCGAAAGGATCTTCAGCCGCAATGATGGGGCGAAGTTGTCGGTAGTTCGTCAGGTTTTCAGCTCCAACATACACGTTCCACTTCTTTCCTATTTCCTTAGTAATCTGGCTATTGATGAGAATAAATGAAGGAGACGTAGAAAGAAGCTGGTATCGCTCCGGATTCTCATCTGTGTCCGGAATCCTTTTCTTTCCTTGGAAATTGGCTGTCAGGTCAAATGCCCATCCGGTTTTGGTTTCGTAGGCGACGTTCGCCAAAGCGCGATGCTGTGGCACGAGGGGAATTTGTCGCAGACCTTCTTCGAGGTAGGTGGCCCGCACATCCGTGTAGCGGTAAGCGATTTTTACATCAAGCCTTCTGGCGAGTTCATACTGCACTTCCAATTGCAGCGAGTTGGCAAAAGATGCCCCCATTGATTGATAAAAATTGACCTCTTGTGGATCTTGGTCCCAATCCAGGAGCACCTGTCGGGTGAATATGGTGCGATACGCATCAAGATTAATGGAGCCTTCCCGATAGTCGAGGCGGAAAGTACGTGATAGGTGAGCCCCAACATTCCAGGCTACTTCGGGGCTAAACCCAAAGGCTGGACTTAGGGGGTTATTCCCAGAGAAAATGAGTTGCCTGCTCGTAGCGAGCATGCCCATGTTCTCGGCGATGAGGGAGGCAGTTCGCTGCCCGCGCCCCAACGCTACGCGAAGCGTAGTACGCTCGTCGAAGCTATATCTGGCATTGAATCTCGGACTAACAAAGAGCCCAAAGAGGCTGCTCCAGTCTGCCCTGATGCCAGCTACGATTGTGAATCGCTTCAGATTTTCCCATGTATATTCCCCAAAAATACCGGGTACAATTTCCAGCCGTGCAAAGGCAGTATCTAAGATTGCTTCATTCACATGATCCACCTGTACGCTCGTTCCAGTTTTGATCACATGGTTGGTTGATCCCAGAATGCTTTGAAAAATGGCATTCGCATATCCGGACTGCTGAGACCCATCGTAGTTCCTTTCGCCAAATAACGCCTCGATCTGATGATCTGAAACAGATGCCTGGAAACCAACGCTTTGGTAAGGCTTCTTGGGAAAAATGTAGCCAAGCTTGCCCCAGCTTTCCAGTCTTCTGGTGCGAAGATCAGCTTCATATACCCGATAGCCAACGTGTCCTTCATGAAGATGGGGATCCTCCCCTGAGCGCTGCTCGTCCCACACTGCCCTGGCATTGAACTGCCCTGACCAACCGAGCTGATCGGCCTTCATGAGTCGATACACTACATTTCCCTGCCGCCCAATGGGCTGATCAAGAAATCCATCGCCATTGTTGTCCATGGCTCGGGGTCGCATATTGGCATGTGCTAGCAAGCCCTGCCCCCACCCTTTTGTGCCAGTACGGAAATAGTCGAGATTGAGCTCACTGCGTCCTTGCACATTCTGGTATCCATTCAGATAGAGCCATTCTTTGTCCCATGGCTTTTTTAGCTCATAGTTGATCTGTCCGGTCATGCTTTCAAAGCCATTCACTACAGATCCAGCCCCTTTGCTGATTTGAATTCCCTGTACCCAAGGCCCTGGCACGAGGCTCAACCCCATATTAGAGGCTAGCCCCCGGATGGCTGGCATATTTTCCTGGCTCAGCAAGGTGTATTTGCTCGACAGTCCGAGTAATTCGATCTGCCTTACACCTGTAACAGCATCAGTAAAGGAGACGTCAACCGAAGGGTTGGTCTCAAAACTTTCGGATAGGTTGCAACAAGCCGCTTTGAATAGCTCCTTTTCGGTGAGGAGTTCGGTCTGCTGTGCTGCAATGGAGGAGATATGAGAAGATTTTCCCTTAGCGACAATCACCTGATCTTCGAGTTTGTACTCACTTCGCAAGGTAATTTCGAGGAAGGGAAGGGGCGTTTCGAGGAAAATGGTATCGGAGATAAATCCTTGGGCTTGCACCACAAGGCGTTGATCTTTCGGGGTTTCTGCTAGCAACTGGAAAACGCCCAGAGAGTCGGTCAGGGTGCCGCGATTGGTTTCCAGCCAGTGCAGGCGGGCTTGAGGAAGGGGCCTCACCTCCCCGCTTTCACCGAGTGCCACTACCCTGCCCTGCACCTGTGCAAGGGCAACTGCTGGAAGAAAAAAACAACCGACAAACAAAAGCAGCTTGCTGCGCATGGCGATGAAAGAAAGGAATCAGTACAAAATAGGAAACCGCATCAGTGAGGAGCCACAGATTCATACTGGCAGCAACCAGGTAGATTTTGGTAGGCCACAGGGTTGGCTTCGGCTTTTTCGGTGGCATGGCCAGCTTCTGTCAGCAAATTATGAATCTTTTCTTCTGTGATTTTTTTAGGCTGAAACGCGAGGGTCAACATCTGTGTATCTTGATTCCAGGAGGCGAATTTTACGCCTTTGGTATCCAGAGTCGTTTCAATACGCTCTTTGCATTCTCCACAGACGCCAGATACTTTGAAAGAGGTCTCAACGATCTTGGGCAAGGCGTCTTGCGCACGCAAGGTCGCGCCTGAAATAGCCAACAGGCAATAGACTAGAAAAATGCGAGTCGTGGTTTTCATAAATAATGAGTTAAATAACATGGGGTTAAACAGCCAATCAAAACATTTAGTTGCGTTGGTACCAAAAAGCAAGCCCTGTGCAAGCTAAAGGCTTCCTAGATCAAGTTCTGAAAAACTCCCGGAAGACATCATGAGCAACACCTCCGGCTTGAGATCTGCGATGGTGGTTTGGAGCTCTTCGCGAGAGGAAAGGAAGCGCAGCTTTTTATTAGCAAAAGCAGCACGAATGGTAGGCTCGGTAAGTGGCTCCATGCGCCTGCGCTCCCAGACATCTTTATCCACAAAGACAATCATTTCGTCTGCCTGATTCAACGCACCTTTATATCTGGGCAGAAAATCTGGATTAAGGCTGGAAAAAGTATGCAGCTCAAAGCAGGCAAGCAGCTTTGCTTTGGGATATTTTTCGCGGGTGGCATGCACAGAGGCCAACACTTTCTCGGGTGCATGAGCATAGTCGCGAATCACGACATGGCCGGGTTCATTGCGTAATGTTTGCAGGCGAATACCAGCACCTTTAAAGGTTGCGATGTGCTTTCTAAACTCTTCAGGAGACACGGCCAACAGCTGGCAAATTTCCCATGCAGCGGCGATGTTGGACATGTTGTGCTTACCAAAGACCGTCACATCCGTGCGTTCTCCATCGATTTTCACCTGAAATACCCCATCTTTTACCCGATAGCTCGGACAGCTAAAGGGATGCACATAGTGCGTATCTGGTTTTTCGTAGGTTTTTACCAATTTCATCAGGCGATCATCATCTTCATTGACGATGATATCGGCGGCTTTACCAAGGCTCTTGATGAGATCAGCAAATTGCTCCACATACCCTTCTTCACTCGGAAACACATTGATATGGTCCCAGGCAATGCCATTGATGAGGCAAATGTGAGCTTGATACAGGAGAAATTTGGGGCGCTGATCGATTCTGGAGGCGAAATATTCATCTCCTTCAATCAGGATAATGGGGGCATCATCGCTGATTCGCACAGAGTTGGAAAACCCAGCAACGGCAGCGCCTACGAGGTAGTCAAACTTCCTTTCGAGTGCGTGGAGCACATGCATGACCATGGAGGTCACGGTAGATTTGCCATAGCTACCGGCAATCACGATGCGCTGCTTGTTGCGCGACTGCTCATAGATAAATTCGGGAAAGGAATAGACGGGGATATTAAGCTCTCGAGCGCGAGCGAGCTCGGGGTTATCTGTAAAGGCATGCATACCGAGGATGACTGCATCAAGCTTGTCATGAATCCGGTCAGGGTGCCACCCTTCAAGTTCAGGTAAAATACCTGCGGCAGCAAGTTTGCCTTTGGCGGGATCGTAGATATGGTCATCTGATCCTGATATGCTGTGGCCATTTTCTACCAGGGCAAGAGCCAGGCTGTGCATTACGCTGCCGCCGATAGCGATAAAATGAATGTTCATAGGTAAATGTATCCCTGTCACAGTTTCGGAGCTAAAACTAAGCATTTATATAGGAACGTCATTCATCCGCCCAGGTCTCTTGATTCTTTTCTGGCGATAGAACCACGAATTAAGATATTTTTTGCAATCAAGTCATGAGAATGCGACCTTTAACGATATGGGTAGAATCATCATTGTTTCAAATCGATTGCCAATCACGATCGGGAGAAAAGAAGGAGAATTGATATATCATCCCAGCGCAGGCGGTCTTGCTACGGGGCTTAATTCATTAGAATCTGATAAAGAAAGAATTTGGATTGGCTGGCCGGGAAGAGCGGTGGACGATGAGGGCGAAAGAAAACTAATCACCCAACAGTTTAAAAAAGATGGTATGGTGCCTGTCTTTTTATCTTTACAAGAGCTGGAAGACTACTATGAAGGCTTTAGCAATAAGACAATCTGGCCCCATTTTCACTACTTTACTCAGTACACCCGATATAATGAGCAATATTGGGATAGTTATGTCTCAGTAAATGAAAAATTTGCCGCGATCATCGCTGAGGTTGTGGAGGAGGATGACCTGGTGTGGGTGCATGACTATCAGTTGATGCTCGTGCCGGGCTTGCTCCGCAAGCGATTCCCCGGACTTTCTATCGGTTTTTTCCTGCATATCCCGTTTCCCTCCTATGAGCTTTTTCGCACATTGCCCTGGCGCCGTCAGTTGCTCGAAGGGGTGCTCGGCGCCGACCAAATCGGGTTTCATACCTTTGGGTATATGCGGCATTTTCTGAGTGCCAGCTACCGAATCTTGGGGTATGAACATGATTTTGGCAAAATCAACATCGCGGGCAGAGCCGTCTCTGTGGATGCCTTTCCCATGGGGATTGACTATGATAAATACGCACACCCCATTCATCCCGAAAATGAGAACGAAGAGGTTCAGTTCATCAAGGATTATAGTCAACGCCGCCGGATCATCATTTCTATCGATAGATTAGACTACTCCAAGGGGATTCCGGAAAGAATCAGGGCTTATGAATCTTTCCTCAAAAAATACCCGGATTATGCGCGCGATGTTTCATTGGTATTGGTGGTGGTGCCCTCGCGCGCGGGTGTGGATCAATATCAAACCCTGAAGGAGGAAATCGACACGCTTGTAGGCCGAATCAACGGTGAATATGGAACCTTTGACTGGGTGCCCATTCGGTATTACTACAGATCCTTTTCTTTTGACAGCCTTTGCACCCTGTACCGATGTGCCGCTATTGCCCTGATCACGCCGCTACGCGATGGCATGAACCTCGTGGCAAAAGAATTTGTCGCTTCTAAAGAAGATAATCCCATAGGTGTTCTCATTCTGAGCGAAATGGCTGGCGCTGCCAGTGAGCTGCAGGAAGCCCTCATCATCAACCCCAATGACAACGCGGAGATCGTGGCGGCTCTTGTGCAGGCACTCGATATGCCGGTAGAAGAACAAACTACCAGACTACGCGAAATGCAACGCAAGCTCAAACGCTACAACGTAAAGCATTGGGCCAATAATTTTATTCATCAACAAATGGAGACCAAAAGAATTCAAGAAGACAGACAGACAAAAGTTTTATCTGATAGCACCCGCAAACAACTGCTCCTCGACTATCAACAAGCCAAATCCCGGCTCCTATTGCTCGACTATGACGGCACTTTGGTGGGCTTTCACCCCGTGCCAGAGCAGGCTTCCCCTGACCCGGGCTTGATCGCGTCTATCCAAAAACTGAATGCACATAAGAATACTTCTGTGGTTATTATCAGCGGCAGGGATCGATATACCCTGGGAAGTTGGTTTGGTGATGTGGGCATAGAAATGGTGTCTGAGCATGGCGCATGGATTTGGAAGAAAGGCGAATGGCAACTGAACTCCAACGTGGTGGCCAACTGGAAATCGACCGTAAAACCCATTCTTGAAAACCTCGTGGAACGGACCCCTGGCTCATTTATCGAAGAAAAAGACTACACCCTCGCATGGCACTACCGCCGCATCGATAATGAGCTCGGTGCCAATCGTGTGCGGGAAATTCGGGATGAGCTGATTTATCTCACCGCCAATCACAACCTGCAAGTCCTTGAGGGCAACAAAGTGGTAGAAGTCCGCAATGCAGGCGTGGACAAAGGCAAAGCCGCCGGATTGTGGCTCAACAGGCAGGAATGGGACTTTATCATGGCCATCGGCGATGACCACACCGACGAAGACACCTTCAATGCTATGCCTGAACACGCCTACACCATCAAGGTTGGGCTCAACAAAACCGCCGCCAAATACAAAGTTCGCTCTGTGGAGGAAGCCCGCGAATTGATAGATCAGATTGCAGCGTCTTAACTGCTTATGTCTGCCAACTTGGCTTGAAGCCAGGATAAATTGGCCACAGATGAGGCAGAGTTTAGTTCTGCCTCCAATTTCGCTGCCCTGCTCTTTTGCTCTGACGCCGATAAGGACGCATAGCGAATGCGAAAGCGATGGATCTTTTTGGTAAAACGCAGCAAGTTTTTATGGATCAGGAAATGGTCCTTGGAAATTTCTTGATTTCGCCTCAGATACACATCAAATGCCTGAATAGCATAGCCAAGGGCCTCTTCATCTTCGAGCTCATAATAAATTTTGAGCAACATGGATTTGGCGCTGAGCGCATAGTACACGTCGGTGAAATCCGTTTGTTGGAGTAGTTTCAGCGCTGATTTATATGCGCCTTGCTCATAGTGCAAAGCGGCAAGGTTATAGGTGTACACGGATTCCCGAAGCTCTGCGGAGAGCTTGTCTCGATATTCTTCCAAAAATATCGAGACCCAATCAAACTCCTTGAGTCTGAGCGCTACTGTGGTGATGTTTTTGTAGTGCCAGTGAGCCAGGCTCCCGTCTTCTTCCAGCAGGTAAGCTCGCTGAAGCAAGGTCTTATACAGGAGAAATAGCTCATCTAAAAATGCCGACCTGCCTTGGTTGATTTGGCGAATACAATGGTTTTGGGCATAGGTGTAGAGAGCAAATCCTGTGTTCCGAGAAATGTGATCCTGATGAATAACAAGCAAATCCAACAGCTTGCGATATTCTTCATCATTGGCCGCCTGAAGAAGAGTAAGTACCTGAAAGTACAACTGAATCAAAGGCACTTGCGAGAGCTCGCTCTTGCTGCTTGTGAGATAATGCGATACTTCTTGAAGTAGCTCCGGTGCAAACTCTGTATTGAGGATCTTGCTGCGGTTGATGGCTTCGCAGCACAGAACAAGTTTCTGAATGAGGTAAAAACGATCTAGCGATGCCATAGTCATTTCTAAGCGACTATCGAGAAAGTCCTTGGTTTGTCGCTTCTTGAGCTGTTGGGCTTGCCGCATTCCCTGCTCCCAGTATTTGTATTCACGCAGCCAATAGCCTGCATCTTTCTCCTCTGGCTCGCCGGTTTTTCGCCCCTTTTCCCAGATTTTGTTGTGATGCCACATACGCTCAGGGCTGAGCAGCGCCTCTGATAGTTGGTATTGTAGCTCTTTGGGGTTGGATTTTATCTGCTCAATGGCCCAAAACTGCTCGAGTAAGCGGGTGAGATGTGAAGACAAATCATGTAAGGGTTGAAGAGATTCGGCGCTGCTTCCAAAAATTCGTTCTGAAATAAGTTCTGCCTCCAATGCAGGGCTACTAAAATCAGGATAAAAGGCAAGCAGATATTGAACCAAAGCTACCGCCTTATCAAGTGTGTTGTGGTAGGGCGACTGCACGAAGCTCTCAAATCGCCTCGCTTCAGCGGCAGACAATGAAGAAAGTAGCCTTATTAACTTTGATTGTTGCATAGACAAATAGTCATGTTAAGCAGAAATAAATTTTTATCAATCACTTAATTGACTGTAAAACAACTCTTTAAATAAGTTCTTCCACCAAAACAAAACCAGAAAGAAGGAATTGTGTTTGAAAAACCGCCAAACAAATCATGCATTTTGTCGATTAATAAGACCGAACACACAACACACCTACTAGCCATCATGCTCAAATTTTATTACTTCCTGATAACTCTCTTACTGGCTCCTGCCCATTTGTTAGGGCAGGCAATTACAGCTGATTTGGGTCAGGACTCCCTACACGTATGTGCATTTGAGCCAATGCTCCTATCCGTTAATGTGCTGGGAGGCCTTGCCCCCTACTCTTATACGTGGAGCGACGGATCGACCGGCAATGATCTGTGGTATGTGCCTGTCAATGGCGGTGAATATGTCTGGGTGATTGTAACAGACCATGCGAATTCTGCCACCATTGACAGTGTTTGGATACATGGTCATGCGGCTTGTGTATGGCCTGGCGATGCAAATGGTGACGGAATTGCCAACAACGCCGATATTCTGCCTTTGGGTCTCAGCTTTGGCCACACAGGGCCGCAACGCCCCAATGCACATCTCCAATGGACAGCACAACCAGCGGACTTGTGGAGTGCCAGCAGCGCTTCTGGCGTGAACTATGTTCACAGTGATACAGATGGCAATGGGGTTGTGAATGAAAACGATCTGGTCGGAATTCTTCACAACTATCTCGTGCCACAGACCATGCCTGGCGTGAGCACAAGCGGAGGCGGTGTCGGCGTGCCTTTGTATGTAGATTTTCCCTCTACTAATTTCAATCCAGGGGATACCATTGTTGCAGCGATCATGCTCGGCACTACATTCAATCCGGCTGATTCTGTATATGGGATTGCCTTTACCGTAGAATATGATGCCCTGCTGTTCGACTCCGGCTCCTTGAAAGTAGTATTTGACCAAAGTTGGTTGGGCGACATCGGCGTCGATATGATCGGGCTGCATCGGGATTTTTACAATGCTTCACAGGTAGATATCGGCATCACGAGAACCAATCAACAAGTGCGCTTTGGTGCCGGACAAATTGCCTCTATCATCGTCACGGTAGATGATATTGCTGGCAAAAATAATGGCATTGAGATGGTGAATTTTAACATCTCTCATGTGTCTATGACAGATAAAAACGGAGCCGCGATTCAAGTAAATCCAGGTTCCTCACAAGTGGGAATATCCTTGAGTAATGAACCTTCTTTTCCCGATAGAGAACGTGAATGGAAAGTCTATCCCAATCCTGCAACATCACAAATCACGATTTCAGGATTGTCGGGCTTTTCACCACAAGCAAACACCCGTGTTTCACTGTGTGACATGTTGGGAAGGACAGTTTATACAGAGGTGATTTCTGCTCTTGACACGACAATTGATACCAGCGCGTTCCCGCGAGGCCAATACATGTTGTCGCTTGAAGACAATGATGGTCGGCAGGTACCCTGGAGAATAGTATTGAAGTAGGGCGTATCACCCCTCTTCATGTATGTGGTTTAGGTTCGTTCTTTTCTTGATGTGTGTTCTCAAGCCAAGCTGTGCATGTAAGCAATGCACACCCCAGCCGGGGGCTTTGCCAAATTCCTCCGGCTATTTTTTGTCATCATCCAGTCATTGGAGCAATCCATTGATGTAGAAAATATGATCCCCGGGGATCACGCTCTTTTGATCCTTATCAACACCAATTATCCTTATACAAACTTTACACTAATTTACTTTTCATGAGAAAGCTAATGCTACCATTAGCCCTGGGGATGTTTTGTCTCCTCGGTTTTGGATCTGTGCAGGCTCAGATGGCCCGTTTACAGGTAATTCACAATTCTCCCAGTCCCACCGTCGATGTGTACGTCAATGGTGCACTCTTGCTCGACGATTTTGTGTATCGCACAGCAACTCCCTTTATCGATGTGCCTGCTGGCGTTCCGGTTAACATCGGCGTTGCCTTGAGTACAAGCACATCGGTGAATGACACGCTTGTGAATTTTCCGGTTACCTTGATGCAGAATGAAACCTACGTGGCAATTGCCAGCGGAATTGTAGGAAATGCTACGACGCCTTTTACCCTCAACCTTCAGAATGGGTATCAGGAAGCTTCCGTTACGCCTGGAAATGTGGAGTTTCGCGTGGTTCACGGAAGTACCGATGCTCCTGCAGTGGACGTAATCGCCAGAACGGTAGCCCAGATTGTGTCAAACGCATCCTATGGCGATGTGACTGGCGTGATCAGCGTGCCTGCTGCGCAGTACTACCTCGATGTTACACCAGCCAACACGCCTTCGACGATCGTCGGAACATTTGATGCAAATCTTTCTGGCCTTGCCGGAGGCGCAGCCGTTGTCTTCGCATCAGGTCTGCTTTCACCCGGGCCAGGAGAGCCAGCTTTTGGCATTTTTGCTGCCCTTCCTAATGGAACTGTGGTGGAATTCCCTGCAACTCAAGTTGCTCGTGTTCAAGTGATTCACAACTCTGCCTCCCCTACTGTGGATGTGTACCTGGGTTCTACCCTGTTGCTCGATAACTTTGCATATCGCACTGCTACTCCATTCATCTTTGCACCTGCTGGGCAGGAAATCACCATCGGTATTGCGCTTGCCAACTCCACTTCTGTCAATGACACCCTCGTAGGCTTCAAAGCCACCCTCGACAATGCAGGAACCTATGTGATCCTTGCCAGCGGAGTTGTAGGTAATGCTACTACGCCATTTACCCTCAACATCAACGCCATGGCTCGCGAAGCTTCTTCCGATCCAGCTTTGGTAGAGTTTGCTGTGGTGCACGGCGCAACTGATGCCCCTGCGGTTGATGTATTTGCCAGAGGCGTAACCAAACTGGTAAATGATGCAAGCTATGGCGATATCACTGGCTACATTGGTGTACCCGCTGCTCAGTACTACCTTGATGTGACCTTGGCGAATGACTCGACCACCATTGCTGGTACGTTCAACGCTGACCTCAGTGGCGCTGCTGGAGGCGCAGCAACTGTATTTGCTTCCGGATTCCTGGCGCCAGCTGCTGGAGAACCCGCTTTCGGTCTTTTTGCGGCCCTTCCTGATGGGACCGTTTTAGAGTTCCCATCTTCGCCTGTGGCTCGTGTTCAAGTGATTCACAACTCTGCTTCTCCAACCGTGGACGTGTATTTGGGCTCCACCCTTTTGCTCGATGACTTCGTGTATCGCACTGCTACGCCGTTTATCTTTGCGCCTGCCGATCAGGAAATCACCATCGGTATTGCCCTTGCCAACTCCACCTCTGTGGCTGATACCCTCGTAGGCTTCAAAGCCACCCTCGACAATGCAGGAACCTATGTGATCCTTGCCAGCGGAGTGGTAGGTAATGCTACCACGCCATTTACCCTTAACATCAACGCCATGGCCAGGGAAGAATCTTCCGATCCTACTTTGGTAGAGTTTGCAGTGGTGCACGGTGCTACTGATGCTCCAGCGGTCGATGTATTTGCCAGAGGCGTAGTCAAACTGGTAAACGATGCCAGCTATGGCGACATCACCGGCTACATCGGTGTGCCAGACGATCAGTATTACCTTGATGTGACACTGGCCAATGACTCGACCACCATTGCCGGTACATTCAACGCTGACCTCAACGGCCTGGCCGGAGGCGCAGCTACTGTTTTCGCTTCAGGATTCCTGGCGCCAGCTGCTGGAGAGCCCGCTTTCGGTCTTTTTGCTGCCCTTCCAGACGGAACTGTGGTAGAATTCCCCTCATCTCCAGTGGCTCGCCTTCAGGTGATTCACAACGCTGCTTCACCAACTGTGGATGTGTATCTGGGTTCTACCCTTTTGTTGGATAATTTTGCGTATCGTACCGCAACTCCGTTCATCTTTGCGCCAGCAGAGGAGGCCATTACCATCTCCGTAGCGCCCGATAATTCGACTTCCGTTTCTGATGCGATCTATGATGTTGCGCTCACGCTGACCAACGCAGAAACCTACATTGTGGTAGCGAGCGGAATTGTAGGCAATGCCACAACTCCTTTTGAGTTACTTCCTTATGCAGGTGCAAGAGAAGTTGCAGCTGATCCTGCCAATATCGATGTGTTGGTGCACCACGGTGCTACTGATGCCCCTGGTGTGGACGTGACCCTGGAAGGAGTAGGCGTCGTAGCCAACGACATCAAGTATTCAGAGTTCCAAGGATATGTGAATCCGCCAGCGGCTGCTATCCGCCTTATCGTAGCTCCAGAGAAAGACAGCACCAACTTGCTTGCTGCTTATAGCACCGATCTCACCGGACTGGAAGGAAGTGCCATCACCGTGTTTGCCTCTGGTACATTGGCTGGCAACCCAGACTTTGGCCTTTGGGCTGCCTTGGCTGACGGGACTACTTTTGCACTGGGTGTGACCACTTCTCTGGAAGATTTCGAATTGGATTTGAGTCTGATTTCTATCTATCCCAATCCAGCAACAGATTTTGTCACCATGGATATCACCACTGAAAAGCCAGGCGAGGCATTTGTCCGGATTCTGGATATTCAGGGCCGTGAGGTGCTACGCGAATCACTCGTGGTGACCATCGGGACCAATGAAACTGAATTGTCTGTAGAGTCACTCGTGAGTGGTACTTACACCATCGTGGCCGAGATGGACGGCGTTTACGCAGTCAAAAAACTGCTGATTACGAAATAAGAGATCTTGCTTTCATCCTCTCTTTCATGAAAGCCCGGGCCATTTGGTCCGGGCTTTTTGCGTTGGGTCTGGGGAAAAACCAGTGAGCGAGGGATTTCTCCCTCGCTCGGATCCTTGACAGGCAAACATTAAAGCTATGAATATCTATATCTAATTCTGGCTAATTGGATCAGGTATTTCTAATGAAAAGAAGTCTTCGGAACAAAAGGAAATACGCCTCCCCGATCTCCCACATTGAGAAGAGGGCTTCCAATTGGGTGCTGCTTCACGCGATCTGTTACTTCCGAAGAAACCGCCTCGATCATTTCGCTGGCAAAAAAGCTGCGGTATTTGTTGTCCATCAGATAGGAGATCATTTCTTCTGCAAATGGGCTATTTTCTCCCGGGGCACCATCAAAAACGCGCTCATATTCTCCGCCAGAAGCAAATACCCATCGGCTGCGCTGCTGCACATTGTAATTACCTCTTGTGCTGCTCAATAGGGAGCCAGAAAAACAAGCATCAGCGATCAGGAGGGTGTGCATACAGTCAATGGTGCCGAGGTAATCATGAATCGTGGAGTTGGGGATATAATCGGGCACTTTTTCCATCCGGGCATCATTCGGCACCCAATACCCGAGTTTATCTTGCTCATCATAGTATCCATGACCAGCATAGTAAAGGAGCAGATTATCTTCTGCTAACAGCTCATCTTGTAGCCATTCCATGGTTTCAAGAATCCCTACCCTGCTGGCTTCATCATTATAAAGACGAATGACGTAATTTGCTTCAAACTGATAATGATCCACGAGGGTTTTGGCTACGTCTTCGCAGTCTTTCACCGCATTGTGAAGGTCGTTCCAGTAGTCATATTGGTTGACCCCGATGAGCACGAGAAAGTTGCGACCTGTTCCTGAAAGGGCCGCCGTGCCGCCCTGATACTCTTCTCCAATGCTCACTTGTGGCAGTGGTTTGGGCACTGGCAATGGTTCAAAATATTGAACGTTGAGTTGGCGCTTAAGCTGCGTACCATTGGGTAGCAAAAGCTTGATCCCAATGGCATTGGAGCCAGTGAGTAGTGTGAGATCGGAACTGAATGAGCCATCAACCTTGATCGGCACAAACTGCTCGTTGATCCACAAGGCCATCCAATCTTCTCTTTCTGTGATCTTGCCGTGCAATTGCAAGGACTTCATATCGGTAGAAAAATGTCCAAATCCATTTTCCCAGACAACATTGGGGTCGGTGAGGAGGATATCGGTAGGCGCTCTATCCGGTATTGCCGGGCCAGCAAGCTTCATGACGCGGAGGTGATCTACCATGACGGAGGCGCCCTTGCTCAGCATCATCCCTACCCTCGCGCCAGATATTCCTTCATAGTGCCAATCATAGATATGATTTCCATCTACCATGAATGACACCTGATCTCCTACTTTTCTCACAACAAACTGCTGGAATCGATAAGGGATTAATTCTGGCGCGTGATCGTACTGCCACACAAAAGCATCTCCACGAGAATCCAGCTCTTGTACGGAATACTGCCCTTCGCTCCCCATGGTAAAGGCAAGACGAGTGCCGTCGTTGGTCATGCCGAAGATGAATCCGTATGAATTACTCAATGCCGAGCCGTTATTTCGCAAAGCAATGCTCAAATCAAGCTCATAGTCTTCGCTGGCTGAAAGCGGCAAATCGAGCCAATGCTCCAGTTCACTATTGTAACTCGCCGTAAGGATGTACTTGCCCCCTTCCGTGGAAATCTGGGCTTCGCTATGTGTCCATGTATTCCATGAGGCATAGCTCGGGGAGTCGAATGATTCGTCGATGACGAGCTCTTGAGGAATGGGCGGCATTCCTCGATAGTGTTGAGCCATCAAGAAGGCTGGGGCAAAAGCGAAAGCAAGCAAGGAGAGCGAGAAAATGAGACGAATGTGTTTTTTCATTGCCTTAGGATATTTTACTGGGTTTCATTCGACTATCTCTATTCAGTATTTTATTCTGACAGACGAATTAAACAACCACAAGTAAGTCCTATATATCGAAATTGTATTCATGGAGCTTTATGGAAGACTTACACATTATTGGGATGTGAAATAAATCCTGACATTCAGTAGTCAGCTTCACATCTTTGCCGATAATACAGCCAAATACAGCACTTATGGGGCAAATAGGACATGAAAGGAATCATACAAAAAGAAGATGCCAGCCGTTTATGATTCACCGAGAAGAACCATTTTGTGAACTTCTATATTATTTTCAAACTAGATAATACGAAAAAATAAACAAAAATAGCCAATGCAATTCACCAGTTAAGATATGGCAGCATCAGGTAAATTTTACGTTTTGTGCTACCCAAGCCTCGCTGGAAGGTGCTCGTAGCGCAGAATGGGCCAAGGAACTGCACCACTCTATCGGCAATCGATTCATGCGATAAACCTGCTGTGAAATTTAACTACGAGGAAGATCAAGTAGCCGAATCGGAAAAGGGGATTGACGCAATGCGCATGGGCTTTTAACAAGAAATGGATTGCAAAATCTCAAATCCCTGGCGACTATGACTTTGGGCGGAAATGGTGAATTGTCGATCTTCCCTAAAGCGAGTTTGGATGAATACTTTTTAATATCCCCCTTAACCCGGGCATACACCACCCCACACGTCCCTTTTTGGAAGGAAACAGGGACGTGTGGACAGTCAGCGTAAACAACCTGTAGGATTGACTTCGGTATTATATCTAAATGAAACGATTGTCTCAATGAAGCTGACAATATAACGGTGTTAGATATTATATCATCTATTATTTACATGGTCTCCTTGTATCTGAGACGTAGATGATCTGCCAACTCCCCTCAAGCAAAGCGAGCACCATGTTATTCACGCCACAGTGATGCGCCTTGCCATCAAGATAAAAGGTGTACTCCATCCACGCTGTTGCCATCGGACCGTCGCGGTGTATGGTGAGGCCATTGATTCTTTCCTCTAATTCTGCGGGCGGGCTTGCAATCACCTTCACAAATTGATCTCGGTTTCCAATTACCACCTCTACCCCATCTACGCGCTCTGCGACAGTATGCATGATGCACGAAGGGGGCATTATCTGCGCTACCAAGCCTGAGTCTGCCGTTTGCATTCCACGGAAGAATGCTTCGACTGCATGTTGCACTTCTTCGTCGGAATTACCTGACTGGGCAGTCAGGGTCCCCCACCCTATCAGCATGAATAGCATGACTGAAAAGGTAATTTTACAAGAAACATTCATAACATCGTTAGATTTTATTTCACTTGTCAGTCCTGCACATGTCGGTTATCTGCATCTTGCGCTTTCGAGGATCCTCAATAATGACATAAAAGTCTTCGAGGTAGCGAATGGCGCGCTGCTTCTCTGCATTTTCCAGACAGGTCGATTCTGAATACAACGCAAGAATGGCTTCTTTTTGAGCCAGGAATGCCTCATACACGGGCGCCCAACTTTCCTCCGGGCGACAAAAACCCCGGAATAGTCGGTCTTTCACACTGTTGAGTCCCAGCATCGGGTTGGGTTCTGCATAGGGAGCATCGACAACACCAGACCAATCGAAATCATAAGGAATAACCAACGGTGGCGTGCCCGGGCTTGGCTGCACCAACTCAATATTGTGCCGATTGGGTATAGACCAGTCTGTATTGCCAATCATGAACATGAAGAGCGCGACCCGATTTGCCGAAACCTGATCTGCCTGCATCGGGTGTACAGTACCATTCTCCATCAACCTCCCTCCTACTCTCTCGGCAAGGTCTTCATCATCCTCAATTAAAAACCCATGATGGATCTCTGTATAAGGCTTCTTCCCTGTGTTCACATAGGTGATCTCCACCAATCGCACGCGAAAGCTCTGATCTGTGAGCAGGTTGTAGCTTTTGTACACCAGGTATTCCTGGAAAAGTTTCTGCTCAAATGCCTGATTTTTGCCACGACAATGCGTCACCAACTTGAGCTTCTTCTGGCCTTCGAATACGGTTCCGATCACTTTTTCCTCTGCCATCTTGAGTCGGAGCGGGGGAAATTGGCAGGTACTTTTTTGTCGGCGAAAGTTTCCGCGTACCTTGGCCTGCATGTCAATCACAGTGGAGTCGCCATTGGGCTGATGCCATGTAATAGAAATAGGATGGTATTCGCGCTCGTCACCACGATCATTGATACAGGAAGTCAGATCGCCCTCAATTGTGAGGGTCAGCTTGCTGTCATCGGAAAAAAGCGGGGATTGTGCAAAAATCAAATGTGCACAAAGGAGTACCCAAAGGGTTGCAATGGTTTTACGAAGGGGGTTCATAGGGTCTTGTTTTACAATTACCTATGAAGCTAGTTGGCAATTGTGGAAGATCAAAAGAATGCCTTAGAATCATGACGCGATAAAGGAGAATCTGACGCCGGGTTCAGGCTCCCCTCTCCCCCACTCTACCATGTTTACCAAGCCATCGTCTCGGATAGTGAGCAGGGTTCTCACCCTTGTGCCATACTGCCGGGAATCTACGGTGATGTAGGCTGCGGAAAGGAGTTTTTCCATTTCGTAGCCTATCCCTGTTTCTGGCAACTCATCGTCGGGAGCCAGTCTCTGATCCCCCAGCATGGCAAACAGCGCAGCCTCGTCAATGCTGCCGTCTTTCACGATTTCAGTGAAGGTAGCCAGGGTATTGGTCACCTTTGTCCAAGGCGTATTGAGCAAGTGATTGCTCAGTCCATAGAATCCCTCCGAGAGGATCTGCGGTTGGGGTGAATCAGCCATATTGGAGAGATAACCAATCTCTCCAATATTTCCCATCAAGAGATTAAACCCATTATAGGCGTCCATCGCGGGGGCAACCCGCTCCAAACCATATAACACCGTTAGATTTTCTTTCAGGAAGATAATTGGCAAATCCCCTCGCGAGGGAGCTACCGCTTTGGTAGTAGCCATGTCGCGATAATTGGTGAGAGCGGCCCACTGACCGCGCTTATTCACGCCAAGCCATGTGCCACCACCATTGAGATCGCGACCTGCGAGAATATTGGGATCATCCTCCCACCAACCTAGCTTGGCCGTGGGTCTTGCGAGAAATTCGTCTCGGTTGGCTGCTAGCACCAATTGGTATCCTGGAACGGATCTGTGGCCAAATACAATTAAACACATAAACAGAGCAAAGTGAAGGAAATCTACTTGCTCGCAAAAGTGCGACTTTGTAAGGCACTTTACCAATTATTTCAAAAAGAAAAACCTTCCCGAAAAGAAAATGGTTTGGCAAAGGTGAGCAACCTCTTAAATATCTTCCCTTTTCCTACCTGTATAAGTAAGGGGAGCCAAACGCACTTCCGTCGGGAAGGCAGAACAGGAACGGTAATCAACGTCAGATTCTAGGCTGACAGGAACGCATGTTGAAGTATGTTACCCCCAATTCAACATGTAAAAGATGTGGGTCATGTGTCATGAATCCCCAAATCCTTTCATTTCAAAGTAGCAGCCTTTCTTTGGAAAATTCCATTCGATACGCCGAAACCTCCAACATTTAACATGAAGACTTTCGAGTACTGGGGGTCTTAAATCCTATGATACGAAACTTGAACAAAAATCCTGCATGACAAAACTAATTCTCTATGATTAGAAACAGCCTGCCCATTTGAGTGGATGGCATTTCTTCACTATTAATCTCATTTTCAACATGTTATATCATATCCACCCTAATTATTGCCCACACAGTAGATTCCAGGATCATCATCATCATCTAGCTCTACCAATTGCTCCTCCTGAAGACATCCCATCCAGAAAGCGGGAAAACCTTATAAAAAATATCACATTTCCAGTCATTTCCTTACATATAATATTGGTGTTACTGAAGGAAAATCCTTACAAAACCTCGACAATAGTTTTGTCAACTACGCAGCCCTATTTCTCCTCGGCTATGATTTCGAATTCACATTCGATACGATTACCTTCTTCATCCACAATAGAAAGCAGATGTCTTCCTGCACCGGGGCGAATCACTTGCTGATGAATGCCATTGGTTTCTCCCAGATACGATTCATCGACATGCCAGAATACCCGACTCCCTGACCGTCGGTGCTTGGCTTCCAATACAAGGGCTCCCTGCGTACCGTCGAGTTCCGTAGGGAGGTAGATACGAGCCTGAGGGGTGGGATACAACAGAGAAAGCGGGCTCTCCTTCACTGGAATGTCGTGGAGACAATCTGCCCTCCAGCCCGGAATGGGTCGGTACTCCGGATGCTCCTGTTGGTAGTAGGCCTCTTGTGCAGGCGGGAGCACAAACATTTTCTCCCCAATCATCTCACCTATCGATTCGCAATCACTATGGACACGATGACTCCTGTCTTTGCTCAACCAAATCAGTTGATGATATGGGCAAAGATTTGTCTGTGCACCTTCTGTTTGAATCCATGCGCTATCGCGATCTGTGCAGTACTCCCCCGCCCTGTGCCCGCTTTGAGCACAAATTTCTACTTCACGGAGATCATCGTAGGGCATTCGAAACCAGGATTGCGCTCTCTCAAGTCCGTTTACCACATCAAACATGATGGGTGCAGCAGCTTCCGCGCCAATAAGTCCGGGCCGCCCCTCTCCATCCGCATTTCCTACCCACACTGCTACTACATATCCTGGAATCACTCCTATCGCCCACGCATCGCGAAAACCAAAGGAAGTACCTGTTTTCCAAGCTACACGTTGCGAAGACCCAAAATGTCGCCAGCCAGCTTCGTCTCCCGGCCGCGCCACCTCCTGCATAGCTTCAAAGGTGTGCCAGATGCTGCCGGCAGAGAGCGCCGCTGTCTTCACAAGCTGATCTCTCGACTCCTCTGGCACCCGACTCCTCTTCTCCGATTGCTGATAGGAAAGCGGCTGAAAAGGCTCCTTCTCATATCGACCATTATAAGGTCCGTATAGATCCAGCATCCTTCCCATGCTTGCATACATACCTGCAAGGTCCCAGAGTGTTACTTCCGCTCCTCCCAATATCAGACTCAAACCATAATCATCTGCTGGCCGAAATAAGGTATTGATCCCATAGCTCTTCAGTTCTTCTGCAAATCTCGGGACACCGTGCTGATGTAGCATTCTCACGGCGGGAATATTCAATGACCGCGCCAGGGCCTCATCGGCCTGAACAGCACCGTGATGTTTTCGGTCAAAATTACTTGGGACAAAACTGCCGTAATAACTTGGGATATCGGCGACAAGCGTCTTGGGAAGCAATTCACCGTCATGCAGCATCGCTGCATAGAGCAGCGGCTTGAGGATACTGCCACTCGATCGTGCTGCGGTGACGATATCGACTGCATGGCCTTCGGCTGCTGAGGTTCCTGGTGTATTTCCCAGATATGCCAGCACAGATCCCGTTTCGATATCCGCCACGAGAATGGCTGCATTGTGAATGTCATTTTGCCGAAGTCGGGCATGGTGTTGCTCTAGTATATTAGCGGTTCGAATCTGCAAATTCAGATCAATGGTCGAGGCCACCCGAATTTCTCCGAGTTGTTTTCGGGCTCTTTCTAATAAGTGAGGTGCGAGGTTGGGAATGGGCAATGGCTTATCAGGGAGAGGTTCGGCCATTCCCAGTTCCAGCTCTGTGGAATCAATTCTTCCTTCCTGAAGCAACATCACGAGGAGTCGGTTGCGTTTTTTTTCAAGAAGCGCTCTGTTTTTTCCGGGGTGGATGAGTCCGGGGGCATTGGGCAAAACAGCCAGGGTGGCAGATTCGGCCCAGGACAATTGGTGAGGTGATCGGCCCATGTACTTCCAGGAGGCTGCTTCGAGCCCCACGATATTGCCTCCAAAAGGAGCGTGAGCGGCATACAAAGCCAGGATTTCCGATTTGGAATATCTCCATTCAAGCCGGGTTGCCCACACCATTTCGATTGCTTTCTCCCAGACGGTTCTCGATTTTCCTTTTCTGGCAAGCCGAATGACCTGCATGGTGATCGTACTTCCACCACTCAGAATTTCTCCGTGGGACATATTGAGCCACATGGCCCTGCCAAAAGCGATTGGATCAACGCCGAGATGGCCATAAAATCGCTTGTCTTCGAAAGTGGTGATGCACTGTGCGAATTTATCAGGCACTGTGTCTTGCAGCGGAAAGCGCCATTGGCCATCTGGCGCGATCCTCCCACCAAGCAATTCGCCTTTGCTAGCCAGCAAGATGGTGGAATAAGGATCTTTGAATAATTCGGCGGGAAGACAAAAACTCCAGACCAAAAGGACGAGTAGGAGAAAAGACCAAAGCCATTTTCTCTTGAGGATCCCTCTGCCGAGCTTCCTGGCGATTCTATTTGTCACATCCCATATTTTTGTCTGTGTTGCATTCACAATCAAAAGGTAGAAAAAAGTAATTGTATGGTGGTAGCTTTTTGAGGATCGTGGCTGTTTTGGTATTAATTGATTGGATATGGCTAACAATCGAGGAAAGCACCCGACAGCCCAAGCTGGAAATCCTGACAAAAGTGATGAATCCTATTTGCATCAACGCAAAGAAGCGTGAACCACAGGGTTCACGCTTCTTCTTTCTATGGAGAGGCAAGCCTTCTTATTTTGAATTTCTCCGGCCTTGACGATTCTTAGCCTGAGAACTTTGCCTGTCTTTCATCATAGACTCTTGCTTCTTCTGCTGATCAGCGACCCACTTTCCTAGTCGTCCGCCGCCACCTCCACCGGCTTTTGCTCCTTTTTTCCCTTTTTTCTGTGAATCACGCATTTCGGCGAGCAGTTTTTCATCATCGATAAACTGACGAATGACGGCGTTTTGGGTGATCGACAAGATATTGGAAGCCAGGTAATACAAAGAAAGACCTGCTGCATAGTTGTTCAAAAACACCATGAGGAATACAGGCAGGATGTAGGCGATGTATTTCAGGGCAGGGTTGGACTGAGCGGGTTGCGACTTCTGCTGATACCAGGTGTAGAAGAAAGTAGAAATCGCCATCAACAGGGTAAACAGGCTGATGTGATTACCATACACACTGCTGATCAATGGTATATTGGCCGACCAACTGACGATCGAGTCGTAGGTAGAAAGGTCATTTGCCCATAAAAATGATTGCTGACGAAGCTCTACAGACTGCGGAAAGAAGTAGAACAAAGAAATCAGGAAGGGATAGGAAAACAACATCGGCAAGCAGCCTCCGAGTGGACTCACGCCCATCTCCTTGTAGATAGACATTTTCGCCATCTGAAGTTTCTGTGCATCATCCTTAAATTTCTCGTCCAAAGACTTCATCTCCGAACTAGAGTTCAGGACCCGCATTTTAGCCATGGAGACATAGCTTTTGAAAGTCATCGGGAGGATGAGTGTGCGGATAATGATTGCAAGAATGATGATGATCAATCCATAGTTGGGCACAAAGCCTTCGAGGAACTTGAAGATATAGGTGGTTCCGATGTTGATATAGGAAATAATCCACCAACCAAGGTCCATTTCCTTTTCGAGCTGCTTGTCGTAGCTATGGAGGGTGTAGTATTCGTTGGGGCCGAGATAGAGATCAAAAGCAGAAACAATGTTTTCTGAGCGTTCCCAATTCACTTTCACGTTGGAGGCCATCACGCGATTCACATCCTCGGTAGCGGTGGTCCGCATAGAGATATTAGCAGAGTTAAAGGGCTTCTCAGGAATCATGATTGCTGAGAAAAACTGGCTTTTGTAGGAAATCCAGTCCACAGGCACCTTTAATTCTTGCTCTTCAGGGTCATCAGAGGTGGTAAATTTCTCTACAGAATCACCCAACTTATAGGCTACAGTTGTTTTGGCCCGAAGGTTTTTAATCGACAACTCTGTTTTAGGCAGGTAGGAAGTCCAGTTATACTCATAGGAAGCATACTTACCGAGACGATCTTCGATACCGTGGAAGATGATGTCATAGCCAAGGTCATAGGCATCCCCCCGGAAGGTATATCGCTGTTCGATATACTGATTCGCATCAATTCTGGCCACCATTTTCACTACAAGAGAATCGCTCCCCTCCACAGTCAACATATCTCCAGCTCCTTCTGGCTGAAAATACAAGTCTGAGCTTTTGATGGTCTTTCCTTCAGCCCCTTCAAAGTAGAATTGGAAGTACATCTCATTGTTGGGGTGATTGGCAATCACCGGGAGTGGCAGCGAGTCGTAGGTCTGATATTCATTGAGGAAAGCGGAAGAAATAGCTCCCCCAAGGGTGTTGAGGTTCACGGTGAGTTTCTCAGTGGAAACCGTGATGGTTTTTTCCTCACCTTCGGTAGCGAGATAAAAATCCGAGTAGGTGCGCATCTTTCGCACTGTCTCCACCGAGTCCTTGGCAGTTCGGTCCATCCCCTCAGTGATGACCGCAGGCATCCCATTCTCATCTACAGTTGCTCCTGTTGGGTCAACAGAATCAATCGTAGAGGTAGTGGCTGACTTGGGCTTTAAATCCTCCGGCTTGGGAGCGAAAAAAGTAAAATACACCAGCGTCAGTACTGTAATGAGAACTATGCCGGTGATGGCGTTTCTATCCATGAGATGGGTTCTTCTAATCTAAATTTTACTGTAGGTCGGCACAAAGCCGGGATCCTTACAAAAAACATGGCGAATGATTACCAGTAAATCGAGGCGCAAAGGTACGGACAATTCTTGAAATCTACCCTTAGCCATTGGCCTCAGGTAGCACAGTTTCCTGAGATACATCCGAATGGCGCAACTGGGCTGCATTTACGAAAGCCAAAAACAAGGGATGCGGGCTCTCGACCGTACTTTTGTATTCGGGGTGAAATTGGGTGCCAAGAAAAAATGGATGGTCTTTGAGTTCAATAATCTCAACCAAATCATTGTCGGGATTGCATCCGCTCATGATGAGACCTTTGCGCTCCATTTGCTTCCGAAATTCATTATTCAACTCCCAGCGGTGACGATGGCGCTCATACACACGTGTCACCTGATAGGCATTGTGTGCGAGTGTGTTTCTTTTCACTGTGCACTCATACGAACCCAATCTCATAGTGCCACCAAGCTGATGCACCTGCTGCTGCGCAGCCATAAGATCGATCACAGGATGATCGGTCTTAGGATTAAACTCCGTGGAGTTGGCCTCAGGCCATGCCATCACATTACGGGCAAACTCTACCACGGCCATTTGCATGCCGAGGCAAATTCCGAAGAAGGGCACTTTCTTCTCTCTCGCGTATTGCACAGCGAGGATCTTGCCATCTACGCCACGCTCGCCAAATCCAGGCGCAACCAGAATGCCATCGAGATGACCTAAGAGCCGATCGCGGTTTTCGGGGTTGAGGTCTTCGGAGTGAATCCAGTCGATATGAACATCGAGCTCGTTTTCAGCTCCAGCTATTTTCAGTGATTCGGCAATGGAGAGGTAGGAGTCGTGCAACTCCACGTATTTGCCCACAAGGCCAATGGTGATTTCATCCGAGGGGTTTTTGAGGCGTGAAACGAATTTTTTCCAGACCGTCATATCAGGCTCCTGCTTGGGCTTCAAGTCCAGCTTTTTGAGCACAACTGTGTCGAGGTTTTCCTTTTTCAACAAAAAAGGCACTTCATAGATCGTGGAAGCATTCAGGTTTTCGATCACCTCCTCCAGACGAACATTGCAAAAGCGGGCTACTTTTTGGCGCACATCTGCTGGGATTTTGTGTTCAGAGCGACACACCAGGATATCTGGCTGGATACCAGACTGTAGCAGAAGCTTCACGGAGTGCTGGGTAGGCTTGGTCTTGAGTTCGCCAGCGGCTGCCAGATAAGGAAGCAGGGTGAGGTGAATCACCAGGCAATTTTCGGGACCATAGTCATAGCGAAACTGCCTGAGTGCCTCAATATAAGGCAGAGACTCAATGTCGCCGACTGTTCCTCCTATCTCGGTGATGATGATATCGAAGGTGCTGTTCTCATTGATGAGCATAAAACGACGCTTGATCTCATCAGTAATATGAGGGATCACCTGCACCGTTTTTCCGAAATACTCCCCTTTTCTCTCTCTTTGGATCACAGTTTCGTAGATCCGACCGGTGGTCACGTTGTTGGATTGAGAGGTAGGCACGTTGAGAAAGCGCTCATAATGTCCGAGATCCAGGTCTGTTTCCGCGCCATCATCGGTCACGTAACACTCGCCATGCTCATAGGGATTGAGCGTGCCGGGATCTACGTTGATGTAGGGGTCAAACTTTTGGATGATGGTATTGTAGCCTCTGAGCTGCAACAGCTTAGCCAGAGAAGCAGCAAGAATCCCTTTTCCGAGGGATGATGTTACACCACCTGTAACAAAAATATACTTGGGAGTATCCGCCATGATCGCCTTGAATATAAGGCGCAAAGCTACTTCAGTTTATCCAGAATTTGAAACCAAATGGAAAGCATTCCTCATGATTTTCTTTTGTAAGAAATTAGATAATTTCCAATTCGTGTATATTCCAATATATCACTACTTGCATTCACAACGCCTATCCAACCTTGCATATGAGGCAAATTTACACCTTCGCTCTTCTCCTCCTTAGTGCTTCTTCTTTCGCCCAATCAGCCTTTTTCGTAGGAATAGGCTCGGATTCCAATGCGGTGCGAGAGATTATCGAATCTCGTGCCTATCTCAAACCCGCCCTGGGCGATAGTCCCGATTTGTGGATTCGAAAAGTCTATTCCCATCAGGAAATCAAATATAGATTTCACGAGGGAATCCTGTTTTCTATCGAAGATGAACGGGTTTTTGACACCAAAGAACTGGCTGAGCATGTTGCAGAAACTTGCAAAACATATCTCGGGCTGCTTGATTTTGACACAAAACAGATCGACGACATCGAAAATGCCGATCACTTTGTCGCCGTCACCTACGACAAGGTGGTGGAATTCATTCTCGCACGAGACAAAACCACAGAAAAATATACCTGCACCCTGAAGGTGACGAGTCGGCGCCATGGTCCGCGCATGCAGACTGAGTCTTTTGTAGCACAACTCACAGCACCATGATCAACAGTCCTCCTTGCTGCCAGACAGCAAGGAGGACTCGATTATGTTAGCCCAACAATATGCTGCATCTTCCGGTATATGCCCCACCCTATCGAGGCGCAGCACAATCCGACCATAGCTCCCACAAGCACATCACCGGGGTAATGAACGCCCAAATAAATTCTGCTATAGCCAGCTATACAGGCCAGAAGAAAAAATACCCAAGGCCAGGGCTTATTGGGAATTCGCAGAGAAAACAGGGTTGCCATGGTGAAAAAATTGGCGGCGTGGGAAGAAACAAACCCATATTTTCCACCACATTTTCCCTCAACTGTGTGGACTACAAAATCGAGCCCAGCTTCGAGTTGACAGGGGCGAAAACGCTGTGCCCATGGTTTGATGATGCCCGAGGCTATCTGATCGGCCAATACGACCATCAGCCCGGTCATGATGCCAAATAGTAACAAGTCTTTCCATCCCTTCGATCGAAAAAGATACCAGGCAATAGCCATATATCCAGGAACCCACAAGCCCCGCGAGCTCAGTGCCTGCATCAAGGGATCTGCCCAATCGGCATGAATGCCATTGAGGATCTCAAATAAGGTAATGTCCCATTGATTGAGGGTTTCGAGCATCATCAAAGATAATATCTCGTGAGTAAATTCACTATCGAGATGATGATCAGGAGCGCGCCCATGGTCCCTACAGCAATCCGCCAGCCATGTTTTGACCTTGGGGAAGCAGCTTCAAGGTTGTTCCACCACCATCCTGACACCCAAACGCTGGCAAAGGCGATGACACTGCCCAGCAAAAGCCCTGCGAGCAGGTCGCCCGGAAAGTGAACGCCAAGATATACACGCGTGAACGCGAGAAAGCAGGTGGTGCCTCCTACAAGGATCCCCCACCAAACTCTGCGCCCCAATCCCGCGATGAACCAGCCCAGGCAAGCCGCGGCAGCGCTATGACCAGAGGGAAAGCTAAACATCCGTTCTTTTCCGAGCGATAATTCCCTCACTTGCCCCTCTTCAAACACCCCTGCGGGTCGGTTCCAATCGGGAAACACCCCTTGCTTGAGCGCCATCACAATGATTCCAACCAGAAGAATGGCGAGGAATAGCGCCGTCATCAGCGGGGTCTCTTTTTTGGCAAACAAGAGCATCAGGACACCAGTTACCAGGGCACCATCTGCCAGATGGGTCAGGTGCGGCATTACCAGATCCCAGAACGGTCCCCAGGAATGATGGAGCAAGAGAAAGCTCCCCTGATACCCCACGAGCAGTTGAAGGACAGACAAGAGCAGGATGGCTGGTCCGATGGCCAGGAGATAGCTTCTCCATGCAGCCTGGAATGGGTGGGCTTGTGAAGGTAGCAGACGAAACATAGGGGTAAATCTGCTCAAAAATCAGAATCATCAAACCAAAAATATGCTTGCCAGGCCTCCCCTACAGCGTTTCTCCGCAGTCTCAGGCGTGCACGGCCAGATCCTGAAAATACATTCTGAGCATCCTGCTCAATCATCAGATTAAAATTGCGGATCACCGAGGCCTCCGTGGCCGTGGTATCGAGCTGAGAATAATAATTCCAATCAAGGGTAATCTGATTCACCGAGCGAAACAGGTTGTTGGAGATAGACAACTCTGTGTCACGATCCCATTTGATGTCTTGTCCAAGGTCAGGATCGTAATAGGCAAATTCAAAATCGCGGGTAAACAGGCGACCATACAGCGTGGTATCGCGAAGCTCATAGGCATTTTTGAACAGCAGGAAAAACCCTTCCACATTGGTAGGATCTCCCAGGAGGTTCACATTTGCCAATCCTTCGGGGTCATACTGCGGAGCAAAAGGATTGCAAGCGCTACTGGAAAGCAGAAGCAGCACAGCCGTAGCCAGCAACCATGTTCGAATCCTATTGAACATATCTCAGTTTTAATTCACTCCAACTGCTGTCTTTTTCAATTTCGATATCAGCCCAGCGGTGTATTTCCCACTCATTGAAGGTATTGCGTTTGATGAGCAATTGCAATTGACCCGCAAAGAGCGTGGTAAGGCTTGTATCGGTATGGTTCACCCGCAAACTGTAATCCCCCACATACCTCAGCGAATCAGAGGTAACATCTTGAAGATCGGTTTGGGCCAATACCAGATTGTTGCTATTGGCCACACTCAAATTGGCAAGCACATTATCAAGATAGCCCTGCTCATCAAGCGCCGACCAATTGGCCCAGATGGTCTCATTATCGTTATACAACCGGGCAACCGGGAAAAAGCGAAAGGAATCGACCTGAAAACAGCGCAGGTAGTTCTGCGCATTGCCCTGATTCACTGCCCGCTTGAGATTGTCGAGAAGAATTGAGTAATCGGTTGGGGAAATCCAATCTGAGGTAGCACTGCCCGGAGGCTCTACCGGCCTGATTTGAAAGCAGCCGGACAACATCAGCAGGAGTGCCATAGCCGACCATGTGCGAATAAGGAGCTTTCTCGAGTGCATGATCCAAAGTACGCAATTTTGGCGGAAGAGATTTTTGGATTTTTTCCCTCCCCTGATAACAATTGTTAAAAAAAGTTCGTAACTATGACCGACCGGTCAATCATAATTATTTTCATGAGCCCAAGATCAACCAAACAATTCGAAGAAATTCGCGAAAACAGCAGGGCAAAAATCCTTGATGCGGCCTTCGAGCTCTTTGCCAGGCAGGGGTTCCATGCCACTTCCATCAACCAGATTGCCCAACAAGCCGGGGTAGCCAAGGGCCTGATTTACAATTATTTCGAGAAAAAAGAAGACCTCATGCACGCCATTGTGCTTGATGGGCTTCAAAAAAGTGCCGAGGTGATGGGCACGATCCAACAGGCTCAGCCGGGCAAAGATCGCCTACGCGCCATGCTAGAATTTACCTTTCGCTTTCTAAGCGAACACGCCGAGTACAACCGCCTGATGGCTGCCCTGGCTCTGCAAATTCAAGCCTTCCCGGAACTGGCAGACATTGTCACAGGCAAATACAATGCGATGGTTCCTATGCTTGAGGAGGAACTCACCATCGCAGGCCATCCATACCCTGAGCGCCATGCCTGGATGCTCGCTGCCATCCTTGATGGGCTTGGCGTGCAAACAGCTGTGCTTGGAAACAGTCTTCAGCTGGAACGACTCAAGCAGGAGCTCATCGAAGAATACTGCACCTGACACCCTTCTAGTTTCCCTTTCAGTCAAACCTCTTTCATCCATATTGTCATGAACCGAACTCTCTATCTCCTAATCACCCTGCTTATGGCCCTTCAGCCTGCCTTTGGGCAAAGTGCCAAAGACATCATCCGCAAAGCGGAGGAAATCCGCCGGGGCGTTCAAAGCTCACAAGCGGAGATGACCATGACCATCGTGCGACCGGACTGGACACGATCCATGTCTATGAAAAGCTGGAGCAAGGGCGACGATTACGCCCTCATGCTTGTGACCGCCCCCGCAAGAGATGCAGGCACTGCCACCCTCAAGCGCAGCAACGAAGTCTGGAACTGGGTGCCTCGGATCGAACGCACCATCAAGCTGCCTCGCTCCATGATGTCGCAGTCGTGGATGGGATCAGACTTTACCAACAACGATCTCGTGCAGGATGTCTCCATTGTGGATGATTATGACCATCGCATTCTCAAGGACTCCACCATCGAGGGCCGAGCCTGCTGGAAAATTGAACTTATCCCACATGAAGATGCGGCCATTGTCTGGGGGAGAATTTATTCCTGGATAGACAAAGTCGATTTCCTGACCCTCAGAAGCGAATTCTACGACGAAGACGGTTTCCTCATCAATGTGATGCAATCCTCAGCCATCAAAAAAATGGGGGGACGCACCTTTGCCACAAAAATGGAGATGATCCCGATGGAAGAGGAAGGTCACAAAACCGTGCTGGAATACACAAGCATACAATTTGATGTGCCCCTGAGCGACGAGTTTTTCTCTGTTCAGAACATGAAGCGTGTCAGGTAAGCCATCTTAAGGTTTCCATTTCCATTTACCATTAAGATCAAATTTCATGGTATTCAAGCTAGCGTGGCGCAATCTATGGCGCAACCGACGCAGAACCTTCATCACAGCGGGATCGGTGGTCCTGGCCGTGGTGTTGGCAGTGTTCATGCGATCGCTGCAAGAGGGCGTCTATGAAAAAATGATTGAAAACGTGGTTGGGTTCTATACTGGCTATGTTCAAATTCACAAAAAAGGATATTGGGAAGAAAAGACACTTGAAAACTCATTCGAGGCATTCCCCCTGATATCAAAAGCCGCCAATCAAGATGATCGCGTGAGTGCGACAGTGCCACGTCTGGAGTCTTTTTTGCTGGTAGCACACGAAAAAACGAGTCAGGTTGCCCAGATTGTCGGCATTTCACCGGAAGAAGAAAATAGTCTGACCCACCTTGCTGCCAAGGTGGTAGAAGGCCATTACCTCGCTCCGGGCCAACGAGCCGTGATGGTAGGCGAAGGCCTCGCAGACAAGCTGAATCTCCAAATCGGAGACTCGCTGGTACTCTTCGGCCAAGGCTATCACGGTGTCATGGCAAGTGCCCTCCTGCCAGTCTGTGCCAAGCTCAAGTTTGGCTCTCAGGAGCTTAGTAATCAAATCTCCTATGTGAACCTCGACGTGGCGCAAAACATGTTTGCAGCTCCTGACAGGCTCACTGCCTATGCGCTGAATCTCTCCTCGGCAGGCTCGGAAAAGTCGGTAACAAAACAGCTCAGAAGTGAATTACCGGATGAATACGAGGTTATGGACTGGCGGGAAATGATGCCCGAACTGGTGCAAAGCATCGAGTCTGACCGTGTGGGTGGGTATTTCACCACCGGCATTCTCTACCTGATCATCGCCTTTGGGATATTTGGAACCGCCCTCATGATGATCAAAGAGCGTCAGTACGAATTTGGGGTTCTCACCGCACTCGGCATGAAGCGTGGCCTGCTCAGCCAAGTCATGTCTATGGAAATGATTCTCATGGGAATGCTGGGTGTATTAGTAGGATTGGCCATTTCTGTCCCACTCGTGATATACTTTCACTACAACCCCATCGTGATCACTGGAGCCGCAGC
This sequence comes from Bacteroidia bacterium, assembly GCA_030731845.1. Lineage (GTDB taxonomy): Bacteria > Bacteroidota > Bacteroidia > J057 > J057 > JANQTF01. The sequence goes on along the minus strand of JANQTF010000186.1, from coordinate 35,110 downwards.
TGAAGGCTATGCAGCCTTTGGCATCGAGCCAATCATCCCTACTGCTATCAACCCGAGCCTCATTTTTAAGCAGGGATTGATTGTACTGGGCATGACCCTCCTCATCTCGATTTATCCAGTTGTGAAGATCTTTCAAATCAATCCCGTGGAGGCCATGAGGGTCTGATTGGGAGAGGAATGAGGGTGGAGGTATAAGGGCATGAGGAATTTGATGCGCTCAAGCAAACTAATCTCTTGTCTGGCCTTTAATCCCTCATCTCAACCTCTAAACCCTCAACCTCTAAACCCTCAACCTCTAAACTCTCAACCCTCAACCCTCAACCTCTAAACTCTCAACCCTCAACCTCTAAAAAACTCTCCTATCATGTTGTTCAATATAGCCTGGCGAAATGTATGGCGACACCCGGTAAGAAGCGGCATCGTGATGACAGCAATAGCCCTGGGGCTGTGGTCTGGCATTGCCATGATGGCATTCTCCTGGGGCATCAGCGAAAGCCGCACCCGCGACGTCATCCAAACCCAAACTTCTCATTTGCAGGTTCATGCCAGGGGGTATGAAGCCGGTGAGGAGATGCAATTTTTCCTGCCTGACACCGACATTCAGCAAGAAATCATGACTCTGAAAGGAGTTGTGAAAACTTCGGGCAGAATCCTGGCAAACGGAATGCTTGAAAGCACCAAAGGCAACTTTGGAGTTCAAATCCGGGGAGTAGATCCCGAGGAAGAAGCAGCCATGACGGGCCTTCGGGATCGGATGATCGGAGGGGAATACTTCCCTGAAAGCAGTAGGCCCATCGCCATCATCGGCGAAGAACTCGCCCGGAGCCTCGGTGTGATCGAAGACACCGCCTCTGCGGTCATGGTATCTGAAGGTCCACAGGCACCGACATTCAATTTCCGGAGAAATCTGGTAATCAGATTTCAAGATATAAATGGCGAAATGACAAGCTCTAAATTCAAGGTTGCAGGCGTTTACACGGCTCAAAATGTGAACCTGGAAAAGTCTCAGGTATTTGTGAAGGCCTCGGACCTTCAGCAAATGGTGGGGAATCCCGGAGGCATTCAAGAAATCGCAGTGATGCTGGATGACATCCAACACACCGATGCCGTGATTGCAACGATATCAGCCTCGCATCCTGAACTGGAGGCAAAGTCCTGGAGCAAACTCGCTCCTGAGCTGGAGTTCATGGCGAGTTCTTTTGATTCCTCAATGAGAATTTTCATCGGCGTCATTCTTCTCGCGTTGGCTTTTGGCATCATCAACACCATGCTGATGGCAGTGATGGAGCGAACCCGAGAGCTGGGTATGCTCATGTCTATTGGCATGACCAAGCCAAAGGTATTCTCCATGATCATGATGGAAACGGTGCTGCTCACCCTCATTGGAGCACCCATCGGCCTTCTCGCAGGCTGGGGATTCACCAAGTACTTCGGGCGTGCGGGGATCGATCTCTCCCAATTCGAAAAGGGAATGGATTCCTACGGCATTTCATCCATCGTCTATCCCGACCTGCCTTCTGGCTACTATACGGAAATTGTGATCATGGTGGTCATTACTGCCTTGCTGTCAGCCATTTACCCAGCCCTGAGAGCCCTGAAACTCAATCCCGCAGAAGCTGTGCGAGCGATCTAAGAAAGCATGAAGCGGGCTGATTCAACCCTATCTCAACATCTCGCTTCTCGATATCTCCCGTCTGACACCTGACCATCTGACTTCTCAATTCACCCCCAACCCCCTCGCCAACTCATAAGCCCGACGCGCAGGGGGCTATGGGATCACTTCTCCCGTCTGACACCTGACATCTGACCATCTGACTTCTCAATTCTAACTCCAACCCCCTCGCCAACTCATAAGCCCGACGCGCAGGGGGCTATGGGATCACTTCTCCCGTCTGACACCTGACATCTGACCATCTGACTTCTCAATTCTAACTCCACTTATCATGAACATTATTCACATACAAACCCTCAGCAAAACCTATGATGGCGTAGTTGAGGTCCACGCAGTTGACAATGTATCCTTGAGCATCGAACAGGGAGAATTCACAGCCATCGTAGGTCCCTCGGGCTCGGGCAAGACGACCTTGCTCAATATGATCGGTGGCCTGGATAGTCCCACAAGCGGACATATCAAGGTAGAGGGGACCGATATTACCTCCCTGAGTAAAAATGAGCTGATTGATTTTCGCTTACAGAATATTGGTTTTGTATTCCAGTCATACAATCTCATTCCAGTTCTCACGGCTCAGGAAAATGTGGAATTCGTCATGCTGCTTCAAAAGAGGAACAAAGAAGAACGACACAAACGCACGATGGAACTTCTTGAGGCAGTGGGCCTGGGTGGGCTGCAGGCCAAGCGCCCCAACCAAATGTCTGGCGGACAGCAACAGCGGGTTGCGGTGGCGAGGGCATTGGCCCCAAAGCCTAAATTCATCCTCGCAGATGAGCCCACTGCCAACCTCGATTCCGCATCTACTGCCAACTTGCTTGATATTATGCTGGAACTCAATAGAAAAGAGAACATTACCTTCCTTTTCTCCACACATGATCAGCGAGTGATTGACCGTGCCCGGCGGGTGATCACGCTGGAGGATGGCAAAATTGTATCGGATGTAACGAGAGATCGTGCCAACGCAGAGTAACTGACTCTTGATCAAAACTTTCAGGCAGTGTTTCTATCAACTTTGGAGGCAGCGCCCGGATATTGACTCCAATATCTTTGTTATGATGATTCGAAAAACTACCCTGCTCCTTTGCTGTCTCTCGCCATTGCTAATGTGCGCTCAAAGTCCTGAACCCGCTAAGTTGGAAGTTGGTGGATACATCAAATTCCTGCAGATCACCAATTTTTTTGATGATTCGGGATCGCCAATTCCTCTTTCGCCCATCACCAACAACTTTTTCCATAACCGGATCAACCTCGCATACTACCCCAATGAAAAATGGAAGGTGGTAGCAGAAATGAGGAATCGGTTGTTTTATGGCGAACAAGTGAAACTCACACCTGGCTATGGCAGGAGCATCGATCAACAAAGTGGTCTGGTGGATCTGTCTATCCGCTGGGTGGATGAGGGCGGTGTGGTACTGCACAGCATTTTTGACCGGGCGTATGTCAACTACGCCACCGAGAAAGTAGATGTGCGACTCGGCAGGCAGCGCATCAATTGGGGACTCAACCTGATATGGAACCCCAACGACCTGTTCAATGCGCTCAACTTCCTGGATTTTGACTATGAAGAACGGCCCGGCACCGATGCCCTGCGTGTGCAGTACTACACGGGCATTTTGTCCAAGGCCGAGATCGCCTTCGCTCCTGATGACACCATCGCCAATTCTATCGGTGCAGCGATGTATAAATTCAATTTCAAAGGCTACGACATCCAAACCCTGGCGGGCTACTATCGTGGCGATGCGGCCCTCGGCGCAGGATGGGAAGGAAACCTTGGCTCGGCAGGTTTCAAGGGCGAAGGAACTGTTTTCATTCCGATGGAGCCATCTTCCGATAGCAGCAGCTCTGTCGTGGGGTCGATCACGGTTGACTATCTCTTTGGAAACGGCGTGTATGCAGCTGCTGCACTGCTCTATAACTCCAACGGTGAAAATGCCGGGGCTTCCGCCAACAATGGGCTATTCACAGGACAACCTTCCGCCAAAAACCTGTTTCCTGCGAAATGGGCCTACGCCATAAATGCTTCTGGCAACGTTAGTCCACTGTTTAGTCTGAGTGCAGCGGTCATTTATTCCCCGACCAACCAACTTACTGTGCTGGCCCCTACCCTCACCTATTCCATCAAAGAAAACTGGGACCTTGATGCCATCTTGCAGTCCTTGTTCTGGTCGCCCTTTGGTCAGCCCTACGGGCATGGGGGAAGTTCTGCCTTCTTTCGGATGCGGTGGAGTTTTTGAGAGAAGACAGAGGTCAGATGTCAGACGGTTAGGAGTCAGACAAGAGAGATCTTGAGAGGCGAGAGATTGAGAGGCAAGACGGGATCTTGAAGCCCCCTGTGCGTCGGGTTTGTGAGTTGGTGAGGGGGTTGGGGGTGAAAATAGAGGTCAGAGAATCAGACAGAAGATGAGAAGCTGATCCCGCAAGCGCGGTATTATGCTTGCCTGAGGAAACGCATACCACCTTGCGAATTTTCGCAATAACTCTTGCTTCGCTCATTGCTGAGGATTCGCAATTGGCAAAAATGTTTGCATAGGCGTTATTTCGCATGGATATTTGTCTTGTGTCATCAAGTTAAAGGGCAATATTTGTGTACCTTAATAAGATAGCCAATACACAAGACTGGAAACACAGCCAACTGATAGGTGATCCATTATTCAGCGACAATAATTTCATTCGTGATCAACAAGCAAAATATCCGACTCATCTTTGGTCTGAAACTGAAGCAATTACGGCAGCAGAAAGGTCTTTCATTTGCTGACCTTTCCAAATCATCGGGGCTGTCGGTATCCTATTTGAATGAGATTGAAAAAGGGAAAAAGTATCCCAAAACGGATAAAATCATCTCCTTAGCTGAGGCACTTGGGGTAAGTTATGATCAGCTAGTGTCCTTAAAACTGAGCAGAAAACTCACACCCATTGCAGAATTGCTCAATAGCGGAATCCTGGAAAGTCTTCCCTTGGAAATGTTTGGGCTTGAGATTTCTACCCTGCTCGATCTGATCTCGGATGCTCCGACCAAAATCAATGCATTCATCTCCACCATCATCAAGGTAGCCCGAAACTACGAGATGACCCAAGAGAATTTCTACTTTGCCGCGCTGCGGTCTTACCAGGAAATGCACGACAACTACTTCGAAGATCTTGAGGTTGAAGTGGATGCTTTTGTCGAAAAGTATGGGATTGAGGTGGTTCCTCCCATTAGCATACCAGCTCTTGAGCAAGTCTTATGTCATCACTATCAATACAGCATAGACCGCCTTGCCATTGATCAATATCCGGAGCTGAATGACTTTAGGTCCATTGCTTTTCCAGAACAAAAGCGACTGCTCATCAATAGCAAGCTCACCGAGATGCAACAGTGCTTCCAACTTGGCAAGGAGCTTGCCTACCTCCATTTGGGCATGAAGGACCGACCGGCGCTCTCCAATGCCTTTCAGGTGCATACCTTTGAGGAGGTCCTTAATAATTTCAAAGCCTCCTATTTCTCCGTTGCACTCATGCTCAATCGGCAGTTGATGATCGCAGATCTCAATGCTTTTTTTGAAAGGAAGCATTGGGAACCCGACATATTCCTGGGCTTAATCAACAAATACCACGCTACTCCCGAGATGTTTCTCCATCGGCTTACCAGTCTCTTGCCCAAGTATTTCGGGATCGATAGCCTCTTTTTCCTTCGATTCAATGACAACCTTGATCAGGCCAAAGACAATTTTCATATCACAAAAGAACTCCATCTATCCAGGCTACATTCTCCCCATCGCAATGATTTAAATGAGCACTATTGCCGTCGTTGGGTCTCGATCGGCGTGCTGCAAGATATGCGTGATGGGAAAATAGGCGATGAGCAACATCTTGTGGCTCGGGCCCAAAGATCCAATTACATCAATTCCAAAAGTGATTATCTCTGTATTACCATTGGCAGACCCAATACTCCCAGCTCTAAGACCAACATTTCTGTGACCCTCGGCATCCAGGTGGATGCAGCCTCTAAAAAAAGGATATCCTGGCTAGAGAGTGGCAGCATCACCTCCAGAGAGGTAAATGAAACCTGCGAACGATGCCCTCTGAGCGACTGCAAAGAGCGCGCAGCCCCCCCGGCTGTTCACACAAGGGCTGAGAAGCGGGAATTAATTCTTCGACAGCTTCACTCCCTACAAGATCAGCTTCCGGCTACGCTTTGATTTTTCAGCCCCAAACAACATTGCCATAAAAAAAATCATCCCGAATAGTTCGGGATGATTTTTTTATGGTGACAACTAATGGAGGTTAGTTGAATATCAGAATCTTTTTGGATCGAATGAGCATCCCTTCATACCAAACCTGGAGGAAGTAGAATCCGGGCGTGAGCCCCTGAAGTTCAAGCGTATAAATCTGCTGACCAGCAAGGGCCTTTTCTACCTTGCTCAAGACAAGCGCACCTGTCGCATCATAAAGCATCCACTTCATTTCTCCTGTTACCGGGACACGAACACCGAAGTTGATCTCGCTATTGATCACCGGATTAGGGTAAAAGTCTCCAACCCAAATGCCGCTTGGAACATCGATCATCGCATTGGCTATGTTTGACATGATCTCAGCGCCCAAAGCAGGAATGATTTTAACCCGGTAGGAATATTCCAGATTCACCGTAACCTGCTGATCGGCATACTCAAAAATAGCAGGCAATGGCATCGGAAGATTCACTGGCACCCAGGCAATGGTCTGCCAATCTGATTCAAATTCTGGATCCACACTTCTCTGAAGGAAAAATCCACTGATGAGAGACGGACGAACTGCTTGCCAGCTTACATTGATATAATCTTCCCCTGCTGTTGCCCAGATCTCTGCCGATGGAAGGGTGAAGCCTCCGCTACCACAGGTCTCCGTGATTGGCCCTACAAACTCAAAGCAATTGAATATCGCAAGGTCTGATATCGATACTGTCACGGGTGTTCCATTCAAGAATGGCCCAAAGACATAGGTACCTGCACTAGCTGGAAAAAACGGAACAGATCCCTGGTTATCAAACACTTGATAGAACTGTCCCGAACCCGAGATTTGAACCGAAACCGTGAAGGTCGAATCACTGACACAAGTCGCGAAGGAGGTATCTACCGCCAGATCACATACTGCTACAGGCGTACAATCAGCTGTCACTGGACCCACTGTCGTATCGCATCCTACCAGGGTCAGGTCGGTGACTGTGATGAGCACCTCAGTGGAATTGAAGTAGTTTCCAAAGGAATAAAGTCCTGCGGTTAATCCCCCAATTGGCGTGGTGCCCTGATCATCGCTGATCTGGAAATTGCTGCCTACTCCTGAGAATTGGACGAAAATGGTGAAGCTCGTATCAGATGCGCAATCAGCATAGAGGGTATCCACGGTAACGCCACAAACGATTGGAATCACAACACAGGTGGCAGTGAGGCCAGCTACCGAATCCACACAAGCCACTGCGCTTGGGTCAGTGAGGTAAATGGTCACCACCGTGTTCGAAGCGTAGGTTCCAAAGGTGTAGGTTCCGCCAGCGAGGCCAGTGAGGGGCGCAGTGCCCTTGTTGTCTGAAATCGTATAAGGCCCAGCTCCTGTAAAGGAAACCGTGATCGCGAAGGTCGTATCAGTCACACAAGCTGCCGAGGCGGTGTCGATGGCAACTGTGCATCCGGGAGGCGTCACGACACAGGTGGCAGTGAGCCCAGCTACCGAATCCACACAAGCCACTGCGCTTGGGTCAGTGAGGTAAATGGTCA
>JANQTF010000186.1:14546-27612 GCA_030731845.1 Bacteroidia bacterium | reverse complement strand
CCAGCTACCGAATCCACACAAGCCACTGCGCTTGGGTCAGTGAGGTAAATGGTCACCACCGTGTTCGAAGCGTAGGTTCCAAAGGTGTAGGTTCCGCCAGCGAGGCCAGTGAGGGGCGCAGTGCCCTTGTTGTCTGAAATCGTATAAGGCCCAGCTCCTGTAAAGGAAACCGTGATCGCGAAGGTCGTATCAGTCACACAAGCTGCCGAGGCGGTGTCGATGGCAACTGTGCAAGTTGGTGGTGGTGGTGTGCAGTCAGCCGTGATGCTGCCAGTTGAAACCACACAGCCCACGGCGAGGAAATCAGCTACGGAAATCGTAACAGAGTCTCCATTGGCATAGGAGCCATAGGAATAAGTTCCAGCCGTGTTGACAACCAGAGGAGTTGAACCTTTATTATCAGAAATGGTGAAAGGGCCTCCAGAACCCGTAAAAGTAACGGTGGCTGCAAATGTTGAATCTGTTACACAGGTTGCAGTCGCGCTTGCCACGACATCACAAGGAGCGGGGCCACAGGCAGCGTTGGCATTGATGTCTCCATGTCCAGAGTAACTTCCAGAGAAAAGAAACCACCCTGAAATACCAAAGTTCCCATTCTTGGCGTTGGCCGCAACACCAAACTGCACACCGAATTCACGATTTGGGGGATTGTGGCGAATAAGGAGGGTATCTCCGGCAAAATGCGTGGAAGGAACCCCATACAGTCGGCTTCTAGTACTATCAAACTCCCAGAAAAGCCAATTTTGCTTGTTCGCATTCACCAATGCTGAAGGGGCGTACTCGATTTTCACATCTCTGCCAAGGGCAGTCCAGGTGGCGTAGTCCTTTTGGTTCACAAACCAAAGATCCACGTCCCATTGCCAGTTGGGCAAAGAGTCGTTAAATACCCTTCCGGTGACCCGGGCGCTGCTGTCAGCATAAATGGTAAAAATACCTCCATTCGTATCCCACCGGTAGCGGGGAGTGATCGCTCCGGGCAGGTAATGAAGATAAATAGAGTGCCCAAATGCAGCCTGCGTAAAATCTGAAAGTTGGCAGACCTGCACTACCGGAGCATTCTGTGCCTGGATACCCCCCCAGAGCGACAGAAGGGCAAGAAAAAGTACCCCGGTAAAGAACTTAGCTTTGTGAATCATGTCGATGTCCCCGATGAAATAAATAACCGTTCCTGAAAAAGCCCAAAAACTCATTTTATGAAAAAAATGAGGAGAAAAAATGAAAGCAATGTTTCAATAAAATGAGGAATACTTGGTAGGAAAAAGCTCAGATACAGCCTTACCAAGCCCATTTCAGATGTGTAAGGTATTGAATGTTACATAGGCCTGCAAATTTTACTTAAATAGGCAAAAAAAACTTCGAAAGATCTAAATGGGCAAATTTTACAGGAATTCGCACTTGGGTCATTAACCCAAAACCATCAATTCTCTCGATATTCCATGTTCAAAAATAATGCCATCAGTCTGGGTTTTCACGATTGATCAATCTTTAACAAAAACACCCCTATTGCTTCCAGATCGCTGTTTTTGGCGTATAACAAACCTCATGAATGGCTTCCCGAATTTTCAACTCGTATAAACCTCTGTTTTCCCGACTCGGGTTCACTCGATTGGAAAGGATCACAACGACAAGCTCTTTGGAAGGGTCCACCCAGAAAAATGTCCCGGTGAATCCCGAGTGTCCAAAACTCGATGGATCGGCCAGTTTTGAGAGGTAGGTTTCCTCCTCAGGATCACGAGGTGGCTTATCAAATCCCAGGCCACGTCTGTTTCCATCATATTGATATGAAGTGAATTCTTCAATCACCTCCTGGCTGAGAAAACGCTGACCACCATACAACCCGTCGTTTAAATACATTTGAAGCACCTTGGCCAGGTCATGGCTATTGGCAAAAAGGCCTGCGTTGCCTGAAATACCACCCAGCATGGCCGCATTCTCATCATGGACGTACCCATGAACAAGGGTTTTTCTGAAAACGGAATCGTATTCCGTAGGAACGATATTCTCGAGGCCAGTTTTGGATCGTGGATTATAGCAAATTCTGGAGGCGCCCAAGGGCCGAAGAAAGTGCTCACTCAGCATCTCCTCATAGCTCTTTCCAGTCACTTGCCCGATCAAATCCGGAAAAATCAAAAAAGATAGCCCGGAATAAAGATACTCACGGGCAGGTAGCAATGCAGTATCCTTCACCCCTTCCAACATGCGCTCGTGCCAACGCTTATGGAGATACATCCGCTCGTAAACAAGAGTGGGATAGGCAGAGGAGGAATCGGATTTGATCGTCCTCCCTCGAAAATTCCCGTTGTTACGGAGGGTTTGTTTGTAAAACGAGATATAGGGAACCAAGCCTGCCTGATGCGCAAGAACCTCGCGTACCGTGATCTGCGACTTATCGCTCCCGTAAAATGCTGGCCAATAAGAAGCAAAGGGAGCATCGAGATTGAGCCGGGCCTCGTCCACCATATTCATCAATACCGGCAACGGACCGATCACTTTGGTGAGCGAGGCTAAATCATACAGATCAAGCTCCGACACCGGAATTTCTTTTTCATAGGTGTGAAACCCGTAGGATTTATCGAAAATGACCTGTCCCTCTTTGGCGATCAAAACCTGACAACCAGGGAAAGCCTTCCCCTGTATCCCGCGCTCCACGATGGAGTCGATCCGAAACTCCAGATCCTCCCCCGCCCATCCTACAGCCTCAGGATAGGAATAACTCAAACGAAAGCCGCCATTCACCCTCAATCCATTCCCTCTGAGATAAAAGGCTGAAATGTCTTTTTTTAATCGACCATAACAAGACTCAGCCCCCATGATCACCTGGGCAGCCAATCTCTCGTGAATGCGGGTTTCCCCTCCTGAAAAAAGTAGATGGTGGGAAGTAGAAAGACCAGGAAAAGCCACCAATCCAGCCTCTTCTGCAATCACCACGACAAGCGCATGCTGATAATGCGTCTGATCCAGCTGAAGAGCCGCCTCCCAATTATTAGCTTCTTTCTCTGACAAAGCCTGCCAGGCAGCCAGATTGTGCCAGGCCACAACCACGGTTTTGTGCTCACGAAGCACCCGAGAAAGCATTACAGGCCCCTCAGGGTTTCCATATTCAATCGAAACAATCCGACAATCAGTATAGATCCGCATCATCTCTTGAAAAGGCGTGAGCCCTTGCGCCCCGAGACTCACCACCACCGGGACCTCAGGGCCAAGATTCAACATGGGGATTTTTCCTTCCTCATTTCGCAGCAATACCAATCCTTCATGTGCTTGTCGGCGGAAAAAGAAAGCATCGGCACTGGATTGAGCCACAAGAAAGGGAGAGAATATCAACAGAGACAACTGGAGGAGGGTGGCAAAAGCGAGGTGTTTCATGCCTCCGAATCTACAAGGATATTTTGAGAGGGCCAGCAAAATTGCGGATGAAACTAGACATAATTCACGCACAAACAAGCAGAACAAAAGAGATAAATGCGCAAATACCTGCAAATAATTTGCACATTCGCGAACAAATCCGCACATTTACTGCCCAATACCCGCACAAATGCTCAAAGAAGAACGCCAACAACAAATCCTGTCTATTCTTCAGGCAACTGGCAAGGGACTTACCCTTGATTTAAGCCAGTCGCTTGAGGTGTCAGAAGATACCATCAGGCGAGACCTCAAAGAGCTTGCAGACGCCAATCTCATTCAGAAAGTTCATGGTGGTGCCATTCTCACTCCGCTCAATCCTTTTGACTATCGGGACAGAGAGGTGTATGCACAGGAGGAAAAGCAAACCCTCGCCAAAGCTGCCATTAAGGCCATCAGAGAGGGGCAGGTCATTTTCATGGACGGAGGCACCACCAATGTGGAACTCGCCCGGCTTTTTCCAGACGACATCAGGCTCTCAGTTTTCACCAATAGCCTTCCCATAGCCGATATTCTTTCCAATAAGCCATTCATCAGAACCATGATGCTTGGTGGAAAAATTCTCCCGAGTGCCAAGGTCACTATCGGTCCGGAAGTGGTGAGCCAAATTCAGGGAATCAGAGCTGATCTCTGTATCCTGGGCACCAGGAGCCTTCACCCAGAGCTTGGGATCAGTGAAATCGACTGGGACGAGACACAGGTAAAGCGAGCCATGGTTCAAGCTTCTCAAGAGCTGATGTGCCTCGTCATCGCAGAAAAGATCAACACTGCCCAACCATATCTGATCTGTGGAATCCCACAGATCAGCGCCATCGTGACCACAATTGGCCGATCAGACCCCCGGGTTCAGCCCTTCCGTCAACAAGGCATAGACATTCTCGAAGCTCATTCCACCGAATCATAAGAACCCACTTACTCTCTTCGTATGACTGCTACAAACACCTCCCAAATCAACCGATTCGAAAAAATCCCAACCCGGGTGTTCGATTCTTCGGCTGCCGCCTCCCTTTCGGTAGCGCAGCAAATCGCCGACATTATTCGCCACAAAGCCTCCAAGGGCGAGACTGCCGTTCTGGGGCTGGCAACAGGCTCCACCCCCACGGCGGTGTATGACGAACTCGTGCGCATGCACAGGGAAGATGGGCTCAGCTTCGCCAATGTGGCCACTTTCAACCTCGACGAATATTTCCCGATTGATCCACATGCGCTTCAAAGCTACCACCGGTTCATGAGAGAATACTTATTTGACCATATCGATATCCCTAAGGCAAACATTCACCTGCCCGACGGAACCCTCGAAGCAGAAGAGATCGCCGCTTTCTGTGAAAACTATGAGGCGAAAATTGCTGCCTTAGGTGGTCTCGACATACAGATTTTGGGAATTGGACGCACCGGCCATATCGGATTTAACGAGCCTGGCTCAGGCATGCGCTCCAGAACGAGGCTAATTGCCCTGGACAGAATCACCATTCGCGACGCTGCAAGTGATTTTTTTCAGGAAGAAAACGTGCCAAGACGCGCGATTACCATGGGAGTAGGCACCATCATGGAGGCTAAATGCCTGATTATGATGGCATGGGGTGAAGGCAAAGCACCCATTATTGCCAAAGCAGTGGAGGGAGAAGTCAGCGAAATTATTCCCGCGACCTTCCTCCAACATCACCACAATGCACAGGTCATTCTCGATAGCGCTGCCGCTGCAGAACTCACGCGAACCAAGTCGCCCTGGCTCGTGGGGCCTTGTAATTGGGACAGAAAACTGATTCGAAAGGCGGTAGTCTGGCTCTGCAACAAAGTGGATAAACCCATTCTGAAGCTCACAGACGAAGACTACAATGAGCATGGCATGGGCGAATTGGTAGCCGAAGAAGGCCCAGCTTACGACATCAACATTAGGGTATTCAACGAGATCCAGCACACCATCACCGGATGGCCCGGTGGCAAACCCGGTGTGGACGACACCTTCAGGCCCGAACGCAAGGGGCCCTTTCCAAAGCGTGTGCTTATTTTCAGCCCTCACCCAGACGATGACGTGATCTCGATGGGAGGCACCTTGCTCAGGCTGGCAGATCAGGGCCATGAGGTGCATGTGGCCTACCAAACCTCTGGAAACATCGCCGTTTTTGATGATGCAGCAGTGCGCTTCATCGACTTTGCGGTGGATTTCTCCCAGCGGTTTAAGCACAACACCAGCGAGGTAGAGCAAATGTACCAAAACGCCAGGAACCACATGGCCAATAAGGCCGCTGGCGATCCGGATTCAGCAGATATTCAGGCCATCAAAGGCCTGATCAGGCGTGGAGAAGCCAAGGCCGGCTTGCGCTATTGTGGTGTACCGGATACCCATGCGCATTTTCTCGACATGCCATTCTACGAAACAGGCAGAGTAAAAAAGAAGCCCCTGAGCAAGGAGGATATTCAGATTGTGGCTGACCTGATCGAAAAAATCAAACCTCATCAAATCTATGCTGCCGGTGACCTCAGTGATCCACACGGCACACACAGGGTGTGTCTTGATGCCATTTACCAGGCCATTGACCTACTCAAACATCAGGAGTGGATGGAAGACTGCTGGGTATGGCTATACCGTGGCGCATGGCAAGAATGGTCGGTCGATGAGATCGAAATGGCCGTGCCTATCTCTCCCCTTGAGCTCAAGCGAAAAAGAATGGCCATCTTCAAGCATCAAAGCCAAAAAGACAGCGCCCTCTTTCCGGGAAATGACCCACGAGAATTTTGGCAGCGCGCGGAAGATCGCAACCGAGGCACCGCCAAGTCTTACGATGAACTCGGCTTGCCTGAGTACGAAGCCATAGAGGCATTTGTGAGATACCACTTCTAAGCGAAAAACCTATACTATGGCATGAGGCGGGCATCTGTCGGTGAGAAAACCAATAGATGTCCGCCTCAGCATTTATAGCTACTCTTTGATGTACCAGCGTTCCGCCCTCAAGTATCATCGCCCGGAAGCGATCACTTCTGAGAAGAGAGGGACTGCTTTACCTGCGCCTCCAAATCCGTGACATAGGCGAGATTGTCTTTGGTGGATTTCAGACCAAGCAGGGCACACAATTCATCTACCGAAAAGGGTTTTCTGTTTTTCCTCTCCATCACTTTGTAGAGAATGCTGTATTCATAGCGCTTGATGAGGTCATCTGGCTTTTTGATGGCCTTGTTGAGCACCATTTTGCGAGAACGAGCAGGAAGATCCTCATCATCAGCACTTTCGGTCCACAAAATGCGGGACTGAAAGAGGATCATGAAATATTTGGACAACTCTGTGGCCGACAAATCAGTGCCTCCCTGCTGGTTTTGAATGTATTCATATACATCATTTTGGGAAAAGGAGCCGGATTTCATGGACTCAAACATGCCCTTGAGCAGGTTTCTCCTTCTTCGCGGATTGATTTCGTATCGATACCTGCGCAAGCCCGCAGCTCTGAGCAGGTCGTCTGTTTTGGCCACATTCGCCTGTGTGGCTACACTCGCCGCAGACTTGGCTTGTGTCGCCACCGGCAACACCGTCATGTCGCCACCATCAGGATTGATAATCACCCGCATGTCATTGGGAAATGCTCTCACGAGATCGATAAAGCGTGGAAAACCATATTCGCTTTCGTCAAATGTAGCAGAGATCTTGCGCCTCAACAGGCCCTTCAATTCAGAGCCCTTGAGCCCCTCTGGCCTTTCGCTCACAATTTCCCTGAGGGCTTTCTGCAATAGCTCCAATTTGGAGGTATCCATTTCTTCCTCTGTCTCCCCGGCATCCTGGAAATAGGTTGTGGTGAGCGACTCATACCGCAAAAAGCGGTCGGTCAACTGTGCGAGGTCTTCACTCGCTGATCTTGAAGGCGATATACCCACAATCTGACGCCCATGCCTTCTGAGCATTTTAAGCACGTGGATGAAATCACGGTCGCCAGATACAATGAGAAAAGTCTTGATTCCCGGAAAAGTAAAGATGGTTTCGATGGTGTCCACCGCCATCTTGATATCTACCGCGTTTTTGAATCCGGTTCCACTTTTTTTGCCCATCACGTGAACGATGTCAATCCCCAATTTATAGAGATCGACCTGGTATTGATTGAATACCCGATTTCGCCAATCGGCATAAGCATGGGCTTGTACTACCCGACCATATTCCTCGGCAAGGCGCACAATTGGCTCCACATCTACTTCTTCTTCGTGTGAGTTATTTTTTTTGGGATCTTGAATCCCGTAAACCAGGTTTTCGAAATCAATGAATATCGCGACCTGATCTGCATTGCTGTCCATGTTTCTTCGTTAAAATTATGGGGAAGGGAGTTTCTTCCCACGTTATTTATGGCTATCAAAAAAATCCTTGTAATAAGAAGATAAACCTACATCATCTGTAACGCAATGACAAAGTGAAAGTTGGGAATGCGAGATCGTAGCTCACAGCCAGAACATTGCGATCCACACACAAAGATCCAGCAAAAAATTATCCCCCCAACTCCGCATCAATCCATTTTCTAAAGGCGCTAGGCTGTTAGAAAATGCCATCAACTAAACACCGTTAGATTTTATTTCGTTAATAAGCACTCTTTTTGCCATTTTTTGCCCAAAACCTTTCTCTATTTCGGCAAGTTAACCCGTGTGGAAACTGAAAATCTTATCAAAGTTTCCATAGTTTTGCGCTCCATTAGATGCTAGTACCCTCATGGAAGGACAGGAAAGAATCCTATCATACGCCACAGAACAGTTTCTCAAGCTCGGTGTCAGAAATGTCACCATGGATGATTTGGCTCAACAACTCGGGATTTCTAAAAAGACCATCTACCAGGTATATCAGACCAAAGCAGACTTGGTTGATGCGGTGGCAGAAGCTTACTTCAAGAACGAAGAAACACAATCTGATCTGATTACACAGAACGCCAACAACGCCATTGACGAGCTGTCCAAAATCGTAATTTGGACGATCAGCACATTCAGGCGCGTTTCGCCCAACCTGATTCATGAGATTCAGAAATTCTATCCTGATGCATGGCGCAGGTTTGAATCTTTTTCCAATAACTTCATTCTCAGCAAGATGAAACAAAATCTTGCCCAAGGAATCGCTGAAGGACTCTATCGCAGCAATCTCGATGTGGAAATCATGGCAAGGCTAAGGGTCATGCAAATTGGCGGGAGTCTCCAGTCCCAATATTTTCCCAGCGAGCAGTTTGATCAAGCCAAAATCCAGTACGAGATCTTCGAATTTTTTCTCCGTGGCATCGTCTCTGATGCTGGACGCGAGGTGCTAAATACCCACCTCTCTCATTCATCCATGACCCATTCTGAACCTAATACCCAGTCATGAACCGACATAAGCCAAAACATGGCACCCGCCCATTCATCATCTTCACCATTCTGGCGACACTCCTGCCCTACTCAGCGATGGCTCAGCAGGATTTTGGGATCGATGCCTGTATTTCCTATGCACTCGACCACAATAAAGATGTGCAAAACGCAGTATTCGACCAGTACATCGCCAAGGCACAGGTGAAGGAATTTGCGGCCACGGGCTTTCCGCAAGTGTCCCTCGGAGCTGATCTTCAGTACTTTGTGGAGCTTCCCACGCAGATTCTGCCTGGGTTCTTTGCACCTGAGCAAGATATCGTAATCATCGATGGCAAGCCCTATCCGCTCACAAGGCTCGACCCTGAAACCTTCCAGCCCATTCCTGGCCAAGCCATCAATGCTCAATTTGGGTTTCCCTGGCAATCAACCGTAGGAGCCAACCTCAATTGGACGGCGATAGATGGGGCTTATTTCTATGGGGTAAAAGCTGCCAAAGAATACGCAGAACTGACCCAGCGGCAAGCCAATCGAACCCGCGAGGAAGTAGTGTTGGCGGTGTCCAAGGCCTATATCCAGGCATTCATCACCCGCGAACAGGCCAACCTCCTCCTTGTAAACATCAGCCGGATAGAAAAGCTCCTTACTGAGACGAAAGCTCTCAACACCGAGGGATTCGTAGAGGCTATTGATGTGGATCGGCTTCAGATTAATTTCAACAACTTGCAATTGGAAAAGGCCAAAATCGAGCGATATGTATTACTGGCAGATGCCTTGTTGAAATTCCAAATGGGGATGCCCCTCGAAGATTCGCTCTCCTTGCTGGCTCCGGAAAGCAGCCCACAATCCTCTCCAGCACTTCCAGACAACATCTCCCAGCAATACAATCCTGAGCAGGACCTCGATCTCGCCATTCTCCGAAAAACCGAAGACCTGCAAAAACTCGATCTCAAGCGCACCCAGATGGGGTATTTGCCAAAAATCAGCCTCTTTGGATCTTATCAGGTTAATGCCCAGCGCGATGCCTTCAACTTTCTCGATTCTGATCAACAATGGTTCCCCATCTCAGTGGTAGGCTTGCAAATGAACTGGAACGTGTTCGACAGCTTCATGAAAGTACGCAAGATAGAGCAGCAGCGCATTGGACTTGACAAGCTCCAAAACCAGCAGGAGCAACTGATTCAGGCAAGCACCCTTGAATATGAGCAGGCGAAAATGGAGCTTCTCAACGCTTACAGCACCCTGGAATCCACCAGGGCGAATGTCGAGCTTGCCAATAGGATTTTCAACGTTGCGACGATCAAATATCGCGAAGGCGTTGGTTCCAGCTTGGAGCTCAATGACGCCAACACCGGCCTCCGCGAGGCCGAAAATGCCAATCTCAAAGCATTCTATGACTATCTCCAGGCAGAGCTCTCTTTTGAGAAAGCCATGGGATCGTTCTCACAATATCATTCATTCAGAAACTAACCGACGGCCATGTTCCAAAAGAACCTCCTCTATATTTTCACTGCCAGCGCTATCTTGCTAGTATCAGCTGCTTGTGGCAAAAAGGCAGAAACTCTCCAGGATAAGCAGAAGCTGTTGTTGGAGAAAAAAGCCGAGCTCCGCAGCATCAGCGAAGAAATCACTTCGCTCGAATCAGAGATCGCCAAACTCGATCCCAGCACAAAAGAGCGTGCCCGCATCGCTTTTGTGGGGGTGCAGCAAGTGGAGGGCGACAACTTCAAGCACTACATCGATGTGCAAGGCCAGGTAGAAGCCAAAGACAATGTGAGTGTGGGCCCGCAAGGATCCGGAAAAATCACCCAAATCTTTGTTAAGGAAGGTCAGGCGGTCAAAGCAGGGCAGCTACTCGGTCGTGTGGATGATGCCCTCATCCAGGCTTCTATTGCCGAAGTGGAGACCCAATTGATCCTCGCACAGGACCTTCTTGGCCGTCAGCAGCGGCTGTGGGAGCAGGGTATCGGCACCAAGGTGCAGCTCCTCGAAGCCGAAAATCGCGTGGAATCGCTCAACAAGCGGGTCCAAACCCAGAAAGAGCAACTGTCAATGATGCGAATCACTTCCCCAATCTCAGGAACGGTGGAAGAGGTCATTCCCAAAGTGGGAGAAATGGTTTCTCCGGGATTTCCCGCTTTCCGAATTGTGAATAATGCAGACCTGAGCCTCAAGGCCGAACTGTCCGAAACCTATGTTGGTGATGTGCGAAAAGGAGACAATGTGATCGTAGAATTTCCAGCCGTAGGCAAAAGCATCGATGCCAAGGTGGCGGTTGTTGGCGAGACCATCCACCCCAATGACCGCACATTCGAAGTAGAAGTTTCATTGCCCAGAAACTCCGGCCTCAAGCCCAACATGTTTGGGACCCTGCGGATCAATGATGAGACAGCCACCAATGCCGTGGTTTTGCCGATTTCTCTCGTACAGCAATCGGAGGATGGGCCCTTTGTCTTTGTCGCAACTGAAAAGGAGGGCAAATGGACAGCTGAACGCAGAATGCTGGAAACAAGCCTCAATTATGGTGGCAAGACCATCATCACCAAGGGGATTGCCGTGGGAGATTACCTCATCACTTCGGGGTATAACGACCTGAGCGACGGACAAGAAATTAGTTTTGACATGCCTTTGGCGGGTAATTAATCCATGCTTCCATGAATGAATCACCAAAAAAACCAGGCTCCTTCAAGGAGTTTATCGTATCAAGCTGGGCCATTGACAACCGAGTCACTATTTTCCTTCTCACGATCGTGATCGTGTTCGCGGGACTCGCTTCTTTCAATGCGCTTCCCAAGGAAAATTTTCCAGAGATCCAATGGCCAGTCATCTTTGTTTCGACCCCATACCCTGGCACAGCTGCGGGCGATGTGGAGAATCTTGTGACCCGAAAGATTGAAAAGGAAATTAAAGGAATTGAAGGCATCAAAGACATCAATTCCACCTCTGTCCAGGATTTCTCCTCTGTCTTCGTGGAATTCGAGACCGATGTGAACCTCGACAAAGCCAAGCGAGAGGTGGAAGACGCCGTCAATCGTGCCAAGAGCGAGCTTCCCAATGATTTGCCCGGCGATCCGATCGTCAACGACATCAACTTGTCGGAGATTCCGATCATGTTCATCAACCTCTCGGGGCCCTATGACAATGTGACCCTTAAAAGGTACGCCGAAGAACTTCAGGACGAGCTGGAAAATCAGCTCAGCAAGGAGATTCTTCGCATTGACCTTGTTGGAGCCTTGGAGCGGGAGATCCAGGTGAATGTGGACCTGTATCGGATGCAGGCCGCGAGCGTCGCCTTATCTGACATTGAGAGCACCATCGGAAACGAAAACGTGATCATCTCTGGTGGAGAGCTCGATTTGAAAAGCCAAAAAATGGCCGTTCGACTTGATGGGGAATTTGAGTCTGTGGAAGAAATTCGCAACCTCAAGATCCGCTCGGGCAAAGGAAACTCTGTCTATCTGAGTGAAATCGCCGATGTGGTAGATGGATTCAAAGAACGCGAGAGCTACGCGCGCCTCAATGGGCAACCCGTGCTCACGCTCAACGTGATCAAAAAAGCTGGTGAAAACCTCGTGGACGCTTCCGATCGGATCAAGGCCATTACCACCGCCATGCAAGACTCGAAGTTCCCGGAAAATCTCACCGTCGTCTTCTCCGCAGATCAGTCGCAGCTCACCCGCAACACCCTCAACGAGCTCACCAACACCATCATCATCGGCTTCATCCTCGTGACCATCGTGCTGATGTTTTTTATGGGCGTGCGCGACGCTTTGTTTGTAGGATTGGCGGTTCCGCTTTCGTCTTTCATTGCTTTTGCAACACTTCCTGCGCTTGGGTTTAGCCTCAATCTCGTGGTATTGTTTTCCTTCATTCTCGCCATGGGAATTGTGGTGGATAATGCCATTGTGGTGATCGAAAACACCTACCGGATTTTCAACGAAGAAGGCCTCCCGATTGTGCAGGCAGCCAAGAAGGCCGCTGGCGAAGTGATCATTCCCGTATTTTCCGGCACATTGACCACCGTTTGCCCCTTCCTTCCTTTGCTATTCTGGGCTGGGCCTGTCGGTGAATTCATGGGCTTCATGCCTGTGGTGATGATCATCACGCTGTTTGCCTCGCTCTTTGTGGCCTATGTGATCAACCCGGTTTTTGCCGTGGCCTTTATGCGCAAAGACGATCCCGAAGCAGGAATTCCTCACAAGAAAGTCGCAGTTTATACGGCTGTCATGGTCATCCTTGGCATCTTGTTTCGTGTGGGTGATAGCCCCATGTTTGGCAATTTCCTCTTTTTCATGGCGGGCTTCGTGTTGCTCAATGCCTACGTGCTTCGCTTCATGATCGCCTGGTTTCAGCGCAAAGCCATTCC
>JANQTF010000186.1:0-14446 GCA_030731845.1 Bacteroidia bacterium | reverse complement strand
AATCCGATGGTGCGCTCGGTGATTACCAATGTGGCCATCGGCGCAGGCGATGCCAATTCCTTTGATCAGGGCGGCTCATCGCCTCACAAGAGTAAGATCACCGTGGAGTTTGTGGGAATCAAGGAGCGCGAAGGCGCTTCCACCATGCTCATCCTCGAAGACATCCGAAAAGCCGTGCAAGGCATTCCGGGTGCCAAAGTCACCGTGGGCCAGGATGCCAGTGGACCTCCGGGATCCGCACCAATTGAGATTCTGATCACCTCCGAAGAGTTTGGCGATATGATGACCGTGAGTGAGGATTTGTTTCAATACCTCGACTCCCTCAATGTGCCAGGCCTTGAACAGCTCAAGTGGGATGTGGATGAGAAAAAGAACGAGGTCCTCATTGATGTGGATCGCAAAAAGGCCAGCGAACTCGGCATGAGCTCTGCCCAAATCGGCGTGGCGGTGCGCACAGCGCTATTTGGCAAAGAGGTCTCCAAGTTCCGCACAAACGAGGACGAATACCCCATTCAGCTACGCTTGCAGGACCGCTATCGCGACCAACTCAGCACCCTGCTCGATATGGACATCACCTACATGGACATGGCCGACGGCAGGTTTAAGTCGGTGCCAATCAGTGCCGTAGCTACGATGAGATACAGCTCTTCTTATGGGGGAATTAACCGTACCGATCTGGAGAAATCGGTCAAAATCACCTCCAATGTTCTCACGGAGTTCAATGTGAATGATGTAGCAGCGGAAATAGAATATTCTGTAGAAAAATTCCTCAAGCAAGGGCGCTCCTTGAAAAATGTGGAAATAGAGGTTGGCGGACAAACCAAGGATCAGGAAGAGGAAGGTGCGTTCCTCGGGGCTGCATTTGGAGTTGCCATTCTGTTGATTTTCATGATTCTAGTGGTCCAGTTCAACTCCCTGAGTAATGTCCTTATCATCATGAGTCAGGTCGTTTTGAGCTGCCTCGGTGTATTCATTGGGCATGTGATCATGGGCATGGACTTCTCGGTGGTGCTCTCAGGTGTGGGTCTTGTGGTGCTTGCTGGTGTGGTGGTGAATAACGGAATCATCCTGCTCGACTTCATCGAGATGCTGCAAAAGCAGGGAATGTCCTTGAGAGACTCCGTGGTAGAAGGTGGATCAACAAGATTTACACCTGTATTTCTTACCGCCTCCTCCACAGTGTTGGGATTGGTGCCATTGGCCATTTCACTCAACATCAACTTCGGCACCCTCCTCACGGATTTGGACCCACAGATCTTCTTTGGCGGCGATAGTGCCGCTTTCTGGCAACCATTTGCCTGGTCTATCATCTTCGGCCTCACCTTCGCCACCATTGTCACACTCGTATTTGTGCCGGTGATGTATTATCAGGTCAAACGGCTGGAAAGCTGGATCAACAGAAAGCTCGGCTGGGTCAACAACGGCGAAGCAGAATCTTCTGAGGACAGCGAATTACCATTCTCCGACTACCTTCCAGAAGAGGAACAGGAGAAAGCCAGCGTGTAGCAAACCTCACTCATAATCCAGACCCCGCTCTTACCCGAAAAGGGGAGAGCGGGGTTTTTCTTGCGGGATTACCTGTTGAAGAATCACTCGCCTATGCGTCCAAAAGCCCAGCCTACACCGGGCACAATCCACCCTGCCCCAGCGTCTTCTCTCATCCTTCTTCCAACTATTTCACCCCAAAACCCGTCCATACCCATGTCGATCGCTCACGATCGGAAATCGTTGATTCCCTTGCTACCTTTGGTTCTCCTAATTGCCTGAACTTATGAAACTGGAAAAAATCGTATTGCTTATTGGAGGCCTAGCCTGCGTCGGTGCCTTCTTTCTACCCTTTATCACCGTGGCTAGTCAGCCGATAAGCGGTTACACCGAGGTGATGACCACACTTGACTACTTCGATGTGGTGGAATACAAAAACAGCGAATGGGCCATTGACCTGTTCAAAAACGGGTTTGGTAATTTTGCCGATCTCAAAGGCTATGGACTTCTCGCCATGCTCGTGGTGGTGCTTCTTGGCCCTCTGATCTTTGGGCTTTATGGCCTTTCCTACATCATCAAAGCCTTGGCCAAGCGCCAATACAAGCGGGGCGTGTTTGTGAATCTCCTATTCATGGGCTTTGCCTGGCTCACGTTTTATTTGATTCAGGAACAAAATACGGTGAACGTGCTCGGCATGGAGATCGGCGCTACGCTCAATTTTTTTAAAATGGCCGGAATCGGCTACTGGCTGGCCTTTGGAGGTATGATGGCCGCCGCTTTTTCCTTATTTTTCGGAAAAACTGAATAATCCTTATGACCCGAATTTCTTTATTCGCTTCCACGGCGCTAGGGCTGATTTTTTTCGCCACCCTGAGCAGGGCTTTTGCCCAGCTCGATGCCGCAGAACTGATTACGGCACACCTCACTGCTTGCAAAGCAGAAGGCTTTGACGGGGTTAATTCCGTCATCTGGACTGGCACTGCTACCATGCCAAAATCTGGTGATGCGCTTTCATACGAGCTCTTTCAAGTGAATGGCGAAAAGTGGCAAGCCACCTACCAAAATAAGACGCAGTACACCCGCGAGACATTTGATGGAGAAGCTGCGTGGACTGTTTCCGGGCAAGGGGACGTGGCTCAAGTGTCCAATATCACCGCAGAATCCATGGCTCCCATGGTGCATCTTGCAAGATGGGGAAGCCCCGTAGCAGATGCGGAGCGATATCAATATCAACTTGAATACCTCGGCAAGGAAAGACAGAGAACTCAATTCTTCGAAAAAATCAAAGTCACTACCAAAAGTAGTGGAGGTTTCATCGTGTATCTGGATTCGGAGACTCATCTGATCAGCATGATACAGGATCAGCGAGTGATCAAAGGAATCCTTCAGCCCGTGAAAATCGTGTATGAGGACTACCGCGAAATGTGGGGAACCATGATTGCCCACAAAGTTACGTATGTGATTGCAGGAGAGCCAGCGCTTGTATTTACCTTTTCGAGCATCACATTCAACCCCGAAGTGGAAGATGGCAGATGGGTCAGGCCCCAATCAGCTGTGCAGCAGGATGCCCCTGGCGCAAAAGACAGGTAGCAAGTCATGATTCCGATAGGTAACAGCGCCCTGTTTCAGAGAAACAGGGCGCTGTTATGTTTTTTAGAGGACGATATTTTTCTGACAACATTCAAGCTACATAGGATTGACAGACCCTGCACCTGAGATGTCCTGAACTACTTCTGTTGGGCTTCCTTTGTATCGGATAGAACCTGCACCAGACACAGAAGCGGCTAACCTTTCTGTTACGAATACCTCTGCTTCCCCCGCTCCGGAAACCTCAATGTCAAGGGAAGCCATTTCGCAGGTACTGGCAAACACCTTTCCCGCACCTGAAATATCAATTTCTGTCTCGCGGGCGTGGCCGGAAAGAATCACGTGGCCAGCGCCGGAAGTGCTGACAAAGAGGCGATCCACATCGAGTTCCAGATCCATTTTGGCGGCCCCGGAAAATTCTACCTCAAACTCTTCGCTGGTCAAAGGGCGATCCGATTTGAGAGAAGATGCGCCTGAAAAATAAGCTTTCCGGATCACAGGTGCCGAAATGATGAGTCGCATGGGGCCAGTTGGGTTGATGTTCCCCTTCACCTCCACACTCAGTCGATTGCCTTGAATGACCACATTCACTTTCTCTCTGAGATTTTCCTGGACTTCTACCTGCAAGTCATAGGAATCACCGGGCTTGAGGGTCACCTCCCAGGCACCTGAGATGTCTATTTCGTCAAATCCATCTACCGCAACCATCTTGGTCTCAGAGGGTCCTTCGCCTTGGAGGGTATTTTCTTCAACAAAGCGATTGACGCCAAAAGCAATCACAATCAACGTGATGATGCTATAGAATAAGATGCTGAGCGCTTTCATAATCCAACAGTATTTCTGAAAAGATACACATTCAGAGAGAGAGTTGGAACGGATTTCTACAAACCTTGTGTATTCAAGAAGATCTGATCAAAGTGAAACAGACAATCTGGGGCAGTTCATCAAACAAAATCTCTTTACTTAGGGTTGAATGTCGCATTACTATGACACCTGAGATTCCTCACCTTAAGATTGCCTGGTCGCCGCTTTATCAGCATCCGCTGCCAGAAGGCCATCGGTTTCCGATGGAGAAATATGAGCTCATCCCTGAGCAACTGCTATATGAAGGCACCATTGCTCCTCACAACCTCTATGCGCCCGGCAGACTAGACGAAGAAACAATCCTGCTCACTCATAGCGAAGAATACTGGCACAAACTTCAGCAAGGCCTGCTCAGCCCACGCGAAATCCGGAGAACCGGATTCCCCTACTCACTTCGACTCATTGAACGTGGCAGGCACATAGCCCAGGGAACGATCCAAAATGCTCTCTACGCACTCAAATGGGGGGTTGCCATCAATGGCGCTGGAGGCACACATCATGCATTTAGAGACCGCGGAGAAGGATTCTGTATTTTCAATGACTTTGCCATCGCCTGTAATTGGTTGCTTCAGGCGGGCATGATTTCCAAAATCCTCATCGTGGATCTCGATGTGCATCAGGGAAATGGTACTGCGGCTATCTTTCAGAATGAGGCACGTGTATTCACCTTCAGCATGCACTGTCAGGCCAACTACCCGCTTCAAAAAGAGCAGTCTGATCTTGATATTGGCCTGCCAGTAGGCACTACCGATGATCATTATCTCATGACACTCAGGGAAACCCTTCCAAGACTTATCGATGAGGTTGAGCCAGAACTCGTGTGTTACCTCTCAGGTGTGGACATTCTCGAAACTGACAAACTCGGAAAACTAAAAGTGACACGACAAGGCTGCAAAGAGCGCGATCGATTTGTGCTGGAAACTTGTCACAAAAACAAGCTCCCGGTTGTTATCTCTCTGGGAGGAGGATATTCCCCTCAGATTCGCGACATTGTGGAGGCGCATTGCCAGACCTTTAGGCTGGCTCAGGAAATTTGGTTCTGATAAAAGACAGTGGCCTGGCCCCTCTCTTCGGCAAGAAATACCGGATTACAGAACCAAAACAGAACAAATCCAAGCTGTATTGCGTAATTTGTGCCGATCACAATTCCAACCCTTGACACAGACCCTGTGTCATTACTCGCAAAATTGAACCTTAATCGCTGTATGAAAAGAGCATTGTTAATTTTCGGCATCCTCGCCCTTGTATTGGGAGGTTGTGCCTTTATGAGTGGCAAAAGTGCCAACAATACCATGGTAGAGCTCGAGCAAAACGCCCTCTCTAGCTGGTCTCAAGTAGAAAATGTGTATCAGCGTAGAGCTGATCTCATTCCAAACCTCGTTGCTACTGCTCAGCAATACGCTGAATTTGAGCAATCTACCCTCACCAATGTAGCACAAGCCCGCAAGCAAGTGTCAGACATTGTGGTAACCGAAGAAGTCCTCAATGACCCACAGCTGATGGAGAAATTCCAGGAGTCGCAAAACCAGCTGGGACAAGCCTTGTCTCGCTTCCTTTCTGTGGCTGAAAGCTACCCCAACCTCAAGTCAAACGAACAGTTTAACGCGCTCATGGCTGAATTGGCTGGGACAGAAAACCGCATTTCTACTGAAAGAAAGCGATTTATCGACGCAACACGTGAGTACAACACCTTTGTCAAAAAATTTCCCAACAACCTCTGGGCTGGCGTTTTTGGATATGAAACCATGCAAACCTTCCAGGCTCAGGCTGGGGCAGACAAAGCTCCTGATGTAAACGAAATGTTCAATCGCTAATTAATGCGCTACTTACTCCCTTTTCTACTTTTCCTATGGGCGCCATTGAGTCCGGCTTGGGCTCAATCAATTCCAGAGGCAAAAGGATTCGTCAATGACTTTTCTGGGGCTTTGTCCCAATCGGAAGCCAGCCAGCTCAATGCGCTGCTCACCCAATATGCGGAGAGCAGCTCCAATGAGATCGCCGTTGCGATCATGGAACTCCCGAGCGATGCCAGCCTCGAAGAGTTCACCCTCTCGATCGCAGAAAAGTGGGGCGTAGGTGGTGGCAGCAATGACAATGGAATCCTCATTGCGGTGTATCCTAGCGCCCGAAAAATGCGGATCGAAGTCGGCTATGGCCTCGAAGGAGCAGTGCCTGATTCTCGTGCCAATGAAATCATGAACAATTTCATGAAGCCCGCTTTTCGGCAAAACGACTACTACACCGGCCTCAAAGATGCGGCAACGGCCATCATTGCCGCCACCAATGGCGAGTACGAAAACGCACCTCGTTCCAAATACTATACCAAGACCACGACCTCCAACCAGGGAGGGAATGGCGCACAGCTCGTTGTCATCATTATGATCATCATTCTCTTTTCGATCATGAGTCGTGGAGGAGGGGGAGGAAAAGGAGGCGGTCGCCGCAGTAGCGGTTCTTTGATGCCCTGGATCTTCCTTGGTGGCGGTGGATTTGGCGGCGGTGGCGGCGGCTTTGGTGGCGGGGGCGGTGGCTTTGGCGGCTTCGGCGGAGGTGGCTTTGGCGGAGGCGGCGCCTCCGGCGATTGGTAATCTGAGATTGAGTATTGTCAGAAACAGGTAAAGGATTGGAAAAATCCTTTGCCTGTTTCTATATATGGCCCTTCCATCTATAAGGCTAGCTCAAAATATTTTCTATCTTTGGATTATCCCCACACCTTCAACTCAACTTCTGCCATGTGGAATAACATCATAGAATTTTTCAAATCCATTTTCTCTTCGCCAGATCCGATTGTTGAAGATGCTGCCCAGCTCAATGAAGAAATCGTTCTGGAAGAATATGGCCCTTCTCCGGAGGAATTGGCAGACCGCGCTGCGGCTGCACAGCGCAGCCGGGGCGGCTTGGCCAGTGCCATCGGTGAAACCATTGAGGTGAATCCGAATGGAGGAGAAAGCATTAGCATCGAAACACCACGGTATTATTGGTTGCTTGACAATGGCCATGGAGAGCTGCAAAGCGGAAAAAGATCTCCCAAATTCGAAGATGGAACCAGATTCGAAGAATGGGAATTCACCCGCGACATCGTAGCGAGAATGATTCCAAAACTTGACCAAGCTGGAGTTCAGTATCTCAATGTAGTACCCGAAACCCAGGTTGGGTCTTTCCTAAGGGAGCGCGTAGCGCGCGCGAATTCTGCTTCTCATCCGCTCGGCATTCCACCCATTTTTGTCTCGATCCACGCAAATGCCTTCGGTATGGGAGATGCATGGTCTTCCAGCGAATCTGCACGTGGGTTGGAAATGTGGCATTTCCCAGAAAGCAATACAGGGATGAGAATCGCCTCGGTATTCCAGCGAGAGCTTCTAAAGGCTCTACCCACGTGGAGGGATCGAGGGATCAAAGCCCACAAAAAAGGTAGCCGAAACGTCTTCTATGTCTTGCAGAATACTTCTATGCCCGCAGTGCTCACTGAAAACGGGTTTTATACCAACAAGGAAGAAACCGAGCTTCTTCGCCGCGATGACATCCGGCAGCTGATTGCTGATGCACACGTGGCCGCCATTCTCCATATTGAGCAAAACGGTTGGGAAAACGAACCCATCCATCGACCAAATATGGTCTTGGCATAAACCCTTTCATGTGGTTAAGCGTTATGACGATACTGGCTTAGAAACTCAAGCCATTTATCTACCTTTGTAGCCTCATCTGACCAATTTCACCTCATGATTTATACAGCCATTACGCCCAATCCGGCTTCGCTGAAGTTTATTGTCTCCAGACAACTCTTGCCGCATGGGTCAGCTGATTTCCCGTCTGTGGAAGACACCACCGAAGCACCTGTAGCCAGGAAGTTGTTTGACTTCAGCTTTGTGGAGCGTGTCTTTATCGGATCTGATTTCATCACGATTACCAAGGGTGATGCTTTCCAATGGGAAGAAGTGATTCCTGTTGTGAAAGATTATTTGAAGGCCTTCTTTGCCAGCGGACAGCCGCTGCTCACTGGCTCGCTCGCCGAGCAAAGTGCCCCAGAGACCAATCCGGATGATGATGAAATCACCCAACGAATCAAAGAATTGCTCGAAAGCCACGTGCGCCCCGCAGTAGCTGGCGACGGGGGAGACATTGTGTATGAAGGATTCGAAGAAGGGGTTCTCAAGCTTCGTATGCAGGGAAGCTGCTCCGGATGCCCCTCCTCTACCCTCACGCTCAAAACCGGGATCGAAACCCTCATGACCAGAATGATTCCCGAAGTGAAATCAGTAGAAGCCGTAGGCTAACAGATTATTTTTGTTTTCGAAACACATGAGCCATCCCGCAAAAATCGGGATGGCTCATTTTTTTTGCCCCTAAAATGGGTCGCACATGTGTAGCTCGCAGCACATCACAAGCCACGGGCCCTCACTGAATCCTGAATCAGGATTTCATCTTGCAGCGAATCCGTGTCAATGCCAAGATTATCCGACATAAATGCTTCGAGCGAATCCACCCGCCTGCGAATGTCCTCAGACTGGATCAGGATGGAATCCGAGGCCTCCTGGGCAAGCACAGAAGCTGGTTTTGGTTCTTCGCAGGATTCCTTCACCACTACTTTCCCAAATCCGAGCGAACGGCCCATTTGCTCCAAATAGTTCCTTGCCATCTGATCTGCCTCCACCAACAAGCCACGCTCAATGGCATCTGAAATCACTTTTGATTTCATTTCTACCAGGGCTTCTTTCATTTCCTCGTACACATGGTAGTACACACCCATCTCGATTTCATTTTCGCTCTTCCCAGTCGAGAGAATGGTCAAATTTTTGGCCGTTAGATATCGGTTATCGGAAGACAGGTTGATCCGCACGTTGGAATCGACCCGGGCAGACGTTACGCCACAAAGTGTGAGCATATTGTCCTCGATGTCGGAGTCCATGCCTTCGAGATCCACGAAGGCTGTCACTTCAGTAGAGACCACCGCAATCAACTTTGGTAAGGGATTGACCTGCTGATTGACAAGCTCAATCTTGAGCTCCACGAGCAAGACAGAATCCTGACGAAATTGGAGATAGGCTTGGCTAGCCTCTGAGTTGGAGTTTCTGGCTTCTCTTTCTGCTCGTTTTTCCTCCTCCTTCGCCTGATCCAAAAATTCGCGTACCTGTGCGATCTGTCCATCGAGCTTTTGAAGCTCGATCTTGTGTGAAGCACGCTTGTTTTCGCTTTCCGTTTCGGCCATGCTCTTGATTTCCTCCTCAAACAACTTCTTTTCCGCCTGAGAATTGGGCAAAGTCGCCCACATTCTCACCTTGTTTCTCAACTCAGGACTGTAGGCATTGGGATGATCCTGAAGGATGCGCTGAAGTTCACGCGCAGTCACCCGCCGACCGGGGTCCACGTCTCTGAAATTGGAGACAAGACTATCGCGCTCGCGAAGTTGAAATCGGAGCCTTCGCTCCAGGCTGATGCGATTGGCGGCAGCTTTAGCGGCATAGCCGTTGGCCAGCTCATTTTTCTGCGCAAGTTGGGTTCTGAGCAAGACAGCATTTTCCACGGCCTCCTCCTGCCTCTCCACTTTTCTGCTGAGGGCGTCCTGCACGCCGATTTCCAGTAATTCTTCGGAGTAAAAGGTCACGAGGCGCAATTCCCGGACATATTCTACCCTATCAAAGAGTGAAATCACCCTGGGCGCAGCGGGGTTTTTGGGAAAAAATTGTGTGCGAATGAGAAAAAATACGGCGATGGCAAGAATCACCAACAGGAGATTGCGCCATCCCACAAAACGGAAAAAAGCTAATATTCCAGTCATGACAATGGCTTAGTTGGTGAGCAAACGACGAATAATCCCTCTCTGGGAAGGTATCTCTGGCGCCGACATATCGATGTTGGTCAACTGCTGCTGCAAAGCCCGCCACCCTGTGCTGTCTGCAGGATCGGGCAAATCCACAGGACGCTCAAAGCGTACCCGATATCCGAGACTTCCGATCAGAGAGCGGAGATAAATCTCTGCCTGATCCAGGGTTTCTTTTTCGATGTCGTTGGTCAAAGCACGTGCATAAACGTCATCTGATGCTTTTTCCATCGCAGCCGTGATCTGATCGTAGGCATCCAAATAGCGAACGTTTTTCGCAAAAAGTCTGCTGGAAAGTTTCTGGAAAAGGGCTTTTCCTGCACTGAATACTTCTGTTTCCCCCAAATCAAGATAGGGCCTGTCGATGCTCGGCCGAGGCAAGATCACCGTGATGAGGCTATCATCCTCCACGATAAAATCCACCTGACTCATGTCGATGTTGCCATAGACTTGCACAGGTGCCCGGAGCAAAAACTCGAGGGGCGGTTCGTCTTTGTCGTTTTTGGGCTTTTGAGTCACAGGAATCAGGCTCGTGTAATGCTGCTTCACCAACGTGAGATCCTGGATATGCTTGATCGCTTCGAGCTTGGTGTAAACAGGGTCCACGGGCTTGTCACGAAAAAAAGGTCGAATCAGAAAAAATGCGCCGACAAGCAAACCAAGCACAATGATCCCGATGGCAATGGCATTGGCTTCGTCGTCGAAGTCATCGTCGTCGTCGCGGGATTCCCGCGCGATTTCCTTTCGAAATTCTTTGGCTATTCGCCGCCACATTACCTCCTGAGCAGCAGCAGATTCTGTGGGAGTAGCACCTTCGGGTGCTGGGGTTGATTGGGGGTTTTCTTCCATAGGGGTCTGTTTGACGCAGGATAATTTACGTCCTCTCGAAACGAAATGCAAGATCTGCCTTGCAAGTATGAATTATTGAAGCCCCAACTGCAACAAGCTCTCCGGACGATAAGTGAACCCATAAGGCAACCACCTGTCTTCACCCGTAAGAAACACGTTCACATCCAAGCGCAGCTTAAATGCTTTCAGGATCCGGAATTCCAGTCCATAATTTACTTCCGCATACGGAGCCCGGCCTTCCATCATCAGGGCGTGCCCGCCAAGGTATTCACTGATTTTCAGCTTCCGTAGCAATGGGATTTTCCCTGTAACAAAGATTCCGAATGCATTTTCTGCATGGAGCTCCACAAAGGGTCGGGTGTCTGAGTAGGAATAATAAGGCATGAGGAAAAATTGATCGAATCCTTCGCCCATCCTGAAAAAGGTTTCTCCACCATGAAAATGGAAAGCATCGGGCAGGTAGGTCAGCTGATTTTGCAAAAACCGGCCAGCCGTAGCGCGATAAGAAAGCGTGCCCAACAGCCCGAGCGAGACATCGTCTCGGATGGTGAGGGCGAGCTTGGTAAACGATGGCGAAGTCGCCTGCACCCCGATGCCATGCCAGATATCTGCCTGAAATTCAGGCCATTTGCTACTCATCAGGATCTTCCCTTCCGGCACCTTGATATAGGGCTGAAACGGGCGATACACCACCGAAGCAGACGCCACATAGGCCGTGTGGGTGGGGATACTGAAATTGTCCTCATAGGTCCTGTCCTTGAATCGAATGGAGTATTCATCTGTGTTTTCCAGCGAGCTGCGCTGCTCCACGAGGCCTTTGGCCAATACCGAGAGCCCCGGCAACAGCTCCCATTCCCCTTCCACAGAGCCAAACTGCCGTCGATACATGCGAATATGGGAACGATGATACCAAAGAGAGGCAAACGTATTGGCAAATGGCGAGATCTGAGGAATGTTGGAAAATTCGGCGACATAATCCCCGCCCTTGATCGAGGCAGACCATGGCCGGAATCCTTTTCTCTCCATGTTGGCAAAGCCGATGGCATGAAAACGATTAGGTGAAAATGCATAGCGAATGTCGCTTCCTAATTCCCAGCTCATCTTCTTCCCGATGGGGTGAAAATAAGAGGCGCCACTCTCCGCATACCAGCCTTCGATGGCATTGTATCCGGAAGACCAGATGCCACGCCATTTCCACTTGGCCCCCGTGCGATAGTTTTGCCAGGTATAGCCTGTGAGGAGCGAATTGAAGCCGGGAAAACCTTGGGACTTTGTCAACGAATCAAGGTATTGCGGACTGTTCTGCACGCGCTCCAGACTGTCTTTCAGGCGAAAATCCAGCGCCTCTCTGTCTAGCAGAGGAATGGGGCGGTTGGTTTCCCACCACATCGAGTCGGTGTTGATCGCCGTATCCACGATGGCAATCACCTCCTGGGAGAAGAATTTATCGTCGATATCCGGGTGGAGGTCATAATTGGAAAGCACGGAGGTGAATGTGCCATTCAACGGCAGGGTGAAGACCAGAATTTTCATAGATATGGCCAGATGCATGCGCGTGGAAAGCGGTGCCCATTTTCCATTCTCGAGAAAATATTCCTGGGTCATGCGCAGAGAATCCACGAGCTGCACCGACTGCTCCTTCGTGACATACAGATCCAGAGATTGCACGGCATAGCTGCTATCCGCAATTTGGATGATGCCCTGAAAGGCAGCATCATGAATTCGCTTTGGTGTAACCTCAATCTTATAGACCGACAGCCCGGCCACCTTGCTCACACCGATCAGTTTGAAGCGATAAAACAACATCGCCTGATCAGACAGGGGCGAAATGATCCCGCGCTCGGCCATTTCTCCTTTGAAGAGCAGATTTTCGTAGGGCGAAAATTGATTGAAAAAATCGCCAAAAATGCTCGATCCCGCCTGACTGCCGCTCACATGCGTCCGAATAATTTGCTCTTTGATTTTGTCTGGCTCAGCTTTCCACACCCGCGACGAATTTTCAGAGAGATAGATGATATTGGTCTTAAACAGCGGATCATCAGGCACTTCTATGGTATCGGTGCCCGTGGCCCCCGGCATGGATTTCACCAACTCCTCAAACGAGAAGCTATCTGCGAGCTTAAAAACTGTCTTGGTGTAGGCATCATAGGCCAATTGGTCGGAGACGAGCTTGTTTTCATCTTTTCGGCGAATGGCTTCCCGCATGATCGGATAGGCGGGATCTTCGCCACCGGGCACGATCACGACTTCGTCGAGAGAGAGCTCTTCGTCACTGAGCACAAAGCGAAGGGTCTTATCAGCCGTGAGGCTGATGCGGGTCTCCAAAGGCGTGTAGCCGAGGTGAGTGATTTTCAGAGAATAGTCACCGGGCGGCAGGGGAATGCGAAAGTAGCCATTGGCATCGCTGAGGGTACCATATCGCGCCTGATTGAAGGAAAGCGTCGCGTAGGAAATGGGTTCACCAGCTTCGTTGACGATGCTACCAGATAGCACTGCCTGCCCAAAAAGGCCGCTGTGGATGGCCTGCAACAACAGAAAACACCAAAATATTCTCATGCTTTTTATTCGAGAAAAAGTGATCATGGACCGAACCTAAAGAAAGGATTTCGGATAGACAAAGTGATTTCGTATCCTCAACTTTGAAGTTGTATATTCGTCTATCAACCGTGTCAAATTCGCCAATATTCAATCCCTATGAGTTTTCAATCTATCCCCACTGTCGATCTCAACCAATATACGCAGGGAAGCCCTGCGGAAAAGGCCGCTTTTGTCAAATCACTCGGTGATTCCTTCTCCAACATCGGGTTTGCCATTGTGGACAATCACGGTGTGCCCCAAGAGGTGATCGATGGGGCCTACGCCGCCTTCAAAGCATTTTTTCATTTGCCCGACGAAATCAAGGCAAAATATGAAATTGAAGGTCTTGCAGGTCAGCGGGGCTACACATCCAAGGGAAAAGAACATGCCAAGGGGCGCAACGTGGGCGACCTCAAGGAGTTTTATCATATCGGGCAAATCGTGCAGGATGGAGACCCCATCAAAAACGAATATCCAGACAATGTATTTCCAGACGAGGTGCCAGAATTTGGCGAATATGGCGTAGCCATTTATCAAAGCCTTGAGCGCTCTGGCATGGCCTTGCTACAAGCCATCGCCGAATACCTGGAGCTACCTGTTCATTATTTTGACGACAAAATTCACAACGGCAACTCCATTCTCCGCCCGATTCACTACTTCCCGATCGAGAATCCAGACGAAGTGCCCGATGGCGCAGTGCGTGCCGCCGAGCATGAAGACATCAACCTCATCACCCTCCTGATCGGCGCCAGCGCCGATGGCCTCGAAGCCCAAAACACTGATGGCCAGTGGATTCCCGCCAAGCCTCTCCCCCATCAGATCGTGATCAACGTCGGGGACATGCTCCAACGCCACACCAACAACCGCCTCAAATCCACCACCCACCGGGTAGTCAACCCACCCCGCGAGAAAATGTCGGAACCGAGATTTTCCGTTCCCTTTTTCCTCCATCCCAAATCCACCATGGACCTCTCCGTCCTCGACAGCTGCGTTGACGTCACGCATCCCCGCGCCTATGACGACATCACCGCTGGGGAATACCTCGAAGAAAGACTCCGGGAAATTGGGCTGAGGAAGTAAAGCAGCGTTTACATGGAGGCGCGTGAGAAGAAACATCCTCCTCCCCAATCCTCTTAGCCCTCCGGATAAAGAAGTAGCC
Source organism: Bacteroidia bacterium (assembly GCA_030731845.1). GTDB lineage: Bacteria > Bacteroidota > Bacteroidia > J057 > J057 > JANQTF01. The sequence continues at coordinate 107 of JANQTF010000186.1, read as the reverse complement.
TTCTTACCCCGGGTTTCACCCGGGGCTAGCATTGTTCAGCCCGCCGGGCTGGGGAGGAGATGGCACCCCCCATTGCGAGCGAGGGGTTTAAACCCCTCGCTAGCAAT
>JANQTF010000185.1 GCA_030731845.1 Bacteroidia bacterium | reverse complement strand
GCATATGAGCTGGGGAGGGGGTTGGGGGTGAAATGAGGTGTCAGGTGTCAGATGAGAGAAGTCAGGTGTCAGATGAGAGGGGTCAGACAAGAGAGATTGAGAGGCGAGACTGGATCTTAAAGCCCCCTGCGCGCAGGCATGTGAGCTGGGGAGGGGGTTTGGGGGTGAAATGAGGTGTCAGAGGTCAGATGAGAGAAGTCAGACAAGAGGCGAAGCCGATCAAATCTCACTTCTCAAAGTCTCCCCTCTCGCAGCGCAGCGATCTCAAAGTCTCGCCTCTCGCAGCGAAGCGGTCTCAAAATCTCAAAGCGCAGCGATCTCAAAGTCTCGCCTCTCGCAGCGAAGCGGTCTCAAAATCTCAAAGCACAGCGATCTCAAAGTCTCGCCTCTCAAAGCGCAGCGGTCTCAAAATCTCGCAGCGCAGCGATCTCAAAGGCTACCTCCCAATCATATCCCCAGGAACCACGTACTGGTCGAATTGCTCCTCGGTGAGGAGGCCGAGCTGGAGAGCGGCTTGCTTGAGGGTGAGGTTTTCCTTGTGCGCGGTTTTGGCGATTTTGGCGGCATTGTCGTAGCCGATGTGCGTGTTGAGGGCCGTCACGAGCATGAGAGAATTATTGAGGTGCTCTTTGATGCGGGTGCGGTTGGGCTCGATGCCCACGGCCAGGTTGTCGTTGAAAGAAAGACAGGCATCGCCGAGGAGACGCGAAGACATCAGCAGGTTGTAGATCATCACAGGCTTGAACACATTGAGCTGAAAATGACCATGTGTGCCGGAAACGGCGATGGCGGCATCATTGCCAATGACCTGGGCGCAGACCATCGTGAGGGCCTCTGCCTGGGTAGGATTCACCTTGCCGGGCATGATGGAGGAACCGGGTTCGTTTTCAGGAATGATGAGCTCTCCGATGCCGCAGCGCGGACCGCTGGCAAGCAGGCGGATGTTGTTGCCGATGGTCATGAGCGACACAGCGAGACGACGAAGGGCACCGGAGACGCCTACCACGGCATCGTGGGCGCTGAGCGCTTCAAATTTATTCTCTGCTGTGATGAAAGGATGTCCTGAAATTTTGGCAATGTTTTCCGCGACTTTTTCTGAATACCCAGCAGGGGTGTTGAGGCCAGTGCCTACCGCTGTGCCACCAAGGGCGAGCTCGCGCATGTGCTCCAGGTTGAGGGAGACAGCCTCGAGCCCGCGCTGAATCTGCATGGCGTAGCCAGAAAGCTCCTGTCCTACCGTGAGCGGCGTCGCATCCATGAGGTGGGTGCGGCCAATTTTCACCACGTCATCAAACTCCTGGGCTTTCTCAGAGAGCGTTTTATGAAGGATTTTCACCCGTGGGATCATGTAGTCCACGATGTGGGTATATCCGGCGATGTGCATCGCGGTGGGGAAGGTGTCGTTGGAAGACTGTGATTTATTGACGTCGTCGTTGGGGTGAATGGTGGTCTTGTTGCCCATGGGCTCACCGAGGATCTCGGCAGCGCGGTTGGCGATCACCTCATTTACATTCATGTTGGACTGTGTGCCGGAGCCAGTCTGCCACACCACGAGGGGGAAGTGGTCATCGAGCTTGCCAGCAAGAATCTCGTCGCAAACCTGTGAGATGAGGTCCGCTTTTTCCTTCGGAAAATTGGTGAGCTCGGCGTTGGTGATGGCGGCAGCCTTTTTGAGAATCGCGAAAGCGTGGATGATCTCAATGGGCATTGTTTGTTCGCCGATCTTGAAATTATCGATGGAGCGTTGGGTTTGAGCACCCCAATAGCGATCTGAGGGAACTTTCATTTCCCCCATGGTATCACGTTCTATGCGAAAAGACATGGTATGTTTGGTTTGGTCGGTGAGCAATAGCAGTAACTTAGGCAGGAAAAATGATTCCCCCTAAAAGTTGCGATAAAAGTAATCTCTGTTAGTCGCAACCGCAATAAAACAATGCGCCGCATCATTGATAGATTTATCCCAAGGCTGCATTTTTCTTTGGGTATTCTACGCGTAAACTGCATACTGTATGAGGTGATCATACACAAAAAAGATATTGATTCGTAAGAAAGGGAGATGTTCTTTCGTACCAGCCAACATTCAGCATTGTTATGGAACAGACACACGGCATTCCCCTTTCTCCTAAACCAAATCGTTCGATGAAAGGAATTATCCTCGCCGGAGGCTCCGGCACACGCCTTCACCCCTTGACGATCCCCGTGAGCAAGCAGCTCATGCCTGTGTATGATAAGCCGATGATTTACTATCCGCTCTCCACGCTGATGTTGGCGGGCATACAGGAGGTGCTCATCATTTCCACCCCAAGAGACCTGCCGCTGTTCCGAGATTTGCTGGGAGATGGCAAAAGTCTGGGCATGACCTTTGAATATGCTGTGCAGGAAAACCCAGAAGGGCTGGCGCAGGCCTTCATCATCGGCGAAGATTTTGTGGGAAATGACGCTGTGGCGCTCATCCTGGGCGACAACATTTTCTATGGCGATCAGCTCTCCGAAACCCTCAAGGAAGCCGGCGAAGACATTCGGGCCAATGGTGGCGGGCGTATCTTTGCCTACCATGTAGCCAGCCCAGAAGCCTATGGCGTAGTAGAGTTTGATGCCGAAGGCCACGCCATCAGCATCGAGGAAAAGCCAGCCAAGCCCAAATCTTCCTACGCCGTGCCGGGCGTGTATTTCTATGACAATCGGGTAGTGGACATCGCCAAGAACCTAAAGCCATCGCCACGTGGGGAGTTGGAGATCACTGATGTAAACCGGATTTTCCTCACCATGAACGAGCTCAAGGTGTCTATCCTTGGGCGAGGAACAGCCTGGCTAGATACCGGAACCCACGATTCGCTCATGCAAGCCGCCAATTTTGTCCAGATCATTGAGAAACGACAAGGGCAAAAAATCGGGTGTATCGAAGAAATTGCCTATCGCATGGGCTACATCAACGGGGAGCAACTTGCTCAGATCGCCCTACCTTTGATCAAAAGCGGCTACGGAGAATATCTCAACGGAATTCTCGAAGACGAGCGCCGACTCGTGTCATAAGGCAAGTCTCCGTTTAATTTATTGCAGGACCGCCGAAGGGTTCTTAGTTTAGGGCATCAATTTGATACCCTACGAGACCCTTATGGCCAAGCAACCCAACAAACAACCGAGTAAGCCCAGCCCTTCACCAAAAGCGGCGGGAGGCGGTGCTGCCTCCATGCTTAGCGGCTTGAAGCCCTGGCAGCAGACCGCGATCACCCACGGATTGGTGATCTTCGGTTTCTACCTGATCGTAGCCTTGTTTTTCAAGCCCATTGTGTTTGAAGACAAAGTGCTAAACCAGGATGACGGAGTGAACTACATCGGCATGTCTCATCAGGGACAAGAATATCGTGAGGCTACTGGTGAGGAGCCGCTATGGAACGCCAATATTTTCAGCGGAATGCCTGCCTATCAGGCCGGAACGATGTATGATGGCAACTGGTTTTTTTATGTAGAAAAGTACCTCATGCGGTTTGGGTTGCCACGCCCGGCGAGTTACATTTTCACGACTTTCGTCGGTTTCTTCTTCCTGCTCCTCGTGCTCAACCTCGGGCCTTGGATGGGAGGGTTGGGGGCTGCGGCCTATGCCTTGTCTTCGTATTGGTTTATCATTCACGGGCCCGGCCACGTGTCCAAAGCGGCAGCGATTGCCTACATGGCCTTTCTGGTAGCCAGTGTGTTGCTCACCTATCGTGGCAAATATCTTCTGGGAGGAGCTCTCACCGCCTTCTTTATGGCCCTTGAGGTGAATGCCAACCACTATCAGATTTCCTACTACCTCGCCATTGCCCTGCTGATTTTCGGGATCGTCTATTTCATCGATGCGGTGAAAAAGAAAACCCTACCGGCGTTTTTTACAGCCTCGGCCGTGGTGGTATTGGCAGCCATTGTGGGCGTAGGACCCAACCTCTCCCGGGTATGGACCACCTCTGAGTATGTAGGTGTGACCATGCGTGGCGGAAGCGAGCTTCCCGCTACCGATGCCAGCGAAGAAGGCCTCCAAAAAGACTACGCCTTCGGATGGAGCTATGGCATTGGAGAAACATTCACCTTGCTCGTTCCCAATTTCAATGGTGGCGCGTCTCAATCCTTTGATTCAAAGTCAGACGAATATCGCGAACTGAGCCGCACCTATGGCGCACAAACAGCTCCGCAATTCACCGAATACTGGGGCGATCAGCCCATTACAATCGGTCCGGTCTATGTAGGCGCCATTGTATGCTTTTTGTTCCTGCTTGGTGCCATATTGGTACAAGGCCCCATCAAGTGGTGGCTCATTTCGGTTACGGTGTTGTCCATCGTGCTGGCCTGGGGCTCGCATTCTTTCATCGCCAGCCTCTTTTTCGATTATTTCCCTGCCTACAATAAGTTCAGGGCACCGTCCATGACCCTTGTGCTCGCAGAGTTCACCATGCCATTTTTGGGAATTTTGGGGTTAAAGGAATTCATGACCGCCAACCTGGGGGAACGCAAAGAGGAGCTGCGCAAGGCATTGTTTATCTCAGCTGGCGTGACCGCGGGACTTGCCCTGCTCTTTGTGGTAGCGGGTGGCCTGTTTCTGGATTTCATGCGTTCAGTCGAAAAAGAAGCCAATCTACCTACCCAGCTGATCGACCTCATTGTGTCCTACCGCGAGCGCCTTCTTCGTGCCGATGCGCTGCGCTCAGCTGCACTCATTTTGGCTGGAGCCACCTTCATGCTGTTTTACCTCCGGGGGGCCATCAAGGCCCTGCCAGTGATTGGCGGCCTGGCGCTGCTTGTGTTGGTGGACATGGTTCCCGTGGCCGCGAGATACCTGGATGTGGAAGAGAAATCCGTAGCGAAAAAGAATTTTGAAGCAGAATTTCTCCCCTCCAAGGCCGACACCTATGTGCTTCAAGACCAAGACCCCAACTATCGGGTTTTTAATCTTACCACAAGTCCTGCCTACGACAAGATCACACCGTACCACCATAAATCTATCGGTGGCTACCACGCAGCCAAGATGCGTCGGTATCAGGATGTGATCGATACGCTCATCAGCAGCGAATCGGCGCGAATCAGGGCAGTTTTGCAAGGGAAGCAGGTCACAGATTCGATGATTCAGGCAGCTCTGAGCAGAAACACAGCACTCAATATGCTCAACACCCGATACATCATTTACAACCCCGATGCCCCCAATGCCATCCAAAACCTCTCCGCATTGGGAAATGCCTGGTTTGTCTCGAATGTGCAGAAGGTGAACACCCCACAGGAAGAGATCATGGCACTGGAGCGCATCAACCCGGCCAACACAGCTGTGATCGATGTAGCCTATGATGGCGGACGATTTGGCGAAACCCTTGGTAATCTTAGCCCGACCAATGATCCTACGGCGAGCATTGAGCTGCTCAGCTACACCCCTCGTAAGATCACCTACAAGGCCAGGCACCAAGGCGAAGGCCTTGCTGTATTCTCTGAGATTTATTACAACGACGGCAAAGGCTGGACTGCCTATATCAATGGCGAAAAGGTGCCTCACATGCGTGCGAACTACGTGCTGCGTGCGCTCAAAGTGCCATCTGGCGAATCCGAGATCGAGTTCAGGTTTGATCCGCAGTCCTATGTGATGGGCAATACCATCGGCCTGATTTTCTCCATTCTCACCTTCCTGCTGCTTGCATTCGCGATTGTATGGGAAGTTCGCAAATCAAGGGCAGTCGCCTGATAGCAAGGACAGCTTCGGGTGGTTTGCAGCTGATATGAAAAAAAAAGAGCGACAACCAGCTGGTTGTCGCTCTTTTTTTTTGGGGGATCAAGGCGTTTTAGATCATTGGCTAAGCCTTATCTACGTTTCCCGCGAGTCCTGGAGGACGATTTACTCCCACCGTTATTCCCACTACTGCGGTTGTTGTTTTTTCCACCTCTTTTGGGCTTGCTGAGCGGTCGCTGTGGTTGTTGATGCGGGTGTGTCGGCATCACTTTGCTCAGGCGAATGGTGGAGGCATCCACGATCAGCTTATTTTTAGAAAGCTTGGCGATCTGGTGAGCAATCACATCCTCTGGGCTTGTGCCTTTCTCGAGAAGCGCGGGGCTGCTCACCATTTTCACAGCATTGGCGAGCATATTGATATACTCGTCGCGCATGGGTCCTTCTTCCATTTCGAGGGCCCGCTCGATCATGAGTTCAATATTCACCCCAAATTCACGCAATCTTGGTTTGCGTTTAGGATAGGGCATCCGCTCGCCAACCGGGTGGTGAACGGGCGTTTTGTCGGGAAACTCAAAGGGAGCATCCACATCTAATTCACCTTCAGCAATGAAAAAGAGATAATCCCACAGCTGTTGTCTGTAGTCTGGATTTTCTTTGATGGATGGTTTGAGACAGATCATGAATTTGATCACCTCTTCGGCCACTGCAGTACGGATTTTTTTGTCCTCAAGGGTCTTGAGATATTCGACCATTGACTGAATGTTGCGACCGTATTCCCGCAAGTGTAAGGGGGTTTCGGAAATGTAATACTTCATATATTGCTATTGCACCTGGGCCTCAGAAGAGCAGTGAAGGGCCCTGGACAGCGGAGACTGTGAATCAATTTAGCCACAGGAAATGCCGTGTCGTTGGTTTCACAAATCACTGAAAAAGGCCGGACAAGCGCAAGCACGATTTTTCATGCCATACAACTCCTGCTCAAATTGTCAGGGAGTCACGAGACAACGCTCCTGATAGGGAAACGTGCCTGCTTGAGACTTGTTTCATTTTCTACCTTCTCCTGCTATTCAAAATCAGTCGTCAACCGAAAACGAAGAAGCCGGTGGTTGCCCGCATCTGCCACATAGACAATCCTGTTAAGATAGGCCACGCCTCGTGGTTCGTTGAACTGGGTGAGCCCTGTTCCTGTACCGCCAAAGGAAGCGAGCACGGTCTTGCTACTCCGCGATCCTGCGGGCGGGTTCACGCCCTCGTAGCCCAGAGCATTGAATTGATAGAGGGAATCCTTGTCGGCATCTACCACAAAGATATAATTGGTGCCGTCGCCAGAGATGGTCACATCCACTGGCAGGGTGAACCGATTAGGCTCATACAAAAAGCCATCAGCGCGGCTCGTGTCCCCTACACTGAAGTTTCTCACCTCATAGCTGGAGCCGAAGTCACTTTCCAAAAAAGCAACATATTGCACCTTTAGCACGGCGGTAGAAGATAAGGAGGTGAAAATAAAATCACCCCTTCGATCTACAGCCGGAGATTGAGGCGGCATCGCCAGGGTAGTGAGGCCAAATGGCTGCTTAAAATAATCCCGAAACAAGCCAAGATTGGTGCTCACAGCTATCGGTGTGACGTAGGTGTCATTCTCGTCAAATACAAGAATAGCATCATCGGGACCACCAAATTGGTTGGGAGAGTTAGCGGGGCCATTTCTCGACACATAGTAGCGATTGTTGCCCAAGGGGGCAATTCCTCGAAATCTCACCTGTGCATCAATGCTTGTAGGGGTGCTCGATTTGAAGTAGAAGGGGTGAATGATGGATTTCATGATCCGGGCGTTGGCCAGGCCATAGGTTCCACTTTTGTTGAGGTCGATGCGATAAATGGCAGCCAGAGTGAGCGCATTGCCATTGATCACAGTATCGATGGTACCGGTGGCGAGAATATCAAGCCTTCTGTCTTGTGCGATGGAGGTAAGGCCGGGCACCTGAAATCGAGCCAACTCATTGCCAGCCTGATCGTAGGAGATGATTTCTTCGCTGCCTTCATCGGCCACATAGATCAGCTCATCCCAGCCTGCGATCACATCCACAGGGCGGTCGAGGTCCTCAATCGCTGGCCTGATGGGCACATAGGCCACCGAGCGATCGTCATACTGAGGCACGTCCAGAAATTCTGTTGGTGTTTTCGTTCCAAAAAACCCACCGCAGCTACTTAGTAGCAACCCGATGCTCAGGCACAAAAAGGAAGAAAAGAGTTTCATCGCTATCTCGTTTCGGAAGAAAAATCAATATTGAGCCCTACGCGGTGAATGGTACCGAGGTATTGCAATTGATCGAAGGCATAATCAAATCGAAAAGGGAAGGCACCCAAACGCATACGCACACCAACACCTGCCGTAGGAAAAGGTTGATCTTTGACGTTGACTTTGTAGCCTGCCCGAAGAAACAAGAGGTTCTTGTAGGCATACTCCAGACCCAGCCTGATGTTTTCGGAATTGTCGTTTGGGTGATTGAGTTGAAGCATGGCCGTGAGGGTTTGGCTTTCGTCTGCATTCTTCCAAGGCACCATCGACAGCCCAAGCTGAAAGACGGTAGGTGCCGGGTAGGACTCCAGGTTAAGGGGCTTATTGGAAAATGCGGTATCCAATTCTACACTCCCCTTGAGGGTGGAGTTGCCTCCAAAGTTTTTGATGGCAACTGCGAAGGTAAGGTCCTTGAAATCGGTATTGTATAGAAACCCGAGGTCAACTACCACAGTATTGGCGCGAAACTCTGCGAGCTGCTCCCGCACATAGCGCACATTGGTGCCCCAGGAAAACTGGTCGGTGAGGCGATTGGCATAGCTGAGGCCTGTGGTGAGATAATAGGCATAGAAATTTTCGCCAGTACCTTCTGGCTGGAAAGTGGTGCGCACAGGCATAGGCCCAGAGTTGAGCCCAGAGAGGGAGATCGCAAATACACCTGCCGAAGTAGGTTTGGCTACGCTGAGAAAAGAATAGTCGATGTCCGCGGCCCAAAAAGTATGAGATGCGGCCACAGAAATCCCCTTCAGATCGCTCAGGGTGGCGGGGTTGAGTGCTGCCCCAAAGGCGTCGCTGGAAAGGCAAATATTGGCTCCGGCAAGGGCAGCAGAGCGGGGGCTCAGATCCAGATTGAGAAAGGTGAGGGCTGAAATTCCAGCGCGCTGGGCACCTAGTTCCGGAAAAATCTGTGCATGGAGGCCCAGACAGGGGATCAGGAAAACCAGCAGAATAGAAAAACGCATGAGAAGGGCTTGTTTGGCTTGCCTGCAAGTTACATTTTTTGAGAGAAGGGCAAGTGCTCATTCCCTCTGTCGAATAAAAAAACCGCTGTCGGCTCCAGGAAAAAATCCCTTTGCCGACAACGGTTTAGGTAAACGACTTCGCAACGACTTCGTAACCCGCATTGCTCCGAAGCACAAAGGAATCGCCCATGTGCTGCGAAACTGGCATTATTGCCAAACCAATATTCGCTGCGCAGATGCTTCGCTGCCATCGATCACCGCCCGAACGAAGTAAAGCCCCGGGGGCAGTCCTTCCCAATTAAAGGCAATGTCTTGCGACCCTTTCTGCAGGCGCTCACTTCTTTGTGACCAGATTTTTCCTCGGGCATCCACCACAATAATTTCCAAAGTGGCTCCTGCGTGGGCAGCCACGACCGGCAGACTGCTTTGGGTTTGGACCGGCTGTGGATACATCAGGCCGAAGCTACCGGCACGCAGGAGGTCACTTTGCACTTTACGAACAGGCGCAAAGCGTCTTCTTTCCAGGGTATCGATCTGGCAAAGACGATAGTAATAGGCCTGGTTTGGCTCGACATCAAAATCTTTCACCTCATGGCGGCGCAGAGCATTGATGCTGTTTCCACCACCTGGTATCTGGGCGATCACCTCATAGGTGAGGCTGTCTGTGCTGCGCTCAACCACAAAGGTCTTCGTGCTCGATTCGCGAAGGCTGTTCCAGGTGAGATAGACCACACTTCCTGCTGCACTTGCTTGAAAATTTCCCCACAAGCTGGTGGTGCTGTCGCTACTCTGGCAGCTATCGGTAAGGGCTGGCGTGCTAAAAAAGCAATTGAAGATCCCGAAATCCAACACGGTGAGCGACACGGGCGTGCCGTTGGGATATTCGCCATAGACATAGGTTCCGGCAGAAAGTCCGAGCAGGGGCTGAGAGCCGACGTTGTCAAATATTTGAAATTGGCTGCCTGTGCCTGAAAAAGCCACCACCATGCGGAAGCTGGAATCGGTAGCACACTCGGTATAGAGGCTGTCAAACACCAAATCGCATAATGCGACCGGCGTGCAATCTGCCGTCAGAGGGCCCCATACATCCAGACAGCCTGGCAGGGTAGCTTCTTCTACAAAGAGGAGAACCTCCACCGAATTCACATAATTGCCAAAGGAGTAGGTGCCCGGCTGATTCACCACAACGGGGGCAGACCCCTGATCGTCGTAGATGGCGAATGCTGGCCCAATGCCAGAAAAGGTGACGACCAGTTCAAAGGAAGAATCTGAGGCACATTGGGCAAAGGCCGTGTCGATAACCACATCACACACGTTTACAGGCTCGCAGGTAGCGGTGAGAGAATCCCAGGCGGCAAAGCAACTGTCGCTGTTTTGCGCTTCTATCATGACTGAGACAATGCTACCCGAAGGATAAGGCCCGAGCAGGTAGCTGCCCGGCGGCACAAGACCGGGGCCATTGCCGTTTTGATCGCTCAGGCTGTAGAGAGAGTCATTGCCAGAGAATGTCACGGCTAGGGAAAAGCTAGAGTCACTTACGCATTGAGCGAGGGCTGCGTCGATGTTGGCAAAGCAGGGTGGGAGGGCGTTGCAAGCCAGATTGGCATTGATGTCGCCGTGACCGCTATAGGAGCCGTCAAAGCGAAACCAGCCGCTGATGCCGTAGTTGCCATTCTTGTCGTTGGCGCCTACACCTATCTGAAATCCATACTGGTAGTTTGGTGGATTGTGGAGCAGCCGCAGGCTGTCTCCTGCATAGAATGTGCCCGGAACACCATACAAGCGGCTTCGGGTAGAATCGAGCTCATAAAAAATCCAGGAAGGTTGACTGCTGCCACCGCCACCGTTTTTGGTGCCGCGCCCCAGCGCTGTCCAGGCATTATAGTCTCTTCTCGCTTCCAGCCACATGACCATGTCCCATTGACGGGTGCTGTCGGAGCGGTTGTAGATGCGGGCGGTGATGCGAGCCGTGGAATCAGAAAAATATTCAATGAGGCCGTCATTCGGCCCCAAAATGTAATCTGTATCGGTATCTGTGGGCAGCTTGCTTAGCCAAATGGCGTGTTCACCAGCTTTGTATTGGGTGAAGGTGCACACAGAGTCAACCCAGGCTTGAGATCGGAGCAAAAGCGGAACAGAGACAAACCAAATAAGGATCAGGCCCGACAGGGCCCGCTGGGAAAGGGTAGGTAGAGAACGGTGCATAATTCCTGGTATCGTCTTAGGATGGTGATGTGTAAGCGACCAGGATCAATGAAGGGGAGACCTCCTGGGGGGAGAATCATGCATGCAAGGACGGTAGTGGCAAGAAGACTTCCGCCACGATTGGGCAATGAATCATTACCCGGAAAGATCTGATCAGATGCGAAAATCCGAAAGTCGGCAGGATTCTATTTGCTTCCTCTTCCCCTGAATCAAGGCTCAATTCGCAAATGATCAGGCTTTGATTCCCCAAACCTAACGTGCTTACAATCTTTGATTTTCCTCTCAACGGAAATACCAGAGCCTGGAGAATGTGCAAAAAACGAACCGATCGCCCTGCTGATTCGACCGTCAACTCTTATTTTCTGTCGTTTCACCCAAAACCTGAAAATGCTAAGCCTGGGGAAGAACTCAAGATTGACCCGACCAAGCCCAATCATAAAGTATAAACTCTTACAAAGATGGTTTTGTCGGCGAAGAGGGTGATTAATCCAATTATCGGAATTAAATTCACCGCCGAACTGTTCGATTTTCCATCCCTATTTTGCTGATTCCCCATGATCCACCTTCCTTCCTTTTCTAGCATCCGGCAGATCCTTCTTGGCACTGCCCTCTTATTTTCGCCTGCTTTATGGGCCCAATCGCCTATTGGCTGGGCCTCGGTCAATGGTGGCACCACGGGCGGTGCGGGCGGAAGCACCGTCAGCGCAGCCAATCGTGCGGAGCTTCTGGGTCATGCCAGCAGTGCCAGCACCCTGATCATTGAGATCGCCGACAGCATTGTGCTTGCACCCCAGGAAATGCTGCTCGTAGCAGCCAACAAAACCATCATCGGAACTTCACCAGATGCTGCTATCCTCGGTGGTGGGTTGTGGGTGAATGGAAACAACGTCATCATTCGGAATCTCTCCATTGGCGATTCTTATGTAGCAGGCGCTACTGACAACACCGATGCGATCCGCATCACAGCGCAGCAAGTCTGGGTGGATCATTGTCAGCTACAAAACAGCAGCAGCGGGCTCATCGACATCCACAGCAGTGCCGATAACGTGGCTGACTATGTCACCATTTCCTATTGCCATTTTCTCAATCAAAACAGCGTGATGGTCATCGGTGAATCAGATACGGAAATTGCTTGCCGCGATCACCTGCGTGTGACCATTCATCATTGCTGGTTTGATGGCCGCGGCAGCGTCGGCCTTAGCGAACACAGCCCGAGGGTAAGATTTGGGCAGGTGCACTTTTTTAATAATTATCTGGAGCTGATCAAAAATGCCTCCGTAGGAGCCTATTTTGAAAGTGAAGTGGTGGTGGAAAATAATTTTTTCCGTTCCGCAGACGATCCCTATGTGGTGCGTGACAAAGGCAAAGGCCAGAAAGATCCCGCTCTCGCTGCTTCGGGCAATCTCCTGGAATTCACCACTGGTATCAAAGAAATCTATGGCACGCCCTTTTCGCCTTCGGCGGCCTATGCTTACAGCCCCGACCCAGCAATAGAAGTGCCGGCCCTCGTGATGAATGCTGCCGGGCTGGAAGATGGTGCGACCAATCAAGCGCCGGTCACGGTGACTGATACCTTGCGCTTTGTGGGGCAGCCGCCCATTCACCTTATCGATGCCTCGCTTAACGATACCGACCCCGAGGGCAACCCCGTGCTCATTGCAGCCATCCTCAACGATCCAGGCGGCAACGCACTCGTGCAGAACAACAGAATCTATTATTATCCCCTCCTCCACGTGGGCCCAGATACCATCCAATATCAGGTGGTGGATACCAAAGGCGGCGTGGCAATCGGGTATGTGTTGGTGAATCCGGTGAGAATCGCTGCCACGCTCGAAGAAGAGCTTGCCCGCCAAACGGTCGTATATCCGAATCCTGCTCAATCAACTTTGCAGATTCAGCTGCAAATGGGCCTCAGCTTTGCCAAGCTACAGTCGGTTGAGCTGATAGATCTCTCTGGCAGAAAGCTAGGAAATTTGGATATACAGCCAATTTCCACAGGAAAATATCAAGGCACATGGCCTGGCTCACGATTGATTCCGGGAATGTATGTACTCCAAATCTCTACCGCTCAAGGCAGCTGGTTAACAAAAATCATCGTGCAAGAATAGGCGCTTCTCCTCGAATGGCTTGTGCTCATTGTCTGGGTAAGAAAGGAAAACAGGGAACTATTTTCATTACTTTCAGTATTTAATGAAAATGCTTAATTTCCCCGTATGAAAATTTCCTTGTCGTATCCCAGCTCCAAAGAGCTTGCAAAGTGGTTGTCACAGCGCAAGCCAGAAGCGTATTCATATCCATTTGTAGGAGCGACCAAAGACGAGGCATGGCCGAGCGGCTACAATCACGATCGCAACAAGGCAGAAATTGGTAGCGGCAGTGCCGACTTTGACAAGGCAAAGCAGGCGCTGATGCACTGGACCATGTTTCCCCGGCCCTGGACCAGGGTTTTCCCTTCGCCGATGGTGTTTGAGGAAGGCAAGGAAGTAGCGGTGATGTTTCGGTTGTTTGGCTTGTGGTGGTGGAACAGCTGCCGGATCGTGTATGTGATCGATGAGCCGGGCAAATATGGATTTGCCTACGGCACACTTTGGAATCATGTGGAGCGGGGCGAGGAAATATTTTATGTGGAACAAGAGGCAGATGGCCGGGTGTGGTACAAAATAGAGGCATTTAGCCAGCCCAGATTTGTGTGGGCGCGGCTGTTCAAATTTGTGGCGAGGGCTTTTCAGCGGAGATTTGTGCGCGGCTCCAAAGCAGGAATGAAAGCGGAATTGGTGGCACGATAGCAGATCGCCAAGCGGAACGATCCATTTGGTAAATCGGCACCCGAGCCAGGCTATATTCTCCCTTCTTCATTTGTCTGGCAAGATCCCTCTCCCTAATTTCCCTGACCAAACTACTACCTACCTTATGCGACGATTCCTGCTGTTGATCTTGCTGGGATTGATGAGCGGCTACCTGTCTGCTCAGATCTTTCCTGATTCTGCCTGGACCCAAGGCTATTTTCATCGGACAGATACCACCTGGTTCACCTTTGATCAGGCGCACTATGCCGTCACCCCAGACAGAGTCACGGTCACGGGGGCTTTTCGCAGCTGGGACCAGAATATGGACGATCCTGCGTGGAAACTAACCCATGTGGAAAATGGGCACTGGATTCTTGCGGTTCCCAACGCTGGCTATACTATTTTCGGGCCACAGACTGAGTTCAAGTTCAGAATCAATCATGATACCTGGCTTCAACCGCCTGCCGGAACCACCAATGAGAAAGGTGGCAATCTGGTATTATTTCCGCATTTAACCCCACCTTCAGTGAAAGCAGAACTACGTCGTTCCGGCACCATTTGGGTTCAATTTCAAGGCACTGAGCGTCCGCTCGCTCCCGAAGCCTTTCGTCTCACCACCGCAAGCGGAGATCAACTCCCCATCGCACAAGTTCTGCCCAACGAAGAAAGAACTGCCCTTCTCATCCCTGAGCTACCCCTCGACATCCGGCGTGTGTATTGGTTGGAAATCCCAGCTCTGGGGCTGCGTAGCCTCTGTTCTTTTGATGGCTGGTTTCGCGACCTCTATTCCACCAAGCCCCTGGGCGCCAACATCTCGCAAGATGGTAGCGAAACCGTCTTCCGGGTCTTTGCCCCTCGTGCCGAAAACATTTACCTCTATCTCTATCACGGCAAAGACGACAAAGAGTCTTACCAAAAGGTGGAGATGAAGAATGATGGAGACGGTGTCTGGGAAGCATTTTTTTCGGAAAATCTTCAAGGCGTTTGGTATGATTTCACGGTGCATGGCGCGGATGATCCGGGCAATCACTTTTTTGAAACCACGCCTGTTCATATCTCTGATCCGTATGCACGGGTCAGCGATGACAGTTTTGGGAAATGCCGGGTGTGGCCTGCCACCATTCCTGCCACGCCCCTCAAAAACGGCATCCCTCCTGCGCAGGACATCATTGCCTATGAGGTGCATATCCAGGATTTCACTGATTTACTCCCTGTTACAGCAGATAAAAAAGGCACCATCCCCGCTTTTTATGAGCGCGGCCTGAAAAACGCGCGTGGCGCCAAAGTTGGCTTCGACTACCTCGTGGATCTGGGCATCAATGTGGTGCACCTCATGCCTATGCAGGAGTTTCTCCATTACCCCGACGAATGGTGGAAACCTGCCTTTGAAAACGATCCCTTCATGATTGAGCAGGGCATCGCGACCGAAAACTACCAATGGGGCTACCGCACCTCCCACTGCTTTGCCGTGGAGTCGCGCTATCGGCAGCGGGGCACAGAGCCCGGCGCCGAGAGAGACCAATTTCGCGATCTCGTACAGGCCTTTCATGACGAAGACGTTGCGGTGATCATTGATCTGGTGCCCAACCACACAGCTGAGAACATGGACGCCGAGCCCTATTTCTTCCACTGGAATGTGCTCGACAAACAATATTACTATCGCACCAACAACCTGGAGCATATCGGCGAATATGGAAACGAAGTAAAAACCGAAAACCGCCCCATGGTGCAGCGATGGCTCATAGACCAGTGCAAGCACTGGATCGAAGAGTTTGGGGTCGATGGCTTCCGCATTGACCTGGCAGGGCAAATAGACCGCCAAACCCTCGAAAAGCTCCGCGAGGAACTGGGCCCCGACATCATCATCTATGGTGAGCCTTGGATCGGATCTTTCGATCCGGCATTTGAGTCCAACCCCTCCTGGGACTGGTATAAGCACAATTCTCCCATCATGTTTTTTCAAGATGATGCGAGAAATGCCCTAAAAGGCCCCACGAGCAATCCGGAGGAGAAAGGCAGGGACCAAGGCTATGCGGGTGGCAATTTCCGCGAAAAAGAAAAAGTGAAAGCGGCCATCACTTCCACTTTCCCCGACGACAAAACCCCCATCAGTGGCATCAGCTACCTTGACATTCATGACAACTGGGCCCTGGCCGATCAGTTTGCCATCAACGATTGGAACGGAAATCTGGGGGTGGACGAGAACCGATTCAAGATCGCAGCTTTGCTGCTTTACACGTCTGTGGGGCCCATCGTGACCCACGGCGGCACCGAGATGATGCGCTCTAAAGGCCACGCCGAGCTGCGCGAAACGGTGAAAACCATGGCCAATGGCACCAAGGTCTATCTCCACGGCAAGCGCGACACCTACAACATGCGTAAGGCCAACCAATTTGTATGGGAGCAGACCGGCGCGAAAAAAGATGGCCGGAAATATCAGAACAACTACGGCAAGATGTATGCTTTCTGGCAAGGCCTCAACAAGTTCCGCATGTCGGAGTATGGGCAGGCATTTCGGCAGGCCGATCCGATTCCCTATGGCTACTTTGAGTGGCTCGACACAGTCAATCCCTATCAGCTCGGCTATATCGTGGATGGTCGCATTCTCGTGCTGATTAACACAGGTGGCGAGGCCCACGACTGGACCGCCGTCACCCTTCCTACTGGAAATTGGCGCCTCATTGGCAACAATGATGCTTTCGACCACGTCAACGGCGTGAAGGATGACAAACAGTGGCTCCGCCTCGAAGGAGGTCGCCCGCTTGATTTTGAGCTCCAAGGCACCGAGTTTAAGGTCTGGGTGAAGGACTGAGAGATGGAAGAGCGGAATATGGGTATGAGGTATAGGGGTTTGAGATATGGAGGTTAACTTTCTCTCTCACTCAACCATTTCCCCAATTTCCTCATTCAACCATTCAACAACTCAGCAATTCAACCAATTCCCCGATCTCTTTTTTCACCACAAAGGCGGAAAGGACACAAAGGTTCAC